>CAYHHL010000142.1:0-15502 GCA_964356325.1 uncultured Enterobacteriaceae bacterium | reverse complement strand
TCGGGCTCGACTCTAGTTCGATCGCGGCCCAGCCTCAAGATCAGGTGATGCGCAGGCACACCTTGCCCATGTGCGCGCCGGAGCGGAGATAGGCCAAGGCGTCGGCTGCGTCCTGCCAGTCGAACACCCGATCGATGACCGGTCGCAGGCCATGCTGGCTGATCGCGCGGTTCATTGCCTCGAAAGCGTCGCGGTGACCGACCAGCACGCCGAGAATCCGCAGATGATTCATGACGATCGGCAGCAGGTTGGTTTGCAGCATCGAACCGCCCAGCACGCCGATGACCGCGACGTGGCCGCCCGGACGCACCGCCTTCAGCGATTCGCCGAAGGTATCGGCGCCGCCCAGTTCCACGACGTGATCGACGCCCGCGCCCCCGGTCAGTTCGAGCACGCGCTTGCCCCAACCGGGAGTCTGGGTGACCTGGATGGTCTCCCACGCGCCAAGTGCTCTTGCCTTCTCTAGTTTTGCATCACTGCGCGAGGTCACGATGACGCGGGCGCCACAAGCCACCGCGAACTGGAGGGCAAAGAGCGCGACGCCGCCCGTGCCTTGGACCAGCACGGTTTCACCGGGTTGCAGGTGACCGTGCTCCAGCAGGGCCGACCACGCGGTCAGCGCCGCGCAGGGCAAGGTCGCCGCCTCGAGGTCGGACAGGTGCTCGGGCGCGTGTACCACGGATTCTGCAGGAAACACCGCGTACTGGGCGAGCACGCCGTCCAGCGGCCCACCGAGAGTCGTCCTCAGCCGATCCCGGCTCGGCGGTCCAGCGAACCATTGCTGGGCGAACAGCGGCAGCACCCGATCGCCCAGCGCCACGCGTGTCACTTCAGGCCCGAGCGCGACGACCTCGCCGGCGCCGTCCGACAGGGGCACCAGAGGTAAGGGCTGACGCGGGTTGTACTTCCCGTCGATCATCAGGAGGTCGCGGTAGTTGAGCGAGGCGGCGCGCAGCCTCAGCAGGACCTGACCCGGCCCGGGTTCGGGCATCGGCCGTTCCGCCAAGCGCAAGTGATTCAAGCCGAAGCCGCCGTGGAGTTCGATGACGTGCATGGCCAAACGGTACGGGACGCGGGCCTGCGAGGCAACCGCGGGCTACTGGCGACGGCGCGCCGATTCCCAGCCGCGGCGGACCCAATCGCGCACGTCCTGCCACGCCTCGCTGTGGCGCATGGCTCGCCATTCCCGCTGCAAGGTGTCCTCCAACTCATCGGACCATTTTACATTTTCCCCGCCGTGGTGGTTCCAGGCGCCGTGACCGAAGTGCACCGCTGGTTCAGCAAGCCGCCAGTCTTCGCGGGACGGCGCCATGCCGGCCGTCGAACGAGCGGTTTCCGACGTCGCGATGCCGATGTGGTCCTCGCCGCGCGGATAGTGCAAGTCCGGATGGCCGGTCATGTGTGTCACGACGTCGCCGATCAACGATCCGGTCGTGGTGCCGCGGTCACGATCCCGAGCCGCGTCGTCATCGACGGACCAGGGCGGGCGTGGCCGACCAGCGTCGTTCCTAGAGGGCTCACGGTTCGCCATCTCGCCTCCGTTGCCGTTCGGACGGTCATGGGCGCGCACGGCCCACGCCATCCAGGGTTGCAGACCGGGCCGCGACCGGGCAAGCAGGCGCGGGCACCTGGTCGGGATCGCGAAGGGAACTCGGCGGTCCGCGCGCCTGACCGGCGTGCACCAGGGTGGCGGCCTGCTCTACACGTGCTTCTGCAAGAACAGCGGAGCGTGCAAGTGGACTTCGATTGCCGCGGGCCGACGCCGGTGCGCCATCAACTCGCGTAAAGCTTGAGTTCGGTGCCAATCCGATCGGCCATCTCGACCGTGCGCGCCAGATCGGGGTGCCGCACCATCAGGAAACCGTCTGAAATGAGTGTCTGCAGCCAGTTGCGGCGCTCGGCCCCGATCGGCAGCAGGTTCTCCCACACGATCGCCCGGCCGAAGTCACGGCGCAGGCGTTGCAGCCCCTCGATCTTGCGGATGCGGCCCTGGCCTTGCGCGCGCTTGAACACCGTCGCGACGTTGTACTTTCGGTCGATGCGCGCCTCCATGCGTCCGTGGCAGACGATGTTCGCCCACTCGCGAAAACTATCGAAATCGCACGCGTAGTTCATCTGATCGACCTGGCGCGCGCCCGGTGGCCGACCGCCGATTTCGCCGAACACGACCTCGCCGTCCTTCTTGCGGTACCACTCCATGTGGGTGAAACCGCTGTCGAAGCCGAGGGCTTTCAGGACCTTGCGGCCCATCTTGACCCCGCCCTGCAGGTCCTTGGCCTCGACGTCGCGCAACGCGATCACCTGGGGCGAGATCCATTCGTTGGTGCGCGCGGCCAGCGGTCGGGGCCGGTACCAGGCGATGTTGTGGTACAGGATCTTGCCATTGCAGGTCAGCGTATCGAATGTGAATTCATCGCCTTCCACGAATTCCTCGACGCTGACCTGGGGCAAGTGCGCCGTTCCGAGGGCGGCACGATCGAGATCCTGGCGATCGTCGCAGCGGAAGGTGTGCGCCGAACCCGCGCCGTCGATTGGCTTGACGATCAAAGGATAACCGATGCGTTCCGCGGCCTCGTACAGTTCCTTGGCGGTCGTGGCGCGCGCGTGGCGAGGCGTCCGGATGCCCGCGGCGTCGAGCACCTGCTTCATCCGCTCCTTGTCCCGAAACGCGATCGCATGCTCGACCCGAAGGCCGCGCACGCCCAACGCCTCGCGCAACCGCGCCGCAAGCACTACGGAATACTCGGACAGGCTTTCGACGCGGTGCAGTTCGTGATCGCCGACCCACGCGCGCACCCGGCGCACGACATCGAGTTCATCCCACATTTGCGGCACTTGCAGGTAGCCCGTCAAATGGTGGCGGGTCGTCTCGGGCAGCGCGCCCAGGGGTTGATCACCGACGCCGAAGACGCGCGCGCCGACTTCGGCCAGACCGCGAACAAATTCAGGCATTTCACTGGGATAGCCGGGGGACAGGAAGAGGACGTTCATCGTGCGGCACCGCCGGGCAGTCAAGTCTCGGAGCGCGCAGGGTAGCCAGCAGTGGGCGTGGCGGCAAGACGGCGCGGCGTGGCGTCTGCGTGGCGTCATGCGAAGTCTTCACGGTTTGGCCTGATAATGGGAATTGCGTACCTTGAAGGAGATGACTACTGTCTCGCCCGCGACCAGACTGGCCGCCGCGGGTACGGAACCTGACCGGAGGAATGACCATGGGTTTCGATTTGCCCGAGGACCTAGAGCTTCCGCGTTTCGCCCGCCGCACCGGCATCGAAGTGGGACCGGACCATCGGCTGGGCGAGATCGCGCAGGGCCGCCCGGGACCGACGGTCCTGTTGACCGGCGGCATGCACGGCAACGAACCTGGCGGCGTGATCGCAATCCGTCGCGTTTTTGCGCATTTACAGCAGACCGGCACGGTGGTGAACGGGTCGCTCGTCGGCCTTTGCGGCAACATCGGCGCGCTGCGGTTGGGCCAGCGCTACACCGATCGCGACTTGAACCGCTGCTGGGACGAAACTTCGCTGCTCGCCCTGCGCGAGACCGAGGGGCATACCGCGGAGGACGTGGAACAGGCGGAACTGCTGGAGGAATTCGATCGCCGCGCCGCCGAGGCGCAAGGCCAGATGTTCGTGCTGGATCTGCACAGCATGAGCGCGGACGGTGTGCCCTTCCTGGTGACCTGCGATCTGCCCGAGAATTACGCGCTGGGTGGCCATCTGGTGCTGCCGGCGATCGCGGGACTCGAGAAGGCGATCCCGGGCACGACGTTGGAGTACTTCACCAATCGCGGCCATGTCGCAATCGGCGTCGAGGGTGGCCAGCACGATTCGCCGCAAACCGCGGATACCTTGGAGAATGCTGCGTGGCTGTTCCTGGCGGCGACCGGGTGCATCGCTTGGTCCGCGGTGCCGGACCTGGCAGAGCGCACCGAGCGGTTGGCGCGCGTCGGTCAGGGCCTGCCCGCGGTCAGCGTCACCTACCGGCACAACATCGCCCCGACCGATTCGTTCAAGATGCTGCCTGGTTTTCGCAACTTCCAAGCTGTCGCCGCCGGTGACGTGCTGGCCGAGGACGCGCGCGGCGAAGTGCGCGCGCCCTTGAGTGGCTGGATCCTGCTGCCACTGTATCAGCCCGTCGGCAACGAAGGCTTCTTCATCGGAGTCGCACTGATGGCGGCCTGAGTATCATGTCACAGCACCCCAGGCGCCGCCAACTCCGCATACAGATGCACGTTCGCAGCGATGGCCTTCTCGAATATGCCCAGGTGCAGCGACTCGTTCGGCCCGTGGGCGCTAGTCTCGGGGTCCATCACGCCGTTCAGCAGTAGCGGCAATCCGGCAAAACGACGGCCGAAAAGCGCCACGAACGGAATCGACCCGCCCACACCGACGCGGGCCAGCTTGTTCCCCCACGTGTGCTCGTAGGCCCGGTCTGCCGCCTCGAACGCAGGCCCTTTCGGCTCGTACAGCCAGCCCTCCCCGGCGCCGCGCTCTTGGGTCACGCTGACGCGAACTCCTTGCGGCACATCACGCTTCAGCACTTCCTCGATAGCCACCAGCATGTCGGCCGCGCGCTGCTCGGGTGCCAGCCGCACCGACAGCACGGCCGTCGCCTTGGCGCGCAGGGCATTGCGCTTCTGCTGGGCCGTGGGCAACGTCGTCGAAACCACGGTGATCGCCGGCTGCAGCCAGGCCCACTCGCCAGACGAACGATCGCGCAGTGGCAGCGGATTCACGCCTTCGAGCAGGTGCGCGCCGGCGCGAATCACCGCGGGCTCGATCGGCGCCAGCGCGGCGGCATCGGCCCGGGCCTGGCTCACGTCCATGCGCCCGACCACCAGCCGGCCATCCTGGTCCACCAGCCGCGCGATCAACTGGCACAGCGCAGTCGACACGTCCGGCACGAGATTGCCCCAAAGCCCCGAGTGCACGTCGCCGGAAAGCGCTTCGGCCGTCACGATGACCTCGAACAGGCCGCGCAGGGACACGGTCAGCCCGGGCACCTCGGTCGAGGGGTTCTCGCAATCGGTCAGGATCATCGCATCCGCTTGGAACACTTCCGGAAAGGCGTCCATGTAGCGTTCCAGGTTGGGCGAGCCGATCTCCTCCTCGCTTTCGACCACCAGCCGCAGATTGCAGGGCAGTTCACCCGTTTCCGCCAGCCAGGCCTCGATCGCCACGAGATGCGACACCCAGCCGCCCATGTCGTCGGCTGCCCCGCGCGCGAACAACCGATCGCCGCGGCGGGTCGGTTCGTGCGGCGGCGACTCCCAGCCTTCTCCGTCGGGCTGCAGGTCGAGGTGGCCGTAGATGAGGATCGTCGGCTTTCCGGGCGCTTTCAGCCACTCCGCGGTCACCAGAGGCAGCGCGCCGTCCAGTTCCAGCACCTTGGCGTTGTCCATGCCCAGTGCGCCCAGATCCGCGGTCACGCGCGCGGCCAATTGCCGGACGTCGCCGTGATGCGCGTAATCGCAAGAGATCGCGGGGATGCGCAGGTAGTCGCAGAGCCGGGCGATACCACTTTCGAGTTGAGAAACGGCGCGCGCGGCAACTCGAACGGTCAAGGCGTCGGGCATGAAGACCTCGGGTGAAAAAGCGTTGGGAGCGTTGCGGTAGCAGGGAGGGCGGACAACGTCAGTTCGTCTCGAATGGTTCGGCGCGGATATCGACCAGTCTCTCGCCCGCCAGATCGGCCGCCGGCGTGTTCGGGAAGTGGTCCTGGATCGACCCGTAGATGTCCAGCGCCATCTGCCGCGCGCCCATCGCTTCGGCCAGACGGGCGTGCACGAGCAGCGGCTCGACTTCGTTGGGCCGCAACGACGAGTAGAACTTCGCCGCGCGAAACAGCTTTTCCGGCTCGCCCGAACGCTGATAGCTGTGCATCAGGTTGCGCAGTACCCGTTCCAGCAGCGAATCGAGGCTCGTCTTCGCCAGGTACGTTTCGCTCCAGGCCACCGTGCCATTCGAGAGCGTCGCGACCATTTGCGCGCAGTCCGCCACCGTCATGGTGCGTCCGCCCGCGAAGGGATCGACCAGGACGCCGTCCTCGCCGCCGACGCGCACGATGAAGTGGCCGGGCAAGCCGATGCCTTCCACCTTGGATCCGGCCTGTTCGCCGACAAGCATCCACAGCGCCGACAGCAGGATCGGTAGCCCGCGCTTGCGCTCGATCACCGCGCTCAAGTAGCTGTTTTGCGGGTTGTAGTAGTCCTCCGGGTCGCCTTGGAAGCCCGCCTCGTGGACGAGCACGCGCACCAGGGCCGCTACCGCATCGTCGCCGTAGCTCAGCACACGCCGGCCGAGCTCGTGAATCGCCAGGCGGCAATCCGCCGAGAGCTGGGGCGACGCGCCCTCGACGGCCAGAAGCGCGCCGGCGAGATCATCGTTCTTCAACGCGATTTCGAAGGCAGCCAGCGCGTGCTGATCCTCCTGTGACCAAAGCTCGGGAACATGCATGGTCGCCTCGATTTGCCTCTGGTTGCACCATACCCCTTCCGACTCGCGAGCCGCAACAGCCACGCCCGGGCCGCACCCCGCAAGTGGGCGACTCTCAGCGCGCGACTGGGGTTCGTGCCACGTCCATGGCAGGCTTCCGAAGTTCAGGCTTCGCCGTCAGGGCAGTGGATGTCCCAGGGGGGCCTGGCGTAGCGCTCGACCAGGAAATCCACGAAAATACGGACCTTGGCTGACAAGTGGCGATTGTGCGGGTAAACGGCGCTGATGGCGTGTGCGAAGTCCCGGTACGGTCGGAGCACTTCCACCAGCCGCCCCGTGCACAAGTCCGGTCCCGCCAGGAAGCCCGGCAACATCGCGATACCGAGCCCCGCGCGTGCTCCCGCGAGCAACACATCGCCGTTGTTGGCGCGGAAGTTGCCGGCCACGTGCACCGAGACCTCCGCGGCACCGACCAGGAAATGCCACGCGTCCCCGGTTGCCTGATAGCTGTAGAGCAGGCAGTTGTGCTGCGCGAGATCGGCGGGTGCCTGCGGTGTGCCTCGCGTGGCCAGGTATTCCGGCGAGGCGACGATGACGCGCGGCATGGGACAAAGCTTTCGCGCGATCAGGCTCGAATCCGCCAACCGCCCGATGCGCAATGCCAGATCGTAGCCTTCCTCGATCAGATCCACCACGCGATCGTTCAGAATCAGGTCGACCTTGAGGTCCGGGTACAGGGCGAGGAATTCCGCAACCGCGGACGCGAGATACCGCCCGCCGAACGATGTGGGCCCCGAAACGCGCAAGGTGCCGCGCGGTACGGTGTGCATGCGGCTGACCGCGAGTTCAGCCTCCTCGGCCTCGGCCAGGATGCGCGCGCAACGTTCGTAGAAGGCAGCGCCGACGTCGGTCAGGCTCAAGCGCCGGGTCGTGCGGTGTAACAGCCGGGCGCCGACACGGTCCTCCAACTGGGCAATCTGCTTGCTGACCGCCGACTTGGAGAGACCCAGGCGGCGCGCGGCGGTGGAGAAGCCTTTCTCCTCGACGACGCGGGCGAAGACCACCATGGCGTTCAGGTCCATGCGCACTCCTGGATCTCGCGGCGTTGTCCACACACGCGCACAAAGCTAGCTCATGGGCCTCGATTGTTCAAGCAAGCGGGCTTGCACGGGCGCAAGCCGTGGTTCCGAGGGGATGCGCAAGGTTGCCAGAAAAGTCGCGCAAAAACGGCCAGCTGACGCTGCGAGTAGAGTGCAGAGCGAGCGCGAACTTGGCCAGTTTACTCAACCTGTCCGCGCGGTTGCAGCACGTCGCTGGCAGCGTTCTTGACACGCCCGGGCGGCGCTGCGTACAGTCCCATGTCGACACGAAGGCCCTAACAACGACCCTGAACGGCACGCCGCAACCGCGCGACGTCTAGCCGCTTCTCAGCCTTGCGCTGTGGAGCGGCAGACCGAGCGAGGCCTGGAGTGCACGTTGGCAGTGCGGTCGCTTTCCGCAAGCCAGAACAGGGCTTGCGGCCGCTCGCGGGTCACAACAAGTCGAAGAAACCAAGGGAGCACCAAGCCATGGTCAACACGAAGCAACAGTACCAGTACAGCGACCCGGACTTCGGTGGTCGCCGGGATCAGCCCACCGTGGCTCAGCAGGAGGGCAAGGTCGGGAGCTTCAACCGAAGCGTCATGCAGTTCCTGAGCGATCGGCCAGCGGTGGCGTTTTTCGGTGCGTTGACGGTGGGTTTCCTGGTCGGTCGCTTGTTCGCCCGCAAGTAGGCACTCGCCACCTCGGGACACCATCACAGTCCGCTGCACACAGCAGTCAGGAGTCTTCATGAACGGCAAGAATGACAAGGCCACCGGAGCCAACGGCTCAAGCGTCAAGCCCCGCCGCGCCAGCAGCGAGGTCCACGCCCCGGCGGCGGCAGCCTCCTACAGCAACTCGGACCAGTACACCGGCCCCTCGCGGCAATACGGGTCGGCCGCGTTCGGTGAGAGCGAATCCGCAGTTGCCGGACAGGGTTGGTCGCGCGCCACCGACCTGTTGGAGAACCTGTCGCGGCGGGTCGACCTCAAGGGCAACATGGAGCGCCACCCGTTCGCCGTCCTCGGCGCCGCGTTCGGCATCGGCTACCTGCTGGGCGGCGGTCGCTTCGGTGCGCTGCTGCTCGGCGCCGGCGCCCGGGCACTGCTTGTGCCGTTGGTGCGCAACCAGGTGACCAGGTTCGCCGAGGGAGCTTACGAGGGCCTCAACGGCGACGGCAACCCGACCACGCGGGCCAGCGGCGGCGGGGGCGGGTCGAGCTTCGGCGGACCTTCCAACCGCTAGTTCTGGCTACGGAAAAGCGAAACGTGCACGACTCAACACTGCGCGACCGGCAAGCGCCGGCTGCCACGGGAGCGAACCATGAAGCTCAAGCTGTCCGACTTCATCAACGACATCAACCTGGAGAAGGCCATGAACCTGCGCGACGTCAACAAGTGGGATTCCAACGACATCCTCGACCTCTTCGGCCTGCAGCGCAAGAACGACGCGGCGAACTGGATCATCCCGGGCGTCGGCCTGTTCGCGGTCGGCGTCCTGTGCGGCGTCGGCATCGGCATGCTGTTCGCCCCCAAGGAAGGCAAGAAGTTGCGCGAGGACATCAGCAATCGAGTCGGCGAGAGCTGGCAGGGCGCCAAGGACATGGTCACCGACCTGCCGAACCGGATGGGCATCGGCGGCGAGCATGAGCAGTCCAGCCGGAAGCACGCCGCGGGCAGCGCCGCCAGCACCAGCACCGCCAGCACCGGCAGCGCGCACCGGTCGTCGGCGCCGCGCAACGTCTGACCGCTCGGTAGCAGCGAAAGCACCCGGGGCCACTGCTCGAAAAGGCGGTGGCCCTGCGTGTTTTTGCCCACTTCCACGAACCGGCCACGCACCTGTCGGGCCGCCTGACAACCGCGCGAAACCCGTGCTATCCTGCCGGTCCACACGTTGCCCATGGACCTTTTGCGCACGGACACGGCATGCAGCTCCTCGAAACACGCGTCTACCAGGGACCCAATCTCTACGCGCACTTCCCGGTCATGCGCCTGACGGTGCAGTTGGGCCCCTTGGAGGACCGACCGTCCGCGGCCATTCCCGGTTTCGTGGAGCAGTTGCTGACGCATATTCCGACGTTGCGGGAGCACTCCTGCTCGCACGGCAGCGAGGGCGGCTTCGTGCGGCGTCTGACCGAGGACGGCGGCACCTGGCTCGGACATGTGCTGGAGCACGTGGCCATCGAATTGCAGAACCTGGCCGGCGCGCACGTCACGTTCGGCAAGACGCGTGGCACGGGAAAGCCGGGCGAATACCACGTGGTGTACGAATACGACGAAGCGCGGGTCGGCGAGGCGGCGGGCCTGCTGGCGATGAAGCTGCTGCACCACCTCGTGCCGCCGGAACTGGCGCCGGAAGCCTTGCGCGACCCGGAGTTCCTCTTCACCGAGGAGTTGAACGACCTCATTCGCCAGGCCCTGAGGCGCGCGCTGGGTCCGTCGACGGCGTCGCTGGTGCGGGCCGCGGAATCTCGCGATATTCCTTGGCTTCGGCTGAACGACTACTCGCTGGTCCAGTTCGGCTACGGCCGCAACCAGAAGCGCATCCAGGCGACGGTCACCAGTGAAACCAGGCACATCGCCGTGGAAATTGCGTCGGACAAGCAGGAGACCAACCGTATCCTGGGCGATCTGGGCCTGCCCGTGCCGCGCCAGGAGTTGGTCTACACGCCCGAGGATGCGCGCAGGATGGCCAACCGCATCGGCTTTCCGCTCGTGGTCAAGCCGTTGAACGCCAACCATGGCCGCGGCGTCTCAATCAACCTGACCGCCGTCGAGCAGGTGCTGGCCGCGTTCGAAAAGGCCCGCGAGCACAGTCGCGCCGTGATTCTGGAGCGTTACATCGAGGGTTTCGATCACCGCATGCTGGTCATCCACGGCGAACTCGTCGCGGTCGCCAAGCGCGTGCCGGGCCATGTCGTGGGCGACGGCGTGCACACGATGGCTGAACTGGTCGATCTGGTGAACAGCGATCCTCGCCGGGGCATCGGTCACGAAAAAGTGTTGACGCGCCTGGAGTTCGATCACCAGGCCGAGCGCCTGATGGAACAGGGCGGCATCAGGTACCAGACCATCCTGCCTCCGGGTCAGGTGTTCTACCTGCGCTCGACCGGCAACTTGTCCACCGGTGGCACGGCCATCGACCTGACGGATTCCGTGCATCCCGACAACCAGGAGATGGCGGTTCGGGCGGCGAGTGCAATCGGCCTCGACGTCATCGGCGTGGACTTCCTGACCCCTGACATCACGCGCAGTTACCGCGAGGTGGGCGGCGCGATCTGCGAGGTGAACGCCGCGCCGGGTTTCCGCATGCACACCGCCCCGAGCGAGGGCAAGTCCCGCGACGTGGCGAGCAAAGTCATCGACATGCTGTTCGCACCGGGCGCACCGTCTCGCATTCCCATAGCCGCCATCACCGGCACCAACGGCAAGACCACTACCGCGCGAATGCTGGCGCACATCCATAAGTTGCGCGGCGAGACGGTGGGCCTGACGACGACCGACGGCGTATACATCAACGGCGTACGCTCGGTGGAAGGCGACATGACCGGCCCGGTGTCCGCGCAGATGGTCCTGCGCGATCCGAGCGTGAGCGTGGCGGTGCTGGAGACGGCGCGCGGCGGCATGTTGCGTTCGGGCATGGGCTACAACTACCCCGACGTCGCGTGCTGCCTGAACGTGAGCGAGGACCACCTCGGCCTGGGCGGCATCGACACGCTGGAGCAACTGGCGCTGGTCAAACGCATTCCCATCGAAGTGGCGCGCGAGGCCATCGTGCTGAACGCCGACGACGAGCACTGCCTGCGCATGGCGGACTATTCGAGCGCCAAGCACGTCTGGTACGTCACGATGAACCCGAAACACGATCTGGTTCGCGAGCATATCCGCTCGGGTGGCAAGGCGGTCGCGGTCGAGCAAGGCATCAACGGCCAGATGATCGCGCTGTACGACCGTGGCGCGCACCTGCCGTTGCTGTGGACGCACCTGGTGCCGGCGACGCTGGAAGGCAAGGCGACGCACAACGTCCAGAACGCGATGTTCGCCGCCGCGATGGCCTATGCGATGGGCGTCAAGCTCGACGATATCCGCCATGGTTTGCGCACGTTCGACACGACGTTCTTCCAGTCGCCGGGCCGGATGAACGTGTTCGACGGCCTGGGCTTCAAGGTCATCATGGACTACGGCCACAACGCCGCCGCGGTCCAGGCCATGTGTACCCTGGTGGAGAACATCCCTGCCAACAAGCGGGTTTGCGTATTGTCCTGCCCGGGCGATCGGCGCAACGAGGACATCCGCAACGTCGCCCACATCGCCTCGCGCACGTTCGATCACATCGTGGTACGGCGCGACGACAGCCCGCGTGGTCGGAGTGGCCGCGAAGTGCCTGAACTGCTGCAGAAGTACCTGATCGAAGCCGGCTTTGCCGAGGACCGCATCCACGTCACCGAGACCGAGATCGAAGCCGTGCCGATCGCCCTGAACCTGTGCCTGCCGGGCGACATTCTGCTGGTATTTTGCGACAAGGTTTCGCGGACCTGGAAGCAGATCATCTACCACCAGACACAGATCGGCACCGGGACCGCTACGCCTGGCATGGCGGCGGGTGGAGCGGTGCAAGCGATGGTAACCAAGCCGGTTCGGTTCGAGGAGCCCTATGAAGAGGACGCGACCCCACCCGCGTTCCAGGCTGGCGCGGCGGCGATAGTGCGCGACGAGCGCGGTGTTCGTCTGGCGCGCGGCAGCGTCGAAGAGAACGATTGATGCGCCTGGCTCTACCAGCCGCCGATCCCGCCGGAGGTAGCCGTCGCCTGACCGGCCCGAGTCTGCTGCAGGACAGTCCGGGAGCGGCGGTCGAAGTCGCGTTCGCTCCACAAGAAGATCATCAGGTTGCGATCCAGGCCTGGCAGAAGCGCGTCACGTCGGCGGCCCAGCGGCTCGGCTGGAACGCGCAGACCTCAGTGCGCCTCCATCGCGATGGCGCGAGCCTGGCCTGCACCGCGCCGCTGGATCGCTTGCATACCGCGGTGGAATGCGTGGAAATGGCCGTGGCGGGCGACCTGGACCGGGCGCAACTGACCTGGCTGGAAGAGCGGGCCGAGCAGGAAACGGCACCTGAGCTGCTTGCCCTGCAAGCCTATGCCGCGCAACACGATCTGCCATTCCTGTGGGATGACGAGGTGTGCTCGCTCGGCTTCGGCCACCAGACGCGGATTTGGCCGCGCGACGCCCTGCCCGACCTGCAAACCCTGGATCCGCAAGCCTTTCGCCAGCCGTTTCCGCTGCTTTGCGTGACCGGCACCAACGGCAAGACCACCACCGCGCGGCTGTTGTCGCGCATGGTCGCCGAGGCGGGCCGGATCGCCGGCACGACCTCGACCGACGGCCTGGAAGTGGGCGGCGTGCGTGTCGATCCGGGCGACTGGACGGGACCGGGTGGGGCGCGGCGCATCCTGCGCGACCCGCGTGTGGACATGGCGGTGCTGGAACTGGCGCGCGGGGGCTTCCTGCGCCGCGGCGTGCCGACGGATCGGGCCGACGCGGCGATCGTGACCAACGTGTCCGACGATCACCTGGGCGAATGGGGCATCGACGACATCGCCGCCATGGCCGAGGCCAAGCTGCTGATCCGCAAGACCTTGAAACCAGGCGGTCGGCTGATCCTGCCGGCGGCGAGTACGCCCTTGGTGCTGGCGGCCAAACGGTTGAACGTGCGCGAGTCGGGGCGGCAACTCGCGTGGCAATGCCTCGATCGCGAGCATCCGATGCTGCACGAGGCCCGCCTGCTGGGCGAACCGATGGCGTACCTGGCCGACGGCTGGCTGTGCCTGGAATGGCAGGGCACCCTCGAACATGTGATTCCAGTTACGGAAGTGCCGCTGACGTTCGGGGGCAAGGCGGCGCACAACGTCGAGAACGCGCTGTCCGCGCTGCTGGCGGCACGGCTGGTGCTACCCCGCGCGGCGATCGAGGCGGGTCTGCGCCACTTCCTGCCCAGCGTGGAGGACAACCCCGGGCGGGGCAACGTGTTCACCTGGCAAGGCCGCACGCTGCTGGTCGATTTCGCGCACAATCCGGATGGCTTGCGGCACCTGGCGGATCTGGTCGAAACGGTGCCGGCCAAGCGGCGGTTGGTGTTGATCGGTCAGGCGGGCGATCGCAGCGACGACCTGATGCGCGGCCTGGTGCGATCGACGCTGCTGTGCCGGCCGGATCGCGTGCTGATCAAGGAGTCCCTGCACTACCTGCGCGGCAGACAGCCGGGCGAGGTGCCGGCGCTGTTACGAAAGTTTCTGATCGAGCAGGACTTTCCGGCCGAGGCGATCGCCGTGTACGAGGACGAACTGCACGCGGTGGACGCGGCGCTGGCTTGGAGCGAGCCGGGCGATCTGCTGGTGTTGCTGATCCACGACGACTTCGCGCCGGTGGTCGAGCTGTTGCGGGAGCGCGGGGCGGTGGCGGGGTTGTTGCCTATCGGATAAGGCAGCGCGTAGAAGGATTTAGGGGCCAGACTGCCAGGGCATGAGCAAAGTTGACCGGCCGATCCCAAGGGCATAGCATGGCTGCCTGCGCGCTTTGCCGGTCGTGCACGCCGGCCGCAAATTCTACAAAGGTCCGACCATGCTCCGCACCTCGCTCCGTCTCTTCCTCGTCATGCTCTCCGCGAGCCACCTGGCCTGCACTAGCAGCTCCCCCGCCAAAGTGTGCACGACCACCGAAGAGGCGGCGTGTACCACCCCATTCACCGAGTGCACCAGCAACGCGGCCGCGACTGCGGACAAGGCCGCCTGCGTGAAGTGCGTCGATGACTACTGCGCCTGCTACAGCGCATGCGGGAACACGTGCAACAAGGCTGACTTGAACGCCCAAAGCTGCCCTTTCTAGCCCCACCGCTCGGCGCGGCTCATTCCGGGGACATCCACTCGTCCTGGCGTCAGGCCCGGAGCGGTCAGGCGATCGCACCCTCACCACTCAGCACATCCGGCGGCAACTCGAAGCCCGGATCGACCGGCGCGATCACCGGCGGCGGCGTGGCAATGCGCGTCTCCAGGTCGTACATCGCGCCGTGGCTCAGCACGTGCAGCCTGACGCCCACCAGGTTGACCGGACTGCCTTCGCGCGCCGTGGCCATGCCCGAGTACTCGAGCTGCGACACGTCGATGATGGTGATCCCGCCGAAGCCGATGATCTCCATGCGATTATCCGGCCCGATGAAGCCCGCGGTGTTCTCGTCCAGGCCCATGCCGACCATGAACGGGTTGTAGGCGATGGCGGCCATGAGCCGGCCCAGGCGGTCGCGTTCCCGGAAGTGCTGGTCGACGATGATGCGGTTGGTCAGGCCAAGGCCGGGCGCCAACACGACTTCACCGGCGCGCGGAGTGCTGCCCGCCTTGCCGCCGGCGATCATGTGCTCCGACACGAACGCCGCGCCCGCCGAAGTGCCGGCGATGTGCATGCCGCGGGCGTTGCGGCGGCGCAAGACTGTCGCGACCTCGGTGCCGCCCAGGATGGTCGAGAGCCGCAACTGGTTGCCGCCGGTGACGAACACGCCGGTCGCCTCGTGCAGCGATTCGAGCCAGTCGGTGCGTTCGGTGTCGCCGCGGGTCTTGTAGGGCAATTCGCGCGCCCAGCCGACGCCCAGGCGTTCGAACACCTGCTCGTACTTCTTGCCGGTGGTCGGCAGTTCGGACGCCGTCGGGATGATCGCGATGCGGGCGTGAGGCCCACCGCAAATCTCGATGAAGCGCCGCAAGATGATGCGGTCGCTGATCTTGTCTTCGGCGCCACCGATCGGGATGATGAAACCCCGTGGCGTGTCAGCTACTTCGGGTGAGGGGCACATGCGCGGGCGAACCTGGGCGGGCAGAACGGCTTCGGACGTGGTCCGACTCCAGCTAGTCCAGCACCATCGGCGGGGATGTGCAAGGCGTTCAGCAGTCCAGGATCCACCACCGTCTCTATGGCCAAGCCTGTTCGGCGCGCAAAGAGCGG
>CAYHHL010000141.1:0-15556 GCA_964356325.1 uncultured Enterobacteriaceae bacterium | reverse complement strand
GGCGCGCTGGTCATTGCAGTACACCACCTCGGCGTGAAACAGCAGCGGCTCGGGGTCCAGCACCAGCACTTGAGCCAGGCGGCG
Source organism: uncultured Enterobacteriaceae bacterium (assembly GCA_964356325.1). GTDB lineage: Bacteria > Myxococcota_A > UBA9042 > UBA9042 > UBA9042 > CAYHHL01. The sequence goes on along the minus strand of CAYHHL010000141.1, from coordinate 15,472 downwards.
CTGCAGCGGGCCGGCTTGCTTGAGCGCCAGGACCGCGTCGCGGCCCACGAATCCGCCGGGCTTGGTGAAGTCCAGGCAGAACCCCAAGCCGGTTTCCAGCGAATTGTCCGTGTTGTCCAGGTCATGGCCATAGTCGCGGTAGCCCTTCTCCATGCGCAGGCTGCCCAGCGCCTTGAGCCCGGCGTGGCGCAGCCGCACCGAGGGCCCCGCGGCAATCAACTGGTCGTAGACATGCACCGCTTGTTCGGCAGGAACATAGAGTTCATAGCCCAACTCGCCCAAGTAGGTGATGCGCACGCAGCGAACCCGCGCGAAACCCAGGTCGATCTCGCGGGCAGTGCGGAACGGAAACGCCTGGTTGGACAAGTCGGCGCTGGTCAGGCGCTGCAGCAACTCGCGCGACTTGGGGCCCTGCACGTTGATTTGCGCATAGGCACCGGTCACATCGGTCACCCAAGCGTGGTCGTCCGGGCCGATGTGGCGCTGCAGCCAGGTCTGCACGTGGCGGTGCATCGTATCGGTCGCCACCACCAGGAAGTGCCCGGCGTCCAGCTTGGTCACGGTGAGGTCAGCCTCCAAGGTGCCTTGCGGATTGAGCCATTGCGTGTAGGTGATCTGCTCGCTCGCGCCGTCGACTTCATTGGTGCTGATGTAGTTCAGCACCCGTCCGGCATCGCGTCCCTGCACCAAGAACTTGGACATGAACGACATATCCATCAGGATCGCATCGTTGCGCGCGGCGTCGTGCTCGGCCTGCCAATGGGCGAACCAGGGCTCGCGCTGCCACGACTGGCGATCGACCTTGGCTTCGACTCCCGGCGGCGCGTACCAATCGGCGCCTTCCCAGCCGCTCACGTCCTTGAAGTAGGCACCGTGGCTCGCCAAACGCTGGTGCAGGGGCGACTGCTTGGCCCCGCGCGCGGTCTGGGGCGACAAGTTGGGGTAGTGGCACCGGTAGACCATGCCGAGCATTTCCACGGTGCGGGTGCGGCGGTAGGCTGGATTGCTCTGGTAGCGCTGCAGTCGGTCGATGTGCATGGCGGTGACGTCGACGTCGGGGTGGCCGTTGAGGATCCAATGCGCCAGCACCCGGCCCAAACCGCCGCCGGTCAGGATGCCGATCGAGTTGAGGCCCGCGGCGACGAAGTAGTTCTTCAGTTCGGGCGCCTCACCGACGATCGGCCGCAGGTCGGGCGTGAAGCTCTCGGGACCACAGAAGAACTTCTTGATCCCCGTGCTCAGCGACACCGGCACCCGCGCCATCGCCTTCTCCAAGTACGGTCCCATCCGGTCCCAATCCGGGGTGATTTCGCCGAACGAGAAGCCCTGCGGCACGCCTTCGACCTTCCACGGCGCGCACTTGGGCTCGAACAGGCCGATCATCAAGCCACCGACTTCTTCGCGGTAGTAGCCGTAGCTCGACGGATCTTCCAGGATCGGCCAGGTGTTGGAGATGCCGGCGATTTGATCGGTGATCAGGTAGTAGTGCTCGGCGGACTGCAAGGGGATGTCGACGCCGGCCAGCTCGCCGAATTGCCGCGCCCACATGCCGCAGCAGTTGACCACGACCTCGCACTCGATGTCGCCCAAGGCCGTGCGCACGCCGGTGACGCGGCCGTTGGCTTTCAACACGCCGGTGGCCGGGACGCCTTCGCAGATGCGCACCCCTTGCATGCGCGCGCCTTTGGCCAGGGCCATGGTCACGTCCACCGGGTTCACGCGGCCGTCCTCCTTGACGTAGAATCCTGCGAGGATGTCGTCTACCTTGGCCAACGGAAACAGGTTCTTCACCTCGCCGGGCGAGATCTCCTGCACGTCCACGCCGCAGTAGCGGTTGAACGCCGAGATGCGCCGGTATTCCTCCAAGCGATCGGCGTCGCCCGCGACCTCGATGAAGCCGACGGGCTTGAAGCCGGTGGCCTGACCGGTCTCGGCTTCGAGCCTGGCGTACAAGTCGCGGGTGTACTTGCGCATTTCGGTGGAGGTTCCCGAAGTCGAGCCAAACGTGACCATCAGCCCGGCGGCGTGCCAGGTGGTGCCAGAGGTCAGTTGGTCGCGCTCGAGCAGGACCACGTCGCGACAGCCCATGTGTGCCAGATGATACGCGACCGAGCAGCCGATGATGCCGCCGCCGACCACCACCACCCGCGCGCGCTGCGGCAAGCCTTGATTGGCAAGGGGAACGGGCGGAGATTCGGGATGCGACATGATTTCAGCCTTTGCGAAGGGGCGGCCAGTGTAGGCGACCTGCAGCCCAGCCGCCAGCGGCAAGCCAGGCCGTCGGAGGTGCAGGCGATCGCGGCGCCCTCGGGCCGAAGTGTGCGCGAATCAACGAAAAACACAGGATAATTCATGGTTGACCAGTGATCCGGAACGGCGTAGCGTCGCTCGCTGCGGCGATCTCGGTGGCGCCTGCCACGTGCGGCGACTCGAAGGAACGTGTCATGAACTCAACGCGTCAATACAGCAACCTTGCCCTGTTCGGTCTCCGCTGCAGCCTTTGCGCGGTGCTGTCAGCGGGCTGCGGATCGCCTCCGACGAAAGACCGCGGGCCTGAGGTCGGCGGCGAACTCGACAGTGGCAACGATGCCGACAGCGGAGCCGAAGTCGGCGCGAGCGCGGCACCGAAGAGCTGGAGATCGACTGCAAGCATGCACGTGGCTCGCGCCCGGCACTCCACGGTACTCCTGCCCAGCGGCAAGGTGGTCGTCATGGGCGGCGAGCGCCCGGATGGCACGCAAATCGCCAGCGTCGAGGTCTATGATCCGGCCACCGAGACTTGGACGGAGGCCGCCGACTTGCCAGCCTCTCGGGGCAACCACACGGCAACGATGCTCAATGACGGACGAATTCTCATCGTCGGAGGTGGCGGTAGTTCGATGGTCGGCGTCCCATCGGGACTGAACGTGACTGGCACGGCACTGCTGATGGACCCGTCGACCCTGACAGTCACGGCGGCCGGTTCGCTCAAGGTCGCGCGCGGACACCACCAGGCAGCTCTGCTCCCGTCCGGCAAAGTCCTGGTATTCGGCGGAGCTACGGCCAGCGCCAAACCGAACACGACGAAGGCGCCAGCACTCGCCAGCGCGGAGATCTACGACCCAGCCACCGACACCTGGTCCAACGCGGGGTCCATGGTGTCCCCCAGGTTCGCCGCGGCAAGCGCCGTGCTGAAGTCGGGCAAGGTGCTCGTCCTGGGCGGAGCGCACGAAGAGGCAAGTTGGAGTAGCGCCGAAGTATTCGACCCTGCGACTGGCTCCTGGTCGGCGACCGGCTCGATGAAGATCGACCGGATCTTTGCGTCGACCACCGTCTTGGAGTCCGGGCGCGTGCTGGTGGCGTGTGGCAAGAAGGCCAACGTCGCCTTCCTCGGTTCGAGCGAACTGTTCGACGAGGCGGCATCGGCCTGGAGTCCGCTGCCGACGACCTTCATGACCAGCACGTTGCCAGGTCTGATCGCACTTCCTGGGGAGCAAGCGCTCCTCGTCGGCGGGAACTACTGCGATCAGAATGGCTGCACTCGGCTCAAGAACGCCGCGGTCTTCGACGGGACATCGCAGACTTGGACCGCAATCGAGCCACTGGCGAAGGGCCGCACGTTCCATACCGTTACACGACTGATGTCTGGGGAGATCCTCGTCGTGGGGGGTATCGATGAGCAGGCGGCGCCACTGACCAGCGTCGAACGCTCCAAGGCAGAGTGGACGAGCGGACCGCCGACGCAGAATTGCCTCCCCTACAAGCCGATTCCGGCGCCGAAGATGCAAGCTGGCTACCTCGGGACCGGTGTGACCGCCCCGCCCAACGATCAGAATGCCGCATTCTTCTGGTCGGCTGCCAGCTTCCCGAGCGATGAATTCCGCGTCCACGTCAATCATCATTCCGGCATAGCGTCCGAGCTCGTGCTTCCGGTCCAGCGAACCTTCACCGCGCAAGGCCTGAACGGCACCTGCGACGTGTGCGTGACGTTCAGGGCAGGCTGCGACGGCACCTCGTGCACTCGGTACATGTTCGCCACCGGCGGCACAATCACCGTCACCGAGGCGACCAAGAGCGCGGCAGCCGGCCACTTCACCGCTTCGGGGACTGATCTGCGCCTCTTGGAATGGACCTTCCTGCGGGGCAAGGGCGTCGACGAGCCCGTGCCAAATGGGCAATGCCTGTTGGTGCCGAAGCTCGACATCGACCTGGCTTGGCCTTGAGCGTTTGCGCACCCCGGGCCGGCGGCATAGCCTCCGCGCAGTTCCCGAACTCGAGGTTTCATGTCGTCTCAGTCCGCGCCACCGTCCCAGCCCGACCTGGAGAGCGAACCGCACTGGCGGCGGCTGGCCGATCCACCGGCCCAGCAGTTGATCCTCGCCTGGACGGTGTGCGCCGCGGCCCAGCATCTGTGTCGCGGTCGCTATGCCCTGGTGCCGATCCTGCTGCAAGTGCTAGGCTTTGCCGTATTCCTGTTCGGCGGGTGGTTGCGGCCGAGGCCCGGCGCGGACGATCCGCACCAGCTGGCCCGATCGCTGGCCTGGTCCGCCGCCGCGCTGTGCCTGCTCGCCGCGCTGGAGCCCCGGCTGGCCTACGTCGCGCGTTTTCGCACCCACGGCGTGTTCCTCGGGCTGCACGCGCTGGCCGGCGCGACGTTGGCGGTGGTCACGTTTCTCGTGCGCAAACGCCTGGCTCTGGCCCTGCACCTGCTGACCGGGGCCGCGGTCCTGCTGGCGTTCGCGCGCCTGTTGCCGCCGGTGATTTCGCCGCTGCCGCACATCGATTCGTGGACGCTGCAGCAGCAGGCGGCGGATCTGGTTTGGCGCGGCGTCAACCCTTACGTCGCGGATTACACGCAGATCGATCCGCCCGATCGCTACGGCTACGTCGCCCACTTCGGCTACTTGCCGCTGGTGCTTGGCTTTGACGCGCTGGCCCGGCTGGTGGTGCGCGACATCCGCTTTGCCTATGCCTTGTGCGACCTGCTGACGGCGTGGCTGGTGTGGCGTCTGGCCCGGCCGAAATCAGAGGTCATCGCGCGCGCGCTGGCCGTGGTCTTCCTCGCGATTCCCATGGGTTCGTTCGTGGTCGAGCAGTGTTGGAGCGAACCGCTGCTGATCGTGCTCGCGGCGCTGGCCCTGCACACGTGGCAGGAGACCGCCCGCCTGGCCGTGACCTCCGCGACGCGGCGCACGGGGCTGGCGATGGGCTGGCTGCTGGCCGCCAAGCAGTCCAACCTCCTGTTGGCGCCTCTGCTTTTGGCGATGGGCCGACCACGGCGGCAACTGGCGTGGGCGACGCTGGCGGTGGCGGTCACGGTGCTGCCGCTGCTGGCGTGGGATGCGCAGGCGTTCGTGCAGTCGACGATCCTGGTGTTTCGAGCGATGCCCCCGCGCACCGACGGCTTCTCCGTGTGGACGATCGCTTACAATCTCAAGGGTTGGCAGCTACCCGCGGCGTTCACGCTGGTGCCGGTGCTGGCGGCGCTCGGTTTGTCGCTGGTCTGGGCCCGCCAGCGCGACGTGGTGCGCACGCTGGGCGCGGCGGTGGCGACGTACTGGGTGCTGTTCCTGACTGCCCGACAATCCTTTGGCAACTATCACTATTTCGTGTCCGCGCTCATCGTGCTCTGGCTGGCCATGCGCGTCGGTCGAACCGCGTAATCCGCCCCGCAAGGTCGCCATGTCCCAGCCCCGCCTCAGCGTCGTCATCCTCGCGTACAACGAGCAGGCCAACGTGCGCCCCGTGTGTCAGGAGATCCTGGAAACGCTGACGATGCTAGGTGTTGAGAGTGAAGTCCTGATCGTCGACGACGGCAGCACCGACGGCACCGGGGCCTTGGCCGACACCCTGGCGAGCGAGCCGGTGGCCAGCCAGGTGACGATCCGCGTCATCCACCACGGCCAAAACCTCGGGCTCGGCGGCGGCTACCGGACCGGCTTCAGCGAAGCGCGCGGCGAGTTCCTGACGTTTTTCCCAGCCGATGGCCAGTTTCCGGCCAGCATCATCCCGGCGTTCCTGCGCGAGACCGATCAGGCTGATCTCGTGCTCGGTTACATCCCGAAGCGACGCTCGACGCTGGTGGCCAAGGGCTTGTCGCTCGCCGAGCGCGTCCTGTACCGAGGCTTGTTCGGGCCCATGCCGAAGTTCCAGGGCATCCTGATGATTCGACGGGCGATCCTGGCGCAAGTGCCGCTGGTCTCGCAGGGGCGCGGCTGGGCGGTGGTGATGGAACTGATCCTGCGCGTGTACCGCGGTCCGTACCGCGTGGTGAGCGTGGCCAACGAACTGCGCCCGCGGCTGTCGGGCGAATCGAAGGTGAACAACTTGCGTACGATCCGGGCCAACGTGGAGCAGATGCTGGCGTTGGTGCCGCACTTGGGGCGGGGCGTGCGGCGGCGTTGAACGGGGCTTGGGCCGAACCCGCACCCGCACCCGCACCCGCACCCGCACCCGCACCCGAACCCGCACCCGAACCCGGAGCCGGGGCCGGAGCCGGAGCCGGGGCCGGAGCCGGAGCCGGGGCCGGAGCCGGAGCCGAAGCCGGAGCCGGAGCCGGAGCCGGAGCCGCGGCTACAGCTTTGCGGTACTACGCAAGCAAGCAGTGCACTGCTGCGGACAGTCGACGCCGTCGGGCCGCAATGAGCACGCAAGCGCCTGGATCTGGAACGGTTGGCTCCACGGCGTGCGCTTGCGAACTTCGAAGGTCACGTCGGCGCGGCGACCGTCCGCGGGGCAATCGAGACGGCGGTAGAGGACGGCGCGCAACGCCATGGCAAGCAGCAGGATCGCCAGCACCGCGAACGTGACGCCGGTCAGGCTGAAAATGGGCAACAGGCTGGTGTACATGGTCGCTCCCCTTCTGCGCCAAGCACCACGGCGGCGCATCAACGCGCAGGTTAGCAGGTCAATGGACGTCTTGGTAGGCAGAGATTCCGCGGTCGCCGGGATCGCGTTCGATGGCTGACATCCAGTTCACGGCTGCGCATGCACGCCCGGCTTCGGCAGCTGCGGCGAATCCGGCACGTACAGGCCACTCGCGTCGGCGATCGCCTGCTGCGATGCGCCCAGGATGAGTGTGTCCGTGCGTGTCGGCACTGCGCCAGCCCGCGTGGCCAGGCCGAAGACGCCGCCGCGAATGACGCAGCCTGTCAGCGAGCTCACGGTCGGGCCGCTCACGAGAAGGCCGACGCGGGAGTTGTCCGCGATGAGCGAGCGCGTGAGGGTAAACGTCGGGCAAGCCAGCGCCTCGATGCCGTCGCCCACGCGCACGTCCGGCTTGCCTCGGCGCAAGAAGGTCGAGTCTTGCGTCGTGGCCACCACGGAGCCGAGGATGCTGACCTGACTCAGGGAGGCAACGATGCCGGCAGCGTGGTTGTCGTGGATGCGGCAGGAAACCATGTCCAGCTTGCCGCTGGCGACGGAAATGCCAGCGCCGTACAGGCCCTTGGGCGTGGTGCTGGTCCGTTCGACGCGCACGCCGGCCAGGGCGACGGAGCTTTGTTCAGCCAGGATGCCGACTTCGTGCACGTCGCCGACCCAGCCTCCGGCGATGCCCAAGGTCACACCCGTGCCGACGTCGATGCCGTCGCCGAAGTGACCGTCGGCCCCCCACGGTACGGTGCCGTCGACGCCGACATCCACCAAGCGCACGTCGCTCTGCTCAGTCGCGGTGATGCCCGCCGTCGTATTGCCATGGACGCGCAGGCGTTCGGCGACCAGGGTGCAGTGGGCCACGACCGCGATGCCCGAGCCAGGGCTGTCGAGAAGCGTGGGCGCGAGGGTGCCGTCCACCACCACGTCCACCAGGCGCAGGGCGCTGCCGTCGAGCGCCGTGATGCCGAACATCGGGTTGGCGGACGCGCGGATGCGCCGTGCATACAGGACTGCGTGATCCTGCACAGCGAATCCGCCGCTGTCGTGCCCGGCGGTTTCTATTTGGCCATCCGCGAGGACGTCGACGGCCTCCAACCGCGTGCCGGGCCCCGTGCCGACGATGCCGAAGTCGCTGTTGCCACTGGCGCGCACGTGATCGAGCGTGACCAGGGCGCCATCTGCCGCGACCACGCCGCCGCTGACCTGTCCCGCGGCGCCCAACTTCGTGTTGCGGACCAGACCGCGCGACATCGCGATCTCGGTGCCGACCCCGCTGGCCCGCAGACCACTCGCGCGGCAACCGTGCAAGTCTACGAGATCCAATAGTATCTTTCCACCTTGTTCGGCGAGGACGCCCTCACCGACGCCGTTCTCCACGCGCATGTCGGAGGCTTCGATCAGCGAGCCAGCGGTCTCGGCGTACAGGGCCGCCACGCTGTGCTTGCCCAGCCAAACGCCGCGCAGGACGATGTGCGCGCCGTGGCGGGCGACGATGCCCGCGCCAGATTCGGGCCCGAACACGGCCAGGTCTTCCGCGTCCACCACGCTCGCCTTGTCGAGAGCGTGCAGGCCCACGCCCTGCTGTCCGGCGATGCGTGCGCCGCGCAGCTCGAGGTTGCCCGCGCCCACGCCAATGCCGCGGGCGTGCAGCTTGGCCAAGCCGTGGCCACCCTCCAACGCGATGCGCGTGCCTGTGACCGTGGCGCCGAAGTCTACGAGCAGACCGTCGGCCTTCTGGCCAGAGATGCGCACGTCGGTCAGCGTCATGTTCGCGCCTAACGCTTCGATGCCATTGCCGGTTTGTCCGGCGGCGTTGGGCTGCGATCCGTCCACCGCCACGTCTTGCAGCGTGACGACCGAACCGGGGTAGGCGTTGATGCCCGTGCTGATGCTCGCGGTCACCCGGACGCGCGCCAACGTGAGATGGGTTCCGTACCCCGCATTGATACCGTAGTGGCCGCCGTGGACAGTGACGCGCTCTATCTTGTTTCCCTTGCCATTCTTGGCGAGGATCTGCAGCGTTGGCGCGGCCGGCGTGCCCCAGAGGTGGGTCAGCGCCGCGCATCGGCCGCCGAGCGCCACACCGGCGGGCAGGACCAGGGCGGTCGCCAGGTAATCACCGCCGGCGAGCACGAGGGTGCCGCCCTGCATCGAAGCCGCCGCCGCCGTCAGCGAGGCGAAGGGGTGCGCGCGCGTGCCGTCCGCCGTGCTCGCCGGCGCTTTCGGATCGACAAAACGTGTGCCGGCGCCGTCTTGCACACCACCGAACAGGTCGTCGCCGCAATCCCCCGGATCGGCCTGGCATGGCGTGTTCGGCGGCGCACCGGTGGCGAGCGCCAGGAAACCGGGTGGGCACGACCATGGCACGCCCGAGCGGGTCTGGCAGGCGCCGTCGCGGAGCACGTCGCCCACGGGACAACCCGATTCGCCATCGGCACAGGCCTCGCCAAGACAAGTCCGCGGCACGGCGACCGCGGGTACGGCGGGCGGGGCCTGCAACGGGGACGCCGCGCCGCCTTCGGCATGCACCGATTCACCACCTGGCAAGATCACCAGCGATCCGGCGACGTGGCAGGAACCGCCAGCCCCGGGGTGCTCGCCGGCGAGGCACCCGCCACCGGCAGCGAGTTCGGCGCCCGAGCAGGTGCGGCCGCGTGTCGAGCAGGCGTCCCAGGCGTCGCCCGCGCACGGTTGGCCTTTGTCATCCAGGCGCTCGCCACACCAGCGCGGTGTGCAATCGGCGGCAGACGCGCCGAACACCTCGGCCGCGCATTCCGGCGGGCCGGCGGCGGTGCACACCATCGCAGCCGAGTTGAAGAATTCGCCTGCCGGGCAGCAGGTTCCGTCCGGGCGGGTTTGCGCGGCGGGGCACTGGATCGAAGCGTCGGCAGCCGCCGCGGTGGCGTCTTTGCCGGGCGAACCGCTTGGGCCGCAGGCGGTGACGACCAGCGCCGCCAGGAGGCACCATGCCCGGGCCGCTACGGGCATCCCTGCAAGCATTGCGCTCCTTCGATCTTCAGCACGGGCAGCGCGGCATCCAGCGTGACGGCGGTCGTCGGCGGCAGGGTCGGATCGGCAAGCAGGAGCGATTGCAGTTGCTGCTCGGACCAGAATTCGCTGGGTTTGCCTGCCTTGTTCACCGCGATGGCGAACTGGCCACCGCGCACGTGCACCGGCGCCGAGATGATCAGCGCACCTTGGTTCTGCGGCTTGTCGACCACGACATGGGCCCGCGCGTTGTCGCGGAAGTCGCCACCCAGCAGGACGACCCGCCCGCCCTGGAACAAGCCGACCCCGTCGCCCACCTGCGCAGGCTCGGCAGTTACCGTAGCAATGACGCCTAGTTGCGTCGAGTGTATTCGCGTAGTTGCCGATACCGTGAGCAGGCCGCCGGCTGCAGCCGCCGCGCCGAGACGGGTGTTGCCGAGTAGTCGGGCGTTGGCCCCCAAGCGCACGTCGCTGTTCTTGCCGATCGACCACACGGCGCCAAAGCCACAGCCGAGGATGTCCGCGGCGATGTCGACGGTCAGCGGGCTGCCGTGCTCCATCTGCGCCAGCAGGCCGGTGCGGGCATTGTCGGCCAACAAGGTGTCAGCGCCCACGCGCACTTGCAGAAGGCCCGCGTGCGTGACCGAGGTCTGGTCGGTCAACACGAGGCCATGGCCCGTGTCGGCATCGGACGGGCTGCCCCGCAGGTTTGCCGCGATGGCCGTTGTGCCGACCAATCGCGAGTTGTCGATGCGAACCTCGCCTTGAACATCGCCAGCTTCCACCTGCACGCCCGCGCCGTGATTGTCCGCCACGAGCACGCCGGAAAGCGCCGCAGTGCAAGCCGCGGGCAACTTGCCCGCCGCGATGGCCGCCTGCAGCCACGATGGCCAGACGATCAGCACGCCCCAAGTGCCGTTGCCCTCGACGCGCGCGGCAGGCTTGAACACCGGAATGGCCACGTCTGGCGGCTGTTCCGCGTTTGCTGCCTGCCAGGCGAGCGGGCGGGCGACACCGGCTGCTGGATCCTCGATGCGAAGCACGCGCACGCCCACCGTCTGGATGCCGGCGCGGCGATTGCCGCCCACGACACTGCGCGTCACGTCCAACCGCACATCCGCGACATCGTTGGGATCGCAGTCGGCAAAGGCAAGGCTGGGGTCGCTGCACGCATCGCCCGGGCCTGCGCAAGCGCTGACGAAAACGCCCGCACCGCCAGCGAATTGGTGGCTGGCGGAGACCGTGGTGGCCGTGACCTCGCTGTCGAGGAGAGCGACGGAACCGCCGGCCGCGCACACGCCCCAGGTCGTAGCGCCGCGCACCTGGATGCCGCGTAAAGTCAGTTGGTTGCCGCGGCCTCGGCTGGCAATGCCGACCTGGCCCGCGGGGGGCTGGATCACCACCTCGGCGCTGCTGATGCCGACGAACGTCGCGGACACAGGGGCATTCACGCTTTCGCCGTAGATCCCGGGGGCCAAGGCAAAGGTGCCGCCCTTGGGTCGGGCCTTCAGGGCCGCCGCGAGGGTCGGGTACGGGCGGTCGATGCTGCCGTCGGCATTGCTGTAGATGCAGTCGCCGCACACGTAGGTGGTATCGGGCGCCAACGAAGACGCGTAGCGCCGGAGGTTGGGCGAACCCGTGCAGCCGAGCAGCAGGATTCCGACAACGATCAGGCGAGCCTGCACTGCATCGGCCACGCCAGCCACCTTCGTTCCGCCCTCGCCAACCCGCTGCCACGCCCCGGCCACTCCGGCACGCGCTTCGAGCCGGACTGTACGCTGGCGATCGCTGGTGAGCAACGCTGGCTCGACCGCGAGGGCGCGGTTCCCATTGGGAGTGCAGCCAGCGGGACAGGGACTAGCGATGCTGTACACGCACCTAGGGCGGCCGCACTTCGCCGAACTACCGCGGCTATTTCACATCGAACCCGACGGTTGCCTGCGCGCTCCAGGCCATCTTGCTCGGATCCGAGTCGTCGTAGGTCTGCGCCAGGCCCACCAGCGTGTAGTGGCCCGCCTCGTCCGGCACGAACGTCACCGCCGGCTGTTCCGTCGTCATGCCGTACAGCCAGACCGCCGAGTTCGCCGGGCGCTCGCTCACCAACCACAGGAAGTTCTTGGCATCCCAGGCATTGTTCGTGACCTTGCCCGTGAGCGCGACCGGCTTGCCGACCTTCACGCCGAAGGGCGAGTTGAGTGTCAACAGCGGCTGCTTCAGCGTGGCGTCTTGGCTGCCGGCCAGCGTCAGCTTCTGCGTCACCAGCTGCCCACCGACACACTGCTTGGCCGCGTCCTCCCACTTGCCCGCGCAGTAGCGCACGTGCAACAGCGCGAGGTTGTTCTGCTTCAGGGTCAGCGGCTTGAACTCGATCTGCAGCGCCTGCAGGCCCCACGGCGGCACGCTCACCAGACTGAACGGCGCGGGCTTGCCACCGGTCACCAGCGACACCGAGTAGTCCGGCGAGGCCAACGCCAGATTGTCACACGCGTTCTCGCTCGAGATGTTGGCGCTCGTCACGCACGCCTGGACCAGTTGCAGCGGCGCACAGCTCTGGTTCGCGACGATGGCCGTGTGGACGGCCGACTTGCCGACGGTCGCGAGAAACCACAGTTGCTGCGACGCGTCCGGCGCCAGGGCGAGCGCGGGCTGTTCACACGTGCCGGCAATCAACGGCAGGGCCAGATTGCCTGGGTTGTTCGCCTGCGCGTAACTGACGGCCAAGTGCGCGGCGGGCGGCGCGTTGCTGCCATCAGCCTTGAATTTGCACGCGATGTGGACCGACGCCAAACCCTTTGGACTCTCGACGACGCACGAATACGCGGCCTTGGCGGCAGCGTCTTGGTCCGGATCCTCGGCGACCACCTCCAATGACGTGATCAACAAAGGTAACTGGCCCACCGCCACAGTGCAGTTTCGAGTCGTGCCGAGGTTGGCGCCCTTGAAGTCGAAGCCCGTCGGATCGTTGTCATCGCACGACACGGTGTACGTTCCGGTCTGGGACTGCGCGCTGATCTTGATGGTGGAGGTCGGCGACTGCGGATCGTTGGTAAAGATCTCGAGCGTCACGTCCTCGTCGCCCGCGGTAACGTTCGGAAGGTAGCGCACGCACAGTTCGAGACTGGCCTGACCGACGGGATTGTCCGGCGAGCCCGTGCCCGCAATCTGCTCGCCCGCGTTCGGCATCTTGGTGATAGTGTACTGGGGATTGGCCGTGGCGAAGCTCGCCTTCTGGAAGATCAGCGGCGCGTTGCCGGAGTTGTAGATCTGGAAGCAGTGCGTCGGCGGATTGGCCGAACTGGCGTTGATGAAAATGTCCTCGGCCTGCGACAGCTTCACCTGCCCGTAGAGGTTGGGTGCATCCGCGCCGTCGGCAGCATCGCCAGGAACCGCCGCGTCCGCAGTGTCCGCAATGTCCCCCGTTCCTGTTGCATCAGCCGAGCCTGCCGTGTCCGCTCCGGGGTCGGACAATCCGGGCGCGTCGGTGACAGTCGACGCGTCGGCAATGTGCGAAGAACGGCCGAAAGGTTGGCCACACGAAACAAGCCAGAGGCACGCCGCCAAGCCGGCCCATTTACGCACCGAACGTATCGCACTCATGGGACCACCTCTGGCTGACGATTCGAGGAGCCAGCAGTCTAGCCTGCGTTCACGGGGTGGCAACGTCAACCTGCTAGGCAGGAACGAACAATCCCATGTATTGCCTGCCTGGGAATGCCGCAGACCCGTATACCGAACCCGAACCCGAACCCGAGCCTGAGTCCGAGCCCGAGCCCGAGCCCGAACCGTTCAGAGAGCCCGGCGAGGTTGGCGACCGCCGCCGACACGGAGGAGTCCAATGGCATCTTGCGCGCTCGCGGGCGCCACAGTGAGTGGCGTGTAATTACAGCTAGTTGTGGTCTTGGTCCAGCGCGTCCTACCGTCCCGGCAGCCCTGCCACCACCACCCCGAGCGGCAAGTTGACCACGCGACGGGTCAGCCACTGCACCTCCGGCGCCATCGACACCAGCACACCCACGGGACTGTCCGGGTGATCGTCGAGGAAGGCCTCGAGCCCACGCCAATCGTGGCGGCCGAGCGTCGCCGAATGCTTGATTTCCACCGGCACCGGCCGACCGCCGCCGGGCAGCACGAGGTCGCACTCCCGGCCATCCTGCGTGCGCCAGAAGCAACCGTCCCACGGGACTGCTGCGTGGGCAAACACTTTGCGCAGTTCGCCGAGCACCCAGGCTTTGAACAGGTTGCCGAAGTGCGGAGCGCCCGCGAGCGTGTCCGGCGCGCGGATCGCCTGCAAGTGGCAGCCCAAGCCGCTGTCGGCGAACAGCCATTTCGGCCGGCGCACGAGGCGCTTGGTTGGATTGCGTTCGAAAGCCGGCAGGTGCAGGCCGACGAACGTAGCGTCGAGCACCTCGCACCAGCGGTCGACGGTCTTGTGGTCTAGGCCGAGCGTGCGTGCGACCTCGGCGCGGTTGACCTCCTGGCCCGAGCGGCCGGCCATCAGCACCAGGAAGCGGTCGAAGCGTCCGAGATCACCGACCTCGCGCATGTCGCGCACGTCGCGGTGCAAATAGGTGCGGCGGTAGCTCTCTAGCCAGGTCGTGCCGCCGCCTTGCAGGGCCACGGCCGGGTAACCGCCGCGCAGCATGAGGCCAAGCACTTCTGCATTGCCAAGCGGCACGCGCAAGCCATTGTAATCGCGTAGACGTTGTGGGTCTTCCAGGCAGTCGACGAACGCGCGTAGATCGGCGCCGCGCAACTCCTGTTCTGCCAGCGGCCACAGGTCGAGTACGGCGACGCGGCCGGCCAACGACTCGGCGACACCCTTCATCACGCCGAACTGCTGGCTGCCCGACAACAGGAAGCGCAACTGCCCGGGCTGGCGATCGATTTCGCGCTTGAGCCAGGGCAGCAGCTCGGGGGCGTGCTGAATTTCGTCTAGGAGAACGACGCCCGGGTGGTCGAGGAAGAACAGTTCAGGGTCGCGGGCGATGGCATCGACCTCGGAGGGCACGTCGAACGAATGTACGGTGAGCCCGGGGAAGAGACGCCGGCCGACGTGCTGCAAAAGAGTCGACTTGCCGGCTTGGCGCGGCCCGACGACGAGGATGGCGCCGAAGCTGCCCTCGGCCAGGCGAACGATTTCACGTTCGAGGAAGCGTGGGCGATACATCATGTCTTGCAGAATAGGACTGCTGATCCATTTTTGCAAGATTGGACCGAATCTCGGCCCGGGCGACTGCGCCTGCCGCGGTCCAGAGCATGGCAAATTTGGTGTGACTGTTGAAGGCGAGCTGGGAAAGGGACTTGGGGCCCGGGGCAATGACCGGGCGGCGCGCGAACTGGCCGGGCGTGGTCCTGTAAAGAGATCCTTCGGGGGCTTCGAGCGCTATGCGCTCGAAATTCTCAGGATGACAGTGGAGGTAGGGCGGGCGCACGGATCCCGGAGCCGGAGCCGGAGCCGCGGCCGGAGCCGGAGCCGGAATCGCTAGCAGGACCAGTAACCTACGCCCGAACCCGCACCCGCTCCCGAACCCGAACCCGCCCCCGAACCCCCACCCGCCCCCCAACCCCCCCCCCCACCCGCCCCCCCCCCCCCCCCCCCCCCCCCCCCCCCCCCCCCCCCCCCCCCCCC
>CAYHHL010000140.1:0-15722 GCA_964356325.1 uncultured Enterobacteriaceae bacterium | reverse complement strand
GAATCAGGCCCAGGTAATCGGCGACCGCTCTACCGCCTCGCGCAGCCGCAGCGGCACTGGCGACAGCAACCCGAGCACGAGGCAACCCGCGCCAGCAATCGCGTACAGCCACAAGTCCGCAGACAGCACGTTGAATACGTCCTCGATGAGCGCGAAGTGCAGGAAACCCAGGGCGGCGAGCATCGGCAGGAACACGCCGGCCTCCAGGCAGAACATGCGGGTGTGACGCGGGCCGGCCGCCACCGCAGCGAGCGCGACGAAGCCCAGGGCCAAATGCAGCGTGTTGTGGACCAAATTGGTCCCGAACATCCAAACGACGTGATCGTGGCCGCCTGTGTAGGAACCGATGAGGCCAAGCAGGGTCATCACCACGCCAAGACCGATCGTGTAGTTCATCGACATGCATTCCTCCCGAGCCGGGCTGCTTCGAATGGTGCCAGAGGGACGGCGGCCGCCTGTCGAGCGCGGCAGGACGGCAAAGTAACGTATAGTTCCGATGACCAACCGTACTGAACTGGGGCCGACCCAGGCCAGTGCAGCACGGCAACCCTATGATGCAGACAGAGGTTTCCCGCGCGCAGGACCAGCGGGAGCTAACAGTGTGGCGTGGCTGTGGTCGCGGTCGCCGGGCCCGTGCGCCAGAGGATCAGTGGTTGGCGTTCCAAACGAAGCTGCCGCGCTTGGCGCCGACTTCGACCTCGCTCGGCATCGCACGTCCCGCCCCGAAGATGAACTGGTCCTGGCTTGCCAGGTTCACGGTCCACGTCACCGCCACGTCGCCTTCGCCCAGCGTGGCTCCGAACAGCGCCTGGCCCCATGCTGCCGGTACCGTCGCCCGCACCGTCGCCACACCCGCGCTCACCGCCACCGGCGCCGCCACCACCTGCGGCCCGCGATCGCGCACCAGGACAAAGAACGCCAGCAGTTCACCAGGCTTATCACTCGGCAGCACCACCAGCTTGGCATCGCGGAACGTCCAACTGCCGACCAGCCAGCCAGGACTTCGCAATGGCGGCAGCAGTCCCTTGACCGTCAGCACCGGCGGCGGTCCCACGGGCACCTGCAGCTTCGCCTCGGCCGTGCCATGGTGTGGCACCAGCAGCGCCTGATCGCGCAACGGGCTGATGTCGAACACCACCGTCGCGTCGTCGTCCCCTGAATTCTCGAAGGTCGCGGCGACCGGCACCGGCCCCTCGCCCGTCCGCGGATACACCGTCAACCTGCCCGTGACCGAAGCCACAGCCTTGCTCCGACGTTGCAGTTCCATGTCCACCGCCCGCAAGTAGACGTCGGTCATGCGCGTGCGCGGCAACGCCTGCCAAACCTGCGCGATGGTTTGCAGCGGCAGATCCGCATCCGCCGCGCGCCGATCGATCGCCAGTTCGAGCCGCACCGGCCGCACGCTCGTCACGCGGGCCACGGGATCGGCGTCGCAATCGAAGTGGAACTCGAGAATCAATCCGATCTTCTGGCGCCGCACCGCGCCATGCGATTCACAGCGCGCCGTGTGCTGCAGCACGACGTTTTGCCCAGGCGTCAGCAGCACGCTCTGCTTGGTATCGGCCAACTGCACGTCGACGACGATCTGGTTGCGCGTCGGATTGCGCAGGGTGAACTTGTAGGTATAGTCGCGTGGTGTCAGGAACTTCCAGCCCGTCGCGCCTTCCTTGGCCAGTTCCGCCTGCAGCATCTGGTTGTCGATCGGCGGCCCGCGTTCGTCCTCTTCGGTGCTCACGACCGGCGCTTGCACCGTGGCCCACTGCTCGGCCGGTTGGGCACGCAACAGGGCCTGGAGTGCCGACCAGATCGCACTGCTTTCGGGCCCTTCGGACTGGTTCGCGGCCAGTTCCAGCATGTTTTGCAGCGAGCACTCGCACTCCGCCTTGGCCTTGCCCGCCTTGCACTTGGGCAGCAGGCGCTTGCACACCTCGGCAGGCGTCGAATCAGCCGCGCTGACCGCAGGCACCGGCCGCGGCGCCACTGGCGCGGGCTGGGACTTCGCAGGTGGCTTGGCCGCAACCTTGGCTGGTTTGGGAGTCGGTTTCGGGATTGGAGCCGGGGTCGGTTTCGGAGCCGGGACCGCGGCTGGGACCGGAGCCGAACCCGACCCCGTACCCGTACCCGTGCCCGTACCCGTACCCGTACCCGTACCCGTACCCGTACCCGTACCCGTACCCGAACCCGTGCCCGAACCCGTACCCGGTGCCGGAGCCGGAGCCGGAGCCGTTGTCGAGGGGCGAGAAGCGGATAGCTTCGATTCCTCGACAACGGGCAGGTCATAGAGCGACGAAGGAGCGTCAGACCTGCCCTGAGCCGGAGCCGGAGCCGGAGCCGGCTTCAACACCAGTTTCGCTTCCTGCTTCGGCGCTTCCGCCTTGGCTTGCTTCTTGCTCGGCTTGGCCGCGTGCTTGCCCGGCTTCTTGGCTTGGACCTTGGCCACCGGCACCGGCGCCGCGCTCCCTTGCGCGGCCCTCGGCGTCCGCACGCACAGCGCCGTCCACTGCCAGGCATCCGCGCCCATGCCGGCCTTTTGCTCGGTGGCGGCGATGAACTCCTCGGCAAGTCCGGCCAGCGCATCGCAACCATGTCCCCGCGCGGCCTGCTTGAACTTGTCCTGGGCCTTTTCCTTGGCCAACGGCGCCGTTGTCTTGGGCAGCCACAAGGCCCCGACCACGACGGCAGGTTGGGGCAAGGACGAAACCCGTTCGGCGATGAGGATCTCAGTCTTGGCGGGCACTTGCGGCTGGACCGGACCGGAACGCTCGAACTGCACGCCGCTGCACGCCGCCAGTGCCGACGCCAACGCGATCAGGCAGGCACCGAGCGCCGGGCGTCGGCCGGGAGCAAGGCCATGAGCAAGTGCAAGGACGCGAACTGACACGCTATCTCCGACAGTTTCGCCGCGACGATGGGGCATCGGCCGTCAATCGTACATGATCAGCCGCGGAAGTTTCGCCCCGGCCGTGACCTGGGTGGCGAATTCGCGGCGCTCCTGTTCGAACAACACCAACATGCGCGCTTCTCGTTCCGCCGGCGACAGTAGCACCGCGTCGCGCAGCATGTCCTGCTCCAGGCGATCGCGCCGTTGATCGAAGCCCTTGCGCTGCACGAAGCGTTCGGCCAGAGCCTCTTCCCGCAAGCGCACGAAGATCGCCCGGACCGCGTAGCCGACTTCGCCAGTCCCGAACAGCACGTAAAGGATGGCGTTTTGCACAGGCGTTCCGGAATCGAGCAGCCCGACCACGACCTCGTCCGCGTTCAACTGCAGAGCCACGTACGCAATCGCGTTCGCCACCGCCACCGCACCGGAAACATGGATGATCATGTCCTCGCCCTCGCGTCGCACTTCGACACAGATGGGCGTGGCAAATTGCGAGGGATCGTCGGTCAACGTCACGTTCATGAAGGCGACTGTGACCGGACCGGAATGTTCGTGATGCAGTTGCCGACCTTCGCAGCGCCGACGGGATTCCTCATTGACGCCACGCAACGGCAGCAGCACGAGATACTCCACATTTTTCAGGCGGTTCCACTCGGCCTCGGACTCGGGATTGGCAAAGCACAGTTCGCCCACGCGCAGTTCGGAGGCGCGCCGCCAGCGGCTCCACACGCTCGCGACGATGATGGCGATGATGAACAAGCTCGCGATCTTGAGACCGTCCGGGCGTTCAGCCGCATTCATCACCAGGACGTAGAGGAACACCGCGAGGATGATGCCGAAGATCCAACGCAGGACCCGGCGCTCGCGTTCGGCCAGCAGCACCGCGAACGCACCGCTCGCCATCAACACCAGCACGCCGGTCGCGTAGGCGCCCGCCTGCTTCTCGATGTCGGCGTCGAACACGTCGTTGACCACGAGGCACACCGTCGTGACCACGAGCACCAGCGGCCGGCGAAACTCGAGCCAAAGCGGACTCATGCCGAAGCGCGGCAGGTAGCGCGGGATGATGTTGAGCAGGCCGGCCATCGCGCTCGCACCGGCAAACCACAAGATCGCCACGGTATTGACGTCGTAGACGGTGCCGAACGAGTTGCCGAGCAGATCGTGGGCCAGATACGCCAGCGCGCGACCCATGGCCTTGCCCGCCTCGACACCGTTGCCGGCGACGCGGAACTCCTCGGGAGGAATCAGCAAGGTCGTGACGATGATCGAGCCCATCAGTTCGAGGCACATCAGCGTGGCAGCGGCGAACAGCATCTTGCGGGTGTTGCGGACCCGGCCCTCGCGCCCCTCGCCGGTGATGTGCGGCATGACCGACACGCCGGTTTCGAAGCCGGACATGCCGAGCGCGAGTTTCGGAAAGACCAGCGCGCTGACGGCGACGAGCATCATAGGCCCGGAACCGCTGAGGAATCCGACCGGACCCGCGCCTTCGGGCGACATGAGCTGCAGGGACTGCTTGAGTTGCGCGACCTCGAAGTGGCGCACCAGGGCCAGCCAGGCCTCGACCTTCTCGGGATGCGCCGCCAGTTCCTGGAACCCGGCGAAGATGATGATGGCGTTCAACGCCATGTAAGGAAATGCGATCAGCACCGCGAGCCAGATGGCTTCCTTGAACCCCTTGAGGAAGACCGCGCACAGAAAGCCTATCAGGCCGGCGGTGATGAGCACGGGGCGATCAGGCAACCAGTCCGAGAACAGCGGGTTGTGCAACAAGTGGTGCGTGGCGTCAGCGGCGGAGAGCGTGATGGTGATGACGAAGTCGGTCATGGCGAAACCGAGCAGGATCAAGACGATCGTCTTGCCGAGCCAGCCCAGGCGGCCCCAACTGGTGGTCAGGCGCTCGATCATCTTGATCGAGCCTTCGCCCTCGTAACTGTGCTTGGCCACGAAGGCATAGACCGGAACCGCGGCCAGGAACGTCACCAGCACCAGGATGAGCGTGGCGACCGGAGCGACGAAACCCGACGCAGCGATCGCGATGCCCGGGGCGTAACCCAGCGAGGAGAAGTAGTCCACGCCGGTGAGCCAGAGCGTCGCGTACCACGGAGCGTGGTGGACGTCGTGACCGACTGGCTTGACCGGCGCGGCCGGCCCGTGCACCGGCGGCCGCGCGCCGTGGTGCTCGGCACCGCTTTCCGCCACCTGATTGCGGCCTTCGCGCAGCCAGTGGCCGAAGCTCGTGCCCAGGCTGAGCAGCATCAGGAGCGATAGGGGCACGCGCACCTCGGCCGACACCTGATGTGCGGCGGGCGCGCAGTATAGGCCTGTGCGGGGCGGGTGCAACTTGAGCTCGGAGCCGCTGGCCCCGCGCGCAGACAATCCCGCGTTGTCGTGCTAATCTACCGGCCCTTTCCGCGCCGCCCACTCCGGCCGCCAGCGAGCCCGACCATGTCCGCCGAACTCGATCGCGAGATCCACCGCCGCCGCACTTTCGCCATCATTTCACACCCCGATGCCGGCAAGACGACCATCACCGAGAAGCTGCTGCTGTTCGGTGGCGCCATCCAGATGGCCGGCGCGGTCAAGGCCAAGAAGTCGCAGCAGTCCGCGCGGTCCGACTGGATGGCGATCGAGAAGGAGCGCGGCATTTCGGTCTCGACCGCGGTCATGTCCTTCGAATACCGCGACCTGGCGCTGAACCTGCTCGATACCCCGGGCCACAACGACTTCTCGGAGGACACGTTCCGGACGCTGACGGCGGTGGACTCGGTGCTGATGGTCATCGACTCCGGCAAGGGTGTGGAGACGCAGACCCGCAAGTTGCTGGAGGTTTGCCGGCTGAAGCGCACGCCGGTCATCACCTTCATGAACAAGCTGGACATGGACGGCATGGAGCCACTGGAGCTGCTCGACAACCTGGAGAAAGAACTGGGGATGCTGTGCACGCCGTTCACCTGGCCGATCGGCATGGGCCCGGACTTCAAGGGCGTGTACGACTTGCGCGACCGCACCGTGAATTTCTACCAGGCGGCGGCGCGTGGGCGGAAGAGCGAGCGGGTGATCCTGCCCAACCTGGACGGTCCCGAAGCCAGTGAACACTTGGGCAAGAATCGCGAAAAGCTGATCGAGGAGACCGAGCTGCTGCTGGGCGCGGCGTCGCCGTGGGACGAAACCAAGTTCTTGCGCGGCCAGTTGACGCCGGTGTTCTTCGGCTCGGCGCTGAGCAACTTCGGCGTCAAGGAACTGCTCGACTGCTTCTGCGATCTGGCCCCGCCGCCGCAACCGCGCGAGACGACTACACGAATCGTAATGCCGGAGGAGGAGAAGTTCTCGGGTTTCGTGTTCAAGATCCAAGCGAACATGGACAAGAACCACCGCGATCGCATGGCCTTCTTGCGCGTGTGCTCGGGCACGTTCCGGCGCGGCATGAAGCTGGTGCACGTGCGGACCGGCAAGGACGTGCAGGTGCGCAACGCGATGACGTTCCTGGCGCGCGACCGTAGCATCGTGGAAGAAGCATACCCCGGCGACATCATTGGTATTCCCAACCACGGCACGATTCGCATCGCCGACACCTTCACCGAGGGCGAGGTGCTGGCGTTCACCGGAGTGCCCAGCTTCGCGCCCGAGCTGTTTCGCCGAGTGCGGTTGCGCGACCCGATGAAGGCCAAGCAGTTGCAGAAGGGCTTGGAGCAGGTGTGCGAGGAAGGCGCGGCGCAGTTGTTCCGACCGCTGATCGGCAGCGATTACATCGTGGGAGCGCTGGGCGAGCTACAGTTCCAGGTCATCGAGGCGCGACTGAAAGACGAGTACGGCGTCGACGCGGCGTTCGAAGGCTTGAGCCTGCAGGTGTGTCGCTGGGTGACGTTCGAGCAGCCGGACCTGCGCAAGAAGTTCGAGGACGGCTACACCCGCGATCTGTTCCTGGATGGCGCGGAAAACCTGTGCCTGCTGACGGAGACGCGGTTCCGGGCGGATTACATCGCCGACAAGAACCCCGGGGTGAAGCTGCGCGCGACCGTGGAGTTGCATTGATTCAGGGTGAAGCCACGGTCACGGCCTCGCGATCCAGGGCTGTCCGCACCATCCCGCGTAATTCACTGACTGCAAACGGCTTTGCTAGGAAATCGCTCCCTGCGATGGCCATGCCCTGCAGCGCGTCGCTCGCCGAATAGCCGGACATGAAGACCACTTTCAAGGCCGGTCGCAGAGCCAGGGCCTGTCGCGCCAGTTCCACGCCGCCCATGCGGGGCATCATCACGTCGGTCAGAAGCAGCTTCACCTCGCCATGTTGTTTCAGTTGCTCGAGCCCCTCCGCGCCGGAATTGGCCATGACCACCCGATAGCCGCTCGCCACCAGCGCGGCCTTGGTCACCTGCAGCACCGCCGGTTCGTCATCGACCACCAGCACGGTCTCGCTACCTCCGGACGGCCGCGGCTCGCACGCGGGCGCCTCGGCCTCTTGGCCAGGCAGCCGCGCGGGCAAGGCGATGCGAAACGTCGAGCCATGGTCGATCTCGGATTCCACGGTGATGCGGCCGCCACTTTGCGCCAGGATGCCGTCTACGACCGAAAGGCCAAGCCCCGTGCCTTGCCCGAAGGGTTTGGTCGTGAAGAACGGCTCGAACATGTGCAGACGCGTGGTTTCGTCCATGCCCCGGCCGGTATCGACGACGGTGATGAAGGCCTCGCCCGCCTCCAGCGCCGTCACGATGGTCAGCGTCCCCCCCTCGGGCATCGCATCGCGCGCGTTCACGGCCAGGTTCATCAACACTTGCTGCATCTGGCCCGCGTCCACGTCGACCCACGCACCTGGCGCCTCGGTCCTGAGTACCAGTTCGATATTGGCGCCGATCAAGCGCCGCAGCAGCGTCGCCACGTCGCGCACCACGTCGTCCAGCCGTTGCCTTTTCGGTTGCAGCACCTGCCTGCGCGCCACGGCCAGGAGTTGCGCGGTCACACCCGCCGCCCGCTCGCCCGCGCGCACCACTTCGCGTATCGAGACTGCCGCCGGGTGCGCGGGTTCCAATTCCTCCAGCGCGAGATTGGCAAACGCCAGGATCGCCGTCAGGAGATTATTGAAATCGTGCGCGATACCGCCAGACAACCGGCCCAGCGCCTCCATCTTCTGCGCCTCCCGCAAGCGATCCTCGGCGGCACGCATCGCTACCTGCAGGCTGAAGTTCTCGCGTTCGGCCTGCAGCCGCGCGGTTTCGTCTTGCAGCACGGCGAGAAGGTGCCCTGCCGGCCGCCGCGACAGCGCCCGCACGGTCACCGCGAGCGACGATCCCTCTTGCGTGCTCAGCGTGAGCGGTGGCGTCAAATTGCCGTGGTCCGCCAGAAGGGTACGCAAGGGCTCACGTGACAGCGGCGCCAAAGGTTGCTCCAGCATCGTGCCCGCCATCGTCGCGAGCGGCACACCCAACAACTGCGCCGCGCGGCGATTGCACTCCAGGATCCGGCCCGTGCCATCCACGGTGAGAACGCCGACCGGCAATTCCTCCACGAGCGCGGACAGATCCTCCGGTGTCGCCACTTCCACGCTCGGCGATAGACCTGCCGTGCGCACGCGAGCCGCCTCGACGATGGTGCGATTGCAGCGGATCTTGGCCGCTTCGTCCATCACCCGGCGCAACGCCGACAGCACTTGAGGCGCCGTAGCCTGCGCCACCTGGGTATTGCGGCCGAGGAAGGGCGTTACCTGCGTGCGGTCCGCGAGGTCGCGCGCGTGCTCGCTACTCGCCGCCACCAACACGATGCCCACAGCGCTGTCCACGGCGCGCATCCGCTGTGCGACTCTCAGCAAGTCGTCCTCGGTTTCAGCAATCACAACGGCATCGATCGCATCGGGCCGCAAGCGCAGTTCATCCGCCACTGTCGCTTCGGGCGCCGCGACGACTTGAAGGTCCGCCGCCTGCAGTTCCGCCTCGATTTGCCGCCCGAGTGAAGGGCGAACGCCGACAAGTGACACGGTGCGCACGTCAGTCTCCCAGCAGCGGTTCGCCCAGCAGCGCGCGCCCCGTCCAAACCCGCAGCATGTCGGTGGTCGGCGCCATGATCGGGGCCGCCCGCACGTCACGCAACAATCGCCCGAGCTTGCCTTGGCCGCGAAACGCCGACCCGCCGCACAACGTCAGCGCCTCGTTGCAGACCGCCACCGCGGTATCGGCCGCCTCCGCCTTCGCCGCGAACTGAGCCGGACCTGCGACGCCGGTTCGATCGCCTTCCATGGCTGCGTGAAGCACGAGCAGGCGGGTGCGTTCCAGCATCGCCCACAACACGCCCAATTTCTGCTGCACTATCGGCACTTGCGCCAGGCTGTGCAGGGCATGCGGCCGTTCCCGGTGGCGTACATAGTTCAACGCCAGGTCGAACGCCGCCTGCGCCGCGCCCAGGTACGTCGCCGCCAGCGCGATGAGGAAATGCGGGGCGATGGCGTGGAAGACGAGCCAAAGTTGGTCGCCCTCGGCGCCAATCAGGTGGTCTTGGCTCACGCGCACACCGCGCAGGACGAGGTCGCGAGCCGAGTTGCCGCGCAATCCGAAGCCATCCCATGGCTTGCCCCACTGCATCCCGTCGTGGCCGGCGGGAACCAACACGCAGGAGAACGTGCCGGGCGAAGCGTGCTCGCCGGATTTCGCGGCGATCACGTAGGAGTCCGCGTGACTGCCGTTGGTCACCATGGCCTTGTGGCCGTCGAGCACCCAATCGTCGCCGTCGTGGCGCAGGCCGCAGCGTGGAAAGAAGTAGTCGGCGCCGACGCCCGGTTCGCTCAGCGAAATCGCTGTGATGTGGTGGCCTTGGGCAATGGGCACGAGGAACTTCTCACCCAGGGCCTGGCTTGCCCGCGCGGCGATCACCGCGGTGCCCACGCTGTGCATGCCGAAGCAGATTGCCGTGGACGGACAGGCGTGCGCAAGGATTTCGCACACGCGCGCGAGGCCGGTGAGCCCGGCATTTTGGCCGCCGTACGCCTCCGGCACCACGAGTCCGCCGAGACCCGCTGCGCCCAACGCGCGCAAACCCTCGGCCGGCCAGCGCGGCTCGGCGTCGACCTGGTCAGCGGCAGGCACGCACACGTCCTCGGCAATTTCGCGCGTTCGCACGAGAATGGTCGCCAGGTCCAACATGCGTGACCTCCTTGCTCTGATGGTTCCGAGGCGACGCTACCGGCTTCGCGGCGAACTGGCAAGGCGCGGATGGTTCAAGTCGGGTCACGGTGCCCCGCTCCAGCTCGAGACTTGATCCACGTCAAATAAGAAGATCCTCAAATGAAAAGCCCCGCCCGATGCACGAGCATCGGACGGGGCGTTCAGGGTCGCCAAGGTCACTTGTCGTCAAGGAGGCTGTCAGACTACATTTTCAGCGACAGATACGAGCCGAAGTGGTGGACCGCCATGCCGCCGTAGCCCGCCTGGCCCAGGAACGCGGCGTGCGTCTGCTTCATCGCGGCGTTCAGCGCGCCCCGGCCCTCTTCACAGAAGGTCACAGAAGTCGGCGACAATCCACACATCGTCTCCACGCCGAGGACCACTTTCTTGCCAATCTTGCTGCCGTACGCGACCTCGGTGTTGCCGCCCTGGATGATCGCCGCGGCCGTGTCGCGGTAGTCCATCAGCACCACGCGGTCGACCCGGTCCTGCACCAACTCGCTCAACGGCCGGGTCACGCCACCGCGCGTCACCAGCTTGGAGTCGTACCAGAACGGAATGTCCACCGTCAGTTGCAGCCCGGCACCCTTGGCGATGGGCGCCAGCTTCTCCAACAGGTCGAGCAGTTGGTTCGCGGTCCCGTTCATGTCCGAACTCCATTGCGGCAACGTGTACGGTTCGACGTCGTAGTGCAGCCCGAACGGACGGACACCGGTCATGCCCTTGACCGCCGCCGCGACTTGCTGAGCATAGCCAATCGCTTTGGAGTGACCCGACGTCAGCGCCCAATCCGAAGCACCGAAAAGCAGTTCGAACTTCATGCAATTTTTCAGCGCACTAGCGGCATAGGCACTGAGGACCGCGGCGTTGCCGGCGATGCCCGGACCCGAAACGTACACTTCCGCGACGCCCTGGGCCTTGGCGAAGTCCGCGACCTTCTGGGCTTCGCTCGCACTGGTCGCGGGGGCCGAAGACCAGATCCACAGGCCGCGCAGAGGCGAACCGTCCGGGGCGGAAGTGGCACAACCCGCTGGCGCCGACACGACCGGCACCGTTGCACCAGCGAGTTTGGCATCGGCGGCGGCCTTGGCGTCAGCGGCGGCTTTGGCATCGGCAATGGCCTTGGCGTTGGCGGCGGCCTTGGCGTCGGCAGCTGCCTTGGCATCGGCAATAGCCTTGATTTCAGAGGCAGTCTTCGCGGCGGCGGCAGCCTGGATGTCGGCGGCAGCCATGGCTTCGGCGGCGGCCTTGGCGTCAGCCGCAGCCTTCGCAGCAGCGGCAGCCTGGGCCTGTGCAGCGGCCTGGGCCTCCGCGGCGGCCTTGGCGTTCGCGGCGGCCTTGGCTTCGGCGGCAGCCTGCGCGGCTGCGGCAGCCTTTGCTTCGGCACCGGCTTGGGCCGCGGCAGCCGCCTGCGCTTGGGCAGCCGCCTGCGCCTCGGCAGCGGCCTTGGCTGCGGCAGCAGCTTGCGCGTCAGCCGTTGCCTTGGCTTTGGCGGCAGCTTCGATCTCGGCGGCGGTCTTTGCGTCGGCGCCGGCCTTCGCTTGAACCGCAGCTTCTGCATCGGCGGCGGCCTTGGCTTCCAGCGCGGCCTTCGCTGCGGCATCCGCCGTTACCTGAGTAGTCTTGGCTTCTTCCGCCTTCGCGGCTGCGGCGCTGGCGGCGTCCCGGGCGGCCGTGGCCTGGGCGTCCGAGTCCTTCTGCGCCGCCTGGGCGTTCGCAGCTTCTGCGGCGGCGGCGCTCGCCTGCGCGGTCTCGGGCTCTGCAAGCGTGAAGGGTGCAGTCTTGGTCGTTGCGGATTTTTCGATCGGTGCCGTGCTCTGGCTTTCACAGCCGAACAGGACGCCGACGGTCAATGCCAACAGCATGGAAACACGCAGGCCATTCGATGAGCGCAACGGAGCGCGAGGGGCGTAGACACGGGACATGGAAACCTCCTGCCGTTGGGATGGCAGGCATTCCAAGGAGCAAGGTGCGTGCCATCGTCGACCCGTTCCGGCTCCTGCACAGCCGTACAATATGCTGTATTCAACGGTGATCGTTGCTAATCTGCATCGCGAATCGGTGACTTGGATTTTGGAGTAGCTTGACCAGCACAACCGGTTAATATCAGATGCCACCTAGCCTCACCGCGACCGACCTTCGTTTTCGGACTCTCCTGGCGTTTTTTGGGCTCGTGAGTGCCGTTCTGCAGCACATCTGTTCACCGACTGTCGCAAAACGAGGCATGCGAACCGTCCGTGCGGCAAACGAGCTCCGTTCGCTGCAGGCATCGGGCCGTGCGCGAAACTTGCCGCGGACGCAGCGCTGGGCGATCCTGCAGCCACGCCGCTGTTCCCCGGCGCTGTCGAGCCGCCATGCCAACGTTTGTCGTCCATGAACTCAAGAAGCTAGCCCGCAAGGCGTCCGTGTCCGGCAAGACCTTGCGGGTCGGCCGCGATCCGGGCTGCGACCTGGTCCTGACCGGGCCGGCAGTCTCCCGTGAACACGCGGTGTTCCAGCAGGATGGCGCGACCGGCAACTGGTTCGTGTACAACCGTTCGCAAACCAACCCGTTGGTGGTGGACAGCAAGCTCGTCAACGAATCCGCGTGGGTGCAGGAGGGATCGGAGATCCTGGTCGGCGGCGATCACCTGCTCATCTTCTCCGAGACCGAACAGAAGGCGGCAGGCTACTTCCAGTCCGGCCGCGTCCGTTTCGACAAGAAGCATTGCGGGCGCTGCGACTGGTCCGGCATGGTCAGTGCCCTGCGCGACGATCCGCCCTGCCCTCGCTGCGGTGCGACAGGTCTCGTCGCCGTGGACGAGTACGTCGCCGACCAGAAGGCGCCGCAAGAAGCTGCGAACGAGACCAAGGCCATGGATCTCGACCAGGTGCGCGCGTCGCTCAAGCAGTTGAAGACCGCCAAGCGCAGCCACGTGGAACGGTCGGACGGCTGGATGGGCGGCGGCGAACAGCGCAAGGACCTGTCGGAGACCGAGCCGCTGGTGCTGGGCCGCAGTGAGGACTTGCGCCTGCGCGGCTTCGTGTTCGGCACGGTGACGATCACCTGGAACGGCCGCCGCTGGATGGCGAACAGCAACCTGATGTTCGGGGCGATGCGGGTCGGAGGCGAGACGGTGAAGTCGACGGCGCTGAAGCACGGCGACGAGATCGAGATCGGCCAGAACAAGTTCAAAGTGGTGACGGAGTAGGGGGCGCGGGCCTAGATACTCACCGTCCGCAGTTCCGCGTCGCCGTACACCTCTGCGTAACCTCGCCGAATTCCGTAGCACCGTGTCCGCAGTGCACAGGCGTCGCAGGCCTGGGCTCGGATGAACTCACCGCCGCCGTCGACGTCCAGTTCCGGCAAGTCCAGCCACCGGCCCGCGTCACCCGGTGTCAGGCACAAGGGCACACCGCACATCGTCTCCATGCCCAGCAAGGGCACCCCTAGACGGTCGGCTTCCTCCATCGCGGCAACCAGTTGCGGCAGCGCGTCGGTGTAGCGCACCAGCATCGCCTGATCGCGCGGCACTAGATCCGTGGACGCCGCCACGAACGAGACGTTGAGGAAGGCACCCGGCCAGCGCCGCCCGACCCACTGCACGATCGACACCAGCTGGTGCAGATTCGCTTGGCAGACCACGAAGTTGATGTGCAGCCGCACGGGCGAACGATGCAGCTGGTCCAGGCCCAGCAAGGTCTGTTCGAACGTGCCCGGCGCCTGCGTCACGGCGTCCGACACCTCGGCCGTGGTACCGTGCAGCGACACGAAGGCCTCGTCCAGCCCCGCCTCCACCAACTGCGCCATCAAGACAGGATCTTGCAGTCGAATCGCGTTGGTTTGCAGCTGCACGCCCAAGCGACCGTGCGCCTTGGCCAGCGCCACGTACTGGACCAGGCGCGGGTTGAGCGTGGGCTCCCCGCCAGAAAGCGTAATCTTGGCACCGCGTTGGCCCGCCTCGATGATGGCCGCACGCACCCGCTCTTGGTCCGGCGCAGGCAGGTGGGTGGAAACGAAACAGAATGTACACGCTTGGTTGCACTGGAAATTCACGCGCACCACGGTCTCGTCGACCACCACGCCGTCGCGGTCGGTGCGATTGGGCGAAAGGAATTCGCGATCCGCCTGGGCCTGCAACGATCCTTGCCCCGCGAGCCGCCGCCGCTGTCGGGGATCCGTCACCGGATACAGCACTGCCGGCACGCCCGCGCGGTCCGGCAACCCGGGGCACGCGTCGGCCGCCAGACAGCCGTCGCAGCTCAGTACCCGTGTGAATCCCTGCCGTTGCGTCCGGCCCCGCGCCAACGAGAACAGCCACGCCGGCCGGCCTTGCGCCTCGAACACGCACGGCGGCAAGGTGCCATCGCCGGCCAGACGCACCGGCAGCCCGTGCCGCCGCGCCGCCCGCTCCAGCGCCACCACCGCGCGCGCCGCGTGCTCCAACGGCAACAGTTCCGCTGGGTCCGGACTCTCGATCGGCACCCGCACCAGGATTTCCGCCAGCACCGCACGCAGGCCGGGCACTGCCGCCATATGATCGGGGAGTTGCGCCAAGCCCTGGACGGTCGACCGCACCACCGCCACGTTGAGTTCGACCGCCTGCCGCACCGCCGCCAGCGCCTGCAGCCCGAGCAGGGTCGCCTGGAACCCCCCGGGATCCTGAGTCAAGACATCCAGCGGCTCGCCCCAGGCGGTCAGGTTCACCCGCGCCGTCGTCAACCCGGCGTCGCGCAATGCCTGGGCCCGCGCGAGATCGAGCAGTGTCGCGTTGGTCTCGAGCACCACCCGCACGCCCGGCCTGGTCGCATAGGCCACGAGTTGTTCGAGATCCTTGCGCAGGGTCGGCTCGCCCCCGGTCAGCACCAGTTCGGTCGCGCCCGCCTCCAGCGCCGCATCGATGCGTGCCCGAACCGCTGCCGGCTGCACGAACGCCGGATCCTCGGTCGGCCGCCGCGCCGTGCAATAGGTGCAATTCTGGTTGCAAGTGAGGTTGGTGACGATGGTCTCGGTGCGCATCACAGCCTCGTCCCGGCTTGCCGGGCTCGGCACTGTACCTTCTTTCGACTCGCATCGGCACCGTTGAATGCGCGGCTGACCTCGCGCAGACTGTGGCGGCTGGCGGCGGCGGCTCGCGGCCCGAATCTCTGATTTTGCGAGGTTTATCGTGTCCCGTCGCATCGTCGCTCTGCTGCTCCGGCTGACACTGCTGCCGATGACCCTGCTGGTCGCGCTCGCCCTGCCCGCCTGCTCCGGCACGAAAGGCGGCGCGGCGACAGGGGAAGCCGACGGTCTGCTGGCGATCGGCGCCCAGGTTCCCGACCTCGCCGCGGTCGATCAGGACGGCAAGTCGGTCCGCCTGGCCGATCAACGCGGGCACTGGACGGTCGTGTACTTCTACCCCAAGGACGCGACGCCGGGCTGCACGAAAGAAGCCTGTGCTTTCCGCGATGTCTGGGATCGCTACCAAGCCGCGGGCGTAAACGTGCTGGGGGTGTCGGGGCAGGACCAGGAGTCCAAGGCCGAGTTCGCCAAGGAGCACCACCTGACGTTTCCGCTGCTGGCCGACCCGGAGCACAAGTGGATCGACGGATTCGGCGTGCCGACGCGGCTGGGCATGGCGCGGCGCGTGACGTTCGTAGTCGACCCTGCAGGCAAAGTCGCCAAGGTTTACCGGGATGTGGACCCCGGGGTGCACGCCGCGCAG
>CAYHHL010000139.1:8290-15874 GCA_964356325.1 uncultured Enterobacteriaceae bacterium | reverse complement strand
TTCGACATGTGGAGGAATCCCGCATATCCGGCTCCGGTTCCGGTTCCGGTTCCGGTTCCGGTTCCGGGTTCGGGTACGGGTACGGGTTCGGGTACGGGTACGGGTTCGGGTGCGGGTTCGGGTGCGGGTTCGGGCCAGGGCAGGTCTGACGCTCCTTCGTCGCTCTATGACCTGCCCGTTTTCGAGGAATCGAAGCTATCCGCTTCTCAACCCTCGAAAACGGGTTCGGGCCCAGTGTCAGGCATCCAGCTTGAACGGCGTAAAATCCGTATTCCGATCGTAGAAGTCCTCCTGTTCCGCCCGCTTCAAGAACCCGACGATCGCGTACGTCGCCGGCGTCAGCACGACCTCCACGCCGATCTTGAACAGCCAGTTGAAGGTCACCACCCGCAGCATCGTCTCCGCGGACCACAAGCCTGCGAAAGCAACGGGGTAGAACAGGAGGCTGTCGACGCCCTGGCCGGCGATCGTCGAGCCGATGGTGCGCATCCACAGGAAGCGGCCTTGGGTGCGGACCTTCATGCGCGCGAGCACGTAGGAATTGACGAAATCGCCGGCCCAGAACGCCAGGATCGAAGCCGCGACGATGCGCCAGGTGTTGCCGAATACGACCTCGATCGCGGGTTGAATCACGGCGTTGTACGGTTCGGCGGGATTGACCGGCAGGCGCAGGACGACCTGGCTCATCAACGTGGCGAACAGCATGGCGCCAAAGCCCGCCCAGATGACCTTGCGCGCGTGGGCGTAGCCGTACACTTCGGTCAGGACGTCGCCGAAGATATAGGCAATCGGGAAGAAGACGTTGCCGGCGCCGAAGACCAGCGGATGGTCGAACACGTCGATGCGGCAGGACTTGCCGGGGCCGATCATGTTCGAGCACAGCAGTACGGTGACGAACGCGGCCATGATCAGGTCGAAGTAGCGATAACTGCGGCCGGTGCGAACGGTCGGGCGGGTCATGGCGATCCTTGGGCGGGGCGCGAAAAGGCGGGAGCGGACGGCATCAATCGTGCACCAGCTGAAGCGTTGCGTACACCGCCCGCGACCGCTCGCCGGCGCTTGAGTGATGGCGCGGCGACCACTATGCTTGGAGTGCTACCACATGGGTACCGCGACAAATTTCCGGGCTTCGGGCACAGTTCACCCGTCCGTGACGATTCAGGCCAAGGAGTCGAGATGGTGCAAGCTTCGCCGCCGGAGGGTCGCCCGCGGATTCTGGTCATCGATGACGAGGTTCTGATCGGGACCGTCGTCAAGCGCATGCTCGAAACGGAATACGACGTAACACCAGTGTCTAGTGGCACCGAGGGCTTGCGGATTCTGCACGAGAAGGGGCCGTTTGACCTCGTGCTGTGCGACCTGATGATGCCGGACATGACCGGAATGCAGGTCCACGCCGAACTCGAGATCACGGACCCGGCGACGGCCGCGACCATGGTGTTCCTGACCGGCGGCGCGTTCACCGGCCAGGCGCGCGAGTTCCTGGATCGCGTGACGAATCCGTGCCTGGACAAGCCTTTCGATGTCGCAAAGCTGCGCAGTGTGGTGCACGAACTGGCGCCGCTGCGGCATGCGGTTCCGCCCGTGCCCGGCCGAATGTGACCCCGCTGCGAGCTTCGGCCACGGACGTGCCGGCGGCCGCGCGCGGTCGTCGCTCCCGAACCCGTTTGACACTGGCGCGGCCTGGGGATTACCGTTGCCTCGGCGTTGCCGGGGCTGCCGATTCGCCTCGCCGCCCGACCGACCCATGGGCTCGTGCAACTGGGCCGCGCCAGGCGAGGGAACCGTATGATCTTTACAGAGACGCGTGAAGGCCGCCGCTTCGTCGGTGAAGTGCCGCCCGGTCAACCGCTGGTCGCCAGCTTTCGCGCCCTCACCGAGAACTACCGCATCGCGTCGGGGTGGTTCGACGGCACCGGCTACGTTCGGGACGCCATCGTGCGCCGGGTCTTGCAGGACGGCAGCTTCGGTCCGCCCGAAGCGGTCGCGGGCACGTCCATGGTCGCCTCGATGCGCGTGGCGGTCTCGGAGCGCGACGGCCAGCCGGATCTCGTGGTGCGCGTGATGCTCGTCGGCGAAACGACCGGCGTGGTCGCGGGCTTGCTCGACGAGGCGGTGTCCGGCTCGGTGGAGTTCATCGCCCAGACTTTCGACGACATCACGTTGCGGCGCTTCGAGGACTACAAGTCGGGCCTGGCGCGCTGGCTCGACGTCGCAGTGCACGTGGTGGAGGGCGATCCCGAGTCGGTGCGCAGCGGTCGCGTAGCCATGGAGGCCTTGCCTTCGCGCCTGTTGGAACCTACGGAAATGCCTCAGCTTCGGGTCGGCGACTCGTTGCAGCATCCGCGCCTGGGCATCTGCATCGTGACGCAAGTGGTCGATCAGGACCGCATTTCGATCCAGATGGAGTCCGGCAAGATCGCGCAGTTGCACCTGGGCCTGCTGACGCTGAAGCGCGCGGGCTCGCTCAAGGGCCGTCCGTTGTACGACGTCCACGTGCGCAAGCGTACGTAATCAAGGGTCGATAAGGCTTTCGATCCCCGTCGCTACTTGGCCGCGGTGATCCAGTACGGCCAGTAGGGCGAGAAGCCGCTGACCGATTCCACGCCGATCGCGAACTTGTACTCACCATAGCGGAACGGGATCACGGAGTTGCCGTTGAAGCACGTCGTGCCGCCCGCGGTCGTGGTGCCGGTCCACAGCAGGCCGTCGACCTTGCCGTCGGCGCCTGCCGCCTTGCTGGCGTTGTTCCACTTGTCTGTGTACGAGAACACCTTGAGCGAGTAGCTGCGGCCCTTGGGCGCGGTCAGGCAGATGTTGCCGCCCCAAGCCGTGTCCACTACATAGTAATCCTTGTCGGTCGCGCTGGAAACGTAGCTGTAGAAGTTGCCCTTGCGCGTGAGCGAGGACGGCACCCGGATGACGCGGTCCGGCATGCCGTCGGCGTTGGTGTCGGCGCCGGTGTTCGGCTCGTAGTTGTCCCACTGGTTGGTGCGCGCGTGCGCGGGCAGGTACGGCGGCAGGCTGCTCTTCTTGACGAAAGTCGCCGCGCCGAGCTGCTGGCAGAAGACCTTGCCGGCGCTGTCCGCCACCGTCACGTCCAGGCGGCCGTCGCCGTTCATGTCCGCGATGCCACGCAAGCCCACGGAAGCACTGGAGATCGGCGCCCGCGACGGCACGTGTTCAACGAAGGCCTTCTTGGCCGGCACCCACAACGCCACGCGCAGTTCCGTGCCCGCCGTGTAGACCTGGTCCGGGTAGCCGTCGCCGTCGACGTCCCACAAGCCGAATTCGCCGGTGTAGCCGTTGGTTTCGACCACGCCGTCGTCATCGACGTCGGTCGGGAACTGGATCGAAGTCGTCGTACTCGGCGAACCGGCCAGCGCCTTGCCGTCGAGACCGAATCGCCAGTGCCACGCCTGCGCGGCGTTGTTCTGGCCCACTACCTTGGTCGGCGAATAGTAGGCCGACGCCTGGATCTCATTGCCGAACCGATAGATGCCGCCGATGTATACGCCATTGAGTTTGGCAATCGCGGTGTTGAACGCACAGGTGCCGATGGGCGTGCAGGTCGGCGCGAACACGGCCTTGGC
The DNA here is from genome assembly GCA_964356325.1 of uncultured Enterobacteriaceae bacterium. Lineage (GTDB taxonomy): Bacteria > Myxococcota_A > UBA9042 > UBA9042 > UBA9042 > CAYHHL01. Next base: position 12,281 of record CAYHHL010000139.1, on the reverse strand, counting down.
GGCGTCAGTCAGTTTGTAGGCGTAGATCTTGCCGGCCCACGCCGCGGTCTCGACGTAGCCGCCGGTGCCCGGGTAGCCATTGCCGGCCACCAGATCGACCACGCCGTCGCCGTCCAGGTCGGTCAGCAAGTGCGCGTAGTACTGGGGCACTCCATCGGGATCAGCGACGGTCGAGACCAGGTTGAGCAGGCCGGTCTTGGTGTCGAAGCGGAAGATCTTGCTGCCGATCTTGTCGTTGACGGAGTGGTAGACCAGTTCGGGCGCGCCGTCGTAGTCGAAGTCGGCAACGAGATTGCGGCTGACGCGGATGACCGAATTGGCCGTGTTCTCGATGACCGACACCGTGCCATCGATGTTGACCTTGTAGATGCGCGCGCGGCCGCCGTTGGCCGTGATGACCTCGACGCCCTGCGTACCGGCGCCAAAGCTGTTGTAGCTGTCGACGTCGGCGTAGGCCGCGTTGGCGTCAGAGAAGTTGTAGACGGCCGCGGAATAGTCGTACAGCGGCGCGCCCAACGTGGTCAGGATGGCAAAGCCGAAGCTGTCCTGGACCACCACCTCGTAGTTGCCATCGCCGTCCAGGTCGACCGGGCGCGCGGCGGAGTTGCTGCTCGAGAATTTCAACTGGAATGGCCAGGCGCCGTCGCACGCGGTGTAGCACAGCTTGTCGACCGAACCGTTGCAGTCATTGTCCTTGCCATCGCCGCAAGTATCCGCCGCGCCGGGGTGCGTGGTCACGTCGGAGTCGTCGCAGTCCCAGTCGAACTTGGCGTCGGCGTTGATGTCCTGCGCCGTGGTCCAGCCCACTGGCACGTTGCACTTCTTCATCGACGTGCCGCCCAGGGGCGCGAACTTGTCGCCATCGTTATCCTTGTAGACGGTCTGGGTGGCGATGCCCTCATCCACCAGGCTGTCGCAGTCGTCGTCGAGGTCGTTGCACACTTCGGCCTTGCCCGGGTTGATCGCGCCGTTGAAGTCGTTGCAATCGCCTGATTTCGCTGCATATCCGGTGGGTGCCGTGCATGCCTGCGCCGTGGTCACGCCGCCGTACGTGTCGGCGTCCTGGTCCTTGAAGAACGTGATCAGAACTCCTTCGTCGATCGAGGCGTTGCAGTTGTTGTCCTTGCCGTCGCAGACCTCGGCCTTGCCCGGGTTGATCGCCGCGTCGCTGTCGCTGCAGTCGCCGGTCTTGGTAACGCTGTAGGTCGCGCTGGCCGTGCACAGGCACATCGCGCTGACCTGGGCGCCGTAGGTGTCCTTGTCCACGTCCGGGTAGAAGAACTGGCAGCCCGAAGTCCCGGTCGGATCCGTCTGGCCGTCGCAGTTGTCATCGATACTATTGCACAACTCCGCGGCACTCGGCTTCTGGCTGGCCCCGTTCTTGGCCGGGTCGTCGTTGCAGTCGCCGCCCAGGTAGGCCGTGTACGGGTACTTCGCCGCGCCCAGGCACTGCTTGTCGGCATCCAGGCCGTAGCTGTCCTGATCGGCGTCCTTGTAGTAGGTCGTGCAGCCCTGGCAGCCCGCCTCGTCGATCTTGCCGTCGCAGTTGTTGTCCTTCGAATCCAGGCATTTCTCGGTCTGCGCCGGACTGGTGGCGGTGGCCGTGTCGTCGCAGTCGCCGGCCTGCTTGGCAGTGTAGTTGCCCTGCGGCGCGCAAGTGCATTTCGCCGTGCTGACGCCATAGCCATCGCCGTCCATGTCCACGAAGTAGTTGACGCAACCCGTTGCGCTCAGGTCGTTCTCCCCGTTGGCACAGTTGTCGTCCTTGCCATTGCCGCAGACCTCGGCCTTGCTCGGGTTGACCGCGAGGTCCTTGTCGTTGCAGTCGCCGTCCTTGCTGGCCGTGAACAAGCCACCGGCGGCGCAGAAGCACTTGGACGTGCCGATGCCAAAGGTGTCCTTGTCCTCGTCCGTGAAGAACACCTTGCAACCCGTGGCATTTTCTTCGTCAGTCGCGCCGTTGCAGTTGTCGTCCAAGGCGTTGCAGGCCTCGGTCGCCTTGGGGTTGACCGCCTTGTTGCTGTCCAGGCAGTCGCCGCCGACCGCCGCCGAGTAGGGCACGGCAGCCGCGTTCAAGCACTTCTTGTCGCTGGTCAAGCCATAGCCATCTGCGTCGACGTCCTTGTACAACGTCAGGCAGCCCAAGCAGTTCTCCTCGTCGATCGCCCCGTCGCAGTCGTTGTCCTTCTTGTCCTGGCACTTCTCGCCGAGGTTGGGCGCCCTCGCCGCGTCAGCATCGTTGCAGTCGCCGCCCTGCTTGGCCGTGTACGTGCCCAGCGCGCCACACAGGCATTTGAAGCCCGCCGCGCCATAGCCATCCGCGTCGCCGTCCAGGTACAACTTGGCGCAACCAACGGCATTTTCTTCCGTTTCACCGCCGGCACAGTTGTCGTCCTTGGCGTTGCCGCAAATCTCGGCCTTGCTCGGGTTGACCGCCGCGTCCTTGTCGTTGCAGTCCTTGGCCGTAGCCGCGGTCATCAAGCCGGTCGGCCCGCAAGCGCACTGCCCGGACCCGGTGCCAAACGTGTCCTTGTCCTCGTCCTGGTAGTAGACCTTGCAGCCGGTGGCGTTGCTCTCGTCGGTTTGCGAGTCGCAGTCGTCATCGACTTTGTTGCATGATTCCGGAGCAGCGGGCGAAACGGCCTTGAGCGCGTCGTTGCAGTCGCCGGGCTTGAGCGCATTGTACGGGCTGGTGGCGGACGACAAACACTGCTTGTCGTTGGTCAGGCCAAAGCCATCGCCATCGACATCCTTGTAATACGTGGTGCAGCCCAGGCAGCCGGTTTCGTCGACGCTGGCGTTGCAGTTGTTGTCGAGCTTGTCGGCGCACTTCTCCATCTGCCCTGGATTGACTGCGGAATTGGCGTCATTGCAGTCGCCCGCCTGCTTGGCCGAGTAGTCGCCGGCGTTGGTGCACAGGCATTGGCTGGCCGCGGTACCGTAGCCGTCGTCGTCGGCATCGACGAAGAACGCCTTGCAACCCACCGCGTCGATGTCGTTCTCACTGCCGTTGCAGTTGTCGTCCTTGCCGTTGGCGCAAATCTCCTTGGCCTTGGGGTTGACGGTGCCGTCCTGGTCGTTGCAATCGCCTGCCGCGCTTGCGGAATACGGTGGCGTCGCGGCGCACAAGCACATCACCAGCGTCACGCCAGCGCCGTCGCCGTCTTCATCGAAGTAGTAGGGCTTGCAACCCGTGGCGTTGGCCTCGTCCACTGCGCCGTCGCAGTTGTCATCGATGTCATTGCAGATTTCCTTGGCCAACAGCGAAATCGCCTTGTCCGCCGGCTTGCAGTCGCTGCTGTTGGCATCGCCGTCGCCGTCCAGGTCGCCGTCGCAGGCATCGCCCAAGCCATCGTTGTCCAAGTCTTTCTGGTCGGCGTTGCCAGTCAGCGCGCAGTTGTCCTTGGCCACAACGTCCGGGCAGCCGAGCGCAGGATTGGCGATGCCATCGGCATCCGCGTCGCAATCGCAGGCGTCGCCGAGTTCATCGCCGTCGGTTGCGGTTTGCGCCGGGTTGGCCGCCCACGGGCAGTTGTCGACCGCATTGAGCACGCCATCGGAATCCCAATCGCTTTCACAGGCATCGCCGACCTTGTTGGCGTTGACGTCGACCTGGTCCGGGTTGGCCTTGCCCGGGCAGTTGTCCGCCAGATTGGCCACGCCGTCGCCGTCGAGGTCGTCATCGCAGACATTGCCCACGTTGTCGCCATCCTGGTCTGTTTGCGTGGGGTTGGCGGCGAGCGGGCAGTTGTCGGCGACGTCCAACGCGCCGTCGTTGTCGTCATCGTCGTCGCAGGCCTCGCCCTCGCCGTCCTTGTCCGTGTTGGCTTGGTCGGCATTGACGGTCGCCGGGCAGTTGTCCGCGGCGTTGGCCAGCCCGTCGCCGTCGATGTCCGCATCGCAGGCGTCGCCCGCGCCGTCGGCGTCCAGGTCGCTCAGGCTCGGATCGGCCACTGCCGGGCAGTTGTCCGGCGTCACGTCCAGCGGGCAG
>CAYHHL010000139.1:7103-8190 GCA_964356325.1 uncultured Enterobacteriaceae bacterium | reverse complement strand
CCAGCGGGCAGTTGTCTTCGCCATCCAAGGACTTGTCGTTGTCGTCGTCGGGGTCGCAAGCGTCGCCCAAGCCGTCGCTGTCGGTGTCGGTCTGGCCAGCGTTCAAGGTCACCGTGCAGTCGTCGGCCGCGTCCAACACGCCGTCGTCGTCGTCGTCCGGGTCGACACAATCGGCCTTGGCGTCGCCGTCGGTGTCGGTGAAGCCTTCGTCGGTGCCAGCGCCGCAGTTGTCGTCGATGCCGTTGCAGGTTTCCGCTGACGCTGCGGTGCCTTGGCACAGCGTCTGGCCGGCGACGCACAACGCCTTGCCCTTGCACGCGCCGTAGACGTTGCTCAAATCGCACTCGGCCTGGACCACGTTCTCATCGGTCGCGCCGTCGCAGTTGTCGTCCTTCAGGTTGCACTGCTCGGCCATGGGCGCCACGCCGGCACACGCGCCGGGCTTGCCAGCGGCGCAGGCGTAACTGCCCGGGCACGCACCGAACTCATTCTTCACCTTGCACATCCCAGACTTGCCATCGGGGCACGGGCACTGCTTGCCCGGCGGCACGCACAACTCTTGGGTGCCGAAGCCCTTTTCGCAGGTGAAGTCCTGGCCGGCGCACGCCTTGCCGCCGCCGCAGGGTTGCAGGCAGAAGCCGCCCTGGCCGAAGTCCGCGCATTCGCCTTTGTTGCCGGTGCCCAGGTCGCAGTCGCTGTCCTTGCTGCAGGTCAGGCACCGGTACGGCGCGAGGTGCGTGCACAGGAACAGGACGTCGCCGCTGCCCGCCACCTGTTGGCACGAAAAGTCCGGCGGGCAACTCGAAAGGCAGGTCTGTCCGCACTGCTTGCCGTCGGGCGTGTCCAGGCAGGCCTGCGTCGGGCAGTCCTCGTTTTTCGCGCAGGGCACGACCGTGTAGCCCACGTCGATGCCGAACTGGTCGGGCGGCGCGTCTGGCTCGGATGGCTCGACGTCCAGGGGCGCGGCCAGATCGTCGCCGGCCAGCGAGTCCAACGGCAAATCGCTCAAGCTGATCTGGTCGGCCGCCGCCGCGTTTCCGGCCACCGTCGTGTCCTCGCCGCAGCCGGTCGCGGCCAGCAGGGCGAT
>CAYHHL010000139.1:0-7003 GCA_964356325.1 uncultured Enterobacteriaceae bacterium | reverse complement strand
GCCCGGCCGACGTCTTCGAGGCCGTGCCGCTCGAGCGCAAGAGTCGCGCACTTTCAAGGCCTTGGTGTCGAGCTTCGACATGGCCGTTTCGACAAGGCCGCGCTGGAACTGTACAGTGAAAGCAAGTCGTTGGTGAAACAGCGACGCGGCAACGGCCGGCATCCTCTGGTTCTGACCAGGCGGCCCTGCAAACCATCGCCCCCGAGTGCGGTGCCCCCGACGAATCGGGCACCGCGCTCGGCCGCGCTGGCCGCTGCCCCTGCGCATGCCGGCGCGGACCCTGGCCCAGACATAGCCATGCCTCTTGCGCGGATCGTCGGGCTTGCTCACGATGCGGCCCGTTTTGCCGAGGCCGCCCATGCACGTCGACGACGCCATCCACCACCGCCGCTCGCACAAACTGTTCAACGGCACGCTGGTCCCCGAGACGACCGTGCGTGAACTGATCGAACTCGCGACTTGGGCGCCCAACCACAAGCGTACAGAACCATGGCATTTTGCTGTGGTGCGCGGCGATCGCCTACGCGACCTCGCCGAAGCCGCGACCGGGCCCCTGACCGGGGCCAAGCCCGACGGCAAGCTCGAGAAGTTGCGCACGATGTTGAGCACGGCCGGCGCGGTGATCGCGGTCTCGTACACCCGCTCGCCCGAAGATCCGGAGCGCGATCGCGAGGATTACGCCGCCTGTGCGTGTGCGATCGAAAACCTGATGTTGGGCGTGGTGGCGCGCGGCCTGGGCTCGTATTGGACGACGAGCGCGGCGTTGATCGGCGACGCGATGGTGCCGTTCTGGCAGGTCGGTCCCGGCGAGACGCTGATCGGCGCGGTGGTGATAGGCGGTGCCGCGGTCGAGATGCCGGCGGTGCGCCACAAGTCGGTCGACGCCGTCACGCGTTGGCTGTAACAAGAGATTTCCCATGGCCTATGGCTTCCACGTCGACCACATTTGCGCCCAGACCGGAGCGCGCGCCGGCACCTTGACCACGCGTTCGGGCACGATCCACACGCCGATCTTCATGCCGGTCGGCACGCAGGCCACGGTCAAGGCGGTATTGCCACGTGATCTCAAGGAGATGGGCGCCGAGATCATCCTCGCCAACACCTACCACCTGATGTTGCGACCCGGCAGCGAGCGCATCCGCCAGGCTGGCGGCTTGCACCAGTTCATGGCGTGGGACCGACCTATCCTCACGGATTCCGGTGGCTTCCAGGTGTATTCGCTGGCCAAGATCCGCAAGGTCACCGACGCCGGCGCGGTGTTCCAAAGCCACATCGACGGCTCGCGCCACGTCCTGGATCCCGAGCGGGCCATCGCGCTGCAGGAGGACTTCGGCTCGGACATCATGATGGCTTTTGACCAATGCCCGCCCGCCAAGGCTGACGATCGCACCGTGCGCGAGGCGATGGCGCGCACCACCGCCTGGCTCGACCGCTGCCAGGCCGCGCGCACCCGCCAGGACGACTGCGCGCTGTACGGCATCGTTCAGGGCGGCGTGAACTTGACGTTGCGCAGTGAACACGTCGAGCAGATCTGCGCGCGCGACGGCTGCGAAGGCTTTGCGATCGGCGGCTTGTCCGTGGGCGAGACCCCGCCCGAGATGTGGAACGCTTGCGCCCACACCGCCGCCCTGATGCCGCGCGACAAGGCCCGCTATCTCATGGGCGTCGGCACGCCCGAGGACCTGGTGCGCTGCATCGGCTTCGGCATCGACCAGTTCGATTGCGTGATGCCCAGCCGCAACGCCCGCCACGGCTTCGTGTTCACCCACGACGGCCGGCTGTCGATCAAGAACCGCCAGTTCTTCGCCGACGACGGCCCGTTGGATCCCGACTGCGCGTGCCACGTGTGCCAGACGTTTTCGCGCAGCTACCTCAGGCACCTGTTCACCGCTGGCGAACTGCTGGCGGCCACCCTGTTGACGACGCACAACCTCGCGTTCTACCTGCAGTTGGTCCGAGCCGCGCGCCAGGCAATCCTCGAGGACCGCTACGGCGACTGGCAGGCGATGATGCTCGGGCGGCTGGCGAGCAAGCGCTGGACGGCGACGGCAGCCTGAGCGCGGCCTGAAGCCAGGACGCCCCAGCACGGCCACGCGAACTTGCGCAGGCTCCAGGGGAAAGCTAGGGTGCGACCGTCATCACTGGCTGGCCAAGAACAGGACAGCCAAGGCCATAGGGAGTTTTTCATGCACAGTCTATTCGCGCGCTTCGTGCCCTCGTTCGCCCTGCTCATGCTGGTCTTGCTGCCCGCGCAAGGCTTTGCGTTTGCTGCCAAACCTGACGCCGGTCCGACCGATTCGAGCACGGGTGAAGCCGAAGCCGACTCCGGGTCCGCGGACAAGATGCCGCCGCCTCAGGACGGCTTCGCCCAGGAGGACCTGCCGCCGCAAGACGACGCCCAGGATCCACCGGCAGGCTGCAAGACCTCAGCGGATTGCGGCAGTTGCGCGGCGTGCGTCAACGGCGAGTGCAAGGGCCTGGGCGCGATCATGTGCAAGAACGACGGCGAGTGCGCGCCCGGTCAGGTGTGCGAGGTCAACGCCGTCGACGCGTGCAAGAACCAGTGCGTGACCAAGCCGCAGTGCAAGAGCAATGACGAATGCCCCAAGTGCACCGTATGCGCGGCCGGTTCGTGCAAGGGCCTGGGCGTGGTGCAGTGCATGAACGACAAGGAGTGCGCGGCCGGCGAGGTGTGCAACGTCGTGGCCGGTGAGACGTGCAAGAACGCCTGCGTCGCCAAGCCCGCGGAAACGGACACGGTTTCGAGCGATGGTGGCGCGTCCGTGGACACGGCTGCGGGCCCGGACGCGGTTGCCTCGGACGTCGGCGCCAAGTCGGACACCGCGACTGGATCGGACGCCGCGGGTACGCTCGACGGCAGCGCGCCGGACTCGGGTGGCAAGACCGTGACCCCCGCGCCGAGCCCCGCCACCGGTTGCAGCGCGAACCCGGTCGGTGCTTCGCCGTGGGCCTTGCTCCTGTTGATGCTCGGCTTTGTGGTTCTGCGTCGCCGGTTCGCTTAGCCCTCAAGGCACCTGGACGCCGAACACCGCGCCATCGCTGCCGGCCGTGAACGCCACCGTGGCCGCCGCATCCAGCCACGCCACCGCCTGAACCTGAACCAGCGTGCAAGGTTGCGGACAGTGCCGGGTCCACACCGCCGCCGACTGCGCGTCCTCGCCCGGCAGCGTGCGCCAGACCCGCGCGGTGCCGTCCGCCGAGCCACTCAGCAGCTTGGTCCCGCCCGCGGCCCAGCCAAGCGCCAGCACCGCGCCCGAGTGGCCCCACAGTTCCTGTGCGATCTTACCGGTTAGCGGGTCGAGCAGCGCGAGTTCCGCACCGCCGCCGGTCACTGCCACCTGCGTGCCGTCCGGCCGCCACGCCGCGACGTGCCGATCCGCTGGCAGTTTGGCGTCCCACAGCACTTTCAGGGTCTTGGCGTCGAGCATCCGGTAGTTCACGCCGCCCGCTGCCGGTCCCTGCCCGGTCATGCCCAGCAGCACCAGCTTGCCGTCCGGGCTCGGGGTCGCCGACTGCACCAGGTTGGGAAACGCCGTGGTGTAGGCGGCCAGCTTCTGCGCCAAGGTCGCCTGTGCCAACGAGAACGCCTGCACGCCCGGCCCACCGGCGATCCACAGAACTTGCCCCGGCGCCGTGCGCAGGTCCTCGGGCCACGGTCCGCCCAGGCCGAAGGTCTTCTGCGCCAACACACCCTGGCCGCCCACGACCACCTGCCACAGCCGCACGCTGAAATCGACACTGCCCGAAGCCAGTTGCGCGCCGCCTTGCAGGGAGCCCGGCATGCTCGGAACCACCGCCAACGTCACGCCGTTCACCGCGGCCTCGTGGCCCTGCAAGTCGAGCAGTTGCGCGCCGTTCAGGCCCTGGCGCAAGCGAATCGTCGCGTCGTCGCCAGCACTCGCCAGCACGCCCTGACTCACTGCCAACGTGCGCACCGCGCCCAGATGCCGCAGCTCGGGTTGGCTCCACTTGCCGGTCTGTAGGTCGAGCCGCCACGGCCCGCTCGCCGGCAGTCCCGCCACCACGACCGTGCCTTGTACCGCGAGATCGACCACTTCGCCCGCGTCCGGTCCCGGCCAGATCTGGCTCGCCTGCACGCTCGGGCCCGTCACCAGCCAACGCCGCACTTCGCCTTGATGGTCGATGGTCAGCGCCTCGTCGGTCGCGCCGGTCCACTGCCCGCCGACGACGGGTTGCGCACTGCCGCTCAACAGCGTTTCGACCTTGCCGGTGTCCAGGTTCCACACGTGTGGAATCAGGCTCTTGCCGGTCACCAGCAGCCGCGCACCGGTCGGATCCACCGCCAAGGCCGCCACGCCGCCCTTGACCTGGCCCAGCGCCTTGCCGCCGCCGGCCAGGGTGTCCCACTGCAGCAGCACGCCGCTGTCGTCCGCGGAGATGAGCCGGTTGTTCTTCTGCGGCCCCGCCTGCACCCACGCCAACGCGTGCACCGGCACCTTGTGCCCCGGGTAGGCGGCGATCTGCTGGCCGCTCCACAACGCAAAAAGCCGCACGATCCCACCCTGGTCCGCCACCGCCACGCGCGCACCGTCGGGCGCCCAGGCCACGGTGCCATAGGTCGAGCCGAACAACTGCAGCGCCAGCGCGGTCTTGCCCACGTACGGCAACCCCGGTGACTTGGCCGCGTCCCAAAGGTGCAGGACGTCAAAGCGCCCGACCGAGGCCAGCAGCGTCCCTTCGGGCGCGAAGTCCACGCCGGTCAATTCGTAGCCGTGGCCGTAGTGGTCGTTGAGCCGGGTACCCGTCGTGGTATCGAGCACATGCACGCCGGTCAGCGACGTCCACGCCAGCTGCTTGCCACCCGGTGACAGCGCCACCTGGCCCAGACCGCGCCCGCCCGATTGCCACAGCGGACAAATCGCGTCCTCGTCGGTCTGGCCGTCGCAATCGTTGTCCAGGCCGTCGCACAGCCAATCGGGCGTGTCGCTGTAGCCCGGCACCGTCACCCAGTTCGGATCCTGCCAGCCCTGCTTGCCCTTGCACACCGCGACCTTGCCCGCGCACACGCCCAGCTGCTTGGTGGCCAGGGGAGCGGTCAGCGTCAAGTCGGTCTTGCCGTCGCAGTCGTTGTCCAGGCCGTCGCAAGCCGTCTCGATGGCTTGGTAAGTGGGCGTCGCCAGACCCGCGAGCTGCACCTGCCACTGGGCAACGTCGGGCGCCTGCCACTGCCCGCCCTGGCACTGCAACGGTACGCCGGCGCACACGCCCTCGGTCGGCACGCTCGGCCCGCCGGCAAACAGCGGCGTCCACAGGTTGGCATCGGTCTTGCCGTCGCAGTCGTTGTCCAGGCCATCACAGGTCGTCTCGGTGGGCTGGAAGTCCGGCGCCTGCACCGGGTTTTGCGGCATCTGCCAGCCCAGCTCGCCCTGGCATTGCAGCGGCACGCCGGCGCACACTCCCTTGGCGTCCTTGGGAAACACCGCGTTGGGCAGGTCGTCGGTCAAGCCGTCGCAATCGTTGTCCAAGCCATCGCAAGTGGTCTCGGTCGCCTCGTAGCCGGGCAGCTTGACCAGGTCCGGCGCCTGCCAGCCCAGCTCGCCCGCGCACATCGCCTTGGCGCCCTTGCACACGCCCCAGGTATTTTCTGCAGGCGGCGCGGGCAAGTCGTCGTCGATCAGGTTGTTGCAGTCGTTGTCCAGGCCGTCGCAGCTTTGTTCGACCGCCTCGAAACCCGCGACCGCGCTGAAGTCGCAGATCGGCGAAATACCGACGCATTTGATCGCGACGCCTTGCGTACACACGCCCCAATGCAGGCACAGCTTTTGCGGCAGCAGGCCGTACGGGCACAGCGCGGTCGAGTCGGGACCGGTGTCTTGCGGCGGCGCGGCATCGGCATCTGGACCTGTGGCCACGAGATCGGCACTTTCGGCATCTGTACCGGCGGAAACGAGATCTGCAGCTTCGGCATCGGCATCGGCCCCCGTTGAATCGAGATCCGCCGCTTCGGCATCGGCATCTTTACCAGCGGCAACGAGGTCCGCTGCTTCGGCATCGGCATCTGTGCCCACAGCAACGAGATCCGCGCCCTCGGAATCGACATCTGCATCCGCGGCAACGAGATCAGCGCGTGCGGAATCGAGATCTGCAACGTCGGGACCGAGTTCGGCAGCGGCTGGAGCGTCCGCGGCGCCAGACTTCACGTCCGCGAGACCAGAAGGCCCAGGAGTGACCAGCACATCCTGCCCGGTACAGGCGGCGAGCAGGAGGATCAGGCAGCAAACCGCGGACTTCACGCCTGCGCCTGCATGTGCGGTTGCGGCAGGACGGCGACCGCAAACGTGTGCGCGCTGCCGTCGTGCCATTGGCCATCGGCACCCTGCAGGCGCGCGACCAACCGGTAGGTGCCTGGCCGCTGCACCGTCAGGGCATGGACCACGCAGATCGTGCGATGGCCGGTACGCCCCGCGAATTCGACGGTTTCCTCCGATAGGACCGAGGCGCCCGGCTCGCCGTGCTCCTCCAGTTCGATGCGCAGGCGGGCGTTGGCGACCATGTCGGTGGTGTGCTGCCACAGCGCGACGACGTGAAACGCTGGGATATCCGCGGGGAAGCGCGCGACCTGGACGTGATCCAGCACGTGGATGAGCGAGACCTTGCCGCTCAGGCGGTCGACCAGCGCCGTCTGGCACGCGACCACCCATTCGTTGCGGATCGAGCCGGGCAGGGGAGAGCGATTCGGCATCGGGGCTTACCTGGCGCGGCTGTGCGCTGGGGTAGTGTAGCAGCGTGAGCGGGGCGGGTCACGATCAGGTTTCTTCGCTGCACAAGCTGTGCCGCAGCGAGCGCTCGGTCGCCGCCGAGTTGACAGCGCCGCCGCCGCACCTCGACCATCCGCCCGGAACCGGAACCCGCACCCGCACCCGCACCCCTCCTTGCCCCGGAGTCCCCCAGATGCAGCCCGTTCTACGCGACCTCATCGACCTGCTCGGCCTCGAACGCCTCGACCGCGACCTGTTCCGCG
>CAYHHL010000138.1:0-15879 GCA_964356325.1 uncultured Enterobacteriaceae bacterium | reverse complement strand
GCGGCGGTCGATCACATGCAAGCGAGCGGCGGTCACTTCTACGACACGCGCGCGAACGTGAAGGCACCGGGTGCGACCAAGGAGCAGTGCCTGCTGTGCCATGGTCCCGGCAAGATCGCGGCCATCGCGACGGTGCACAAGTAAGCATCTGACCTGAGAAAAGCTGCGGCGTGGCACAGGGCCCAGGTCCTGTGCCACGCCGCAGTCGTTTGCGGCAAGTCCTCCCGATCGGGTGCTGTCATTCCGACTTCATTCCGTGTAGGGGTGGGCTTCCAGCCCGCCCTCCTCAAACACCGACCGACTCGGGTAAACCCTCCGATTGACCAGAGTTAGGAGGGCGGGCCAGGAGGCCCGCCCCTACAGGGTACCGACCAGCCGAGCGCTCTCCAGCCACAGCCGCTGCGCCACTTCCGCATCGCGTGCTTCCTGGCTCGGCTTCTTCACCTTGAGATCGCACAGGTACTGCCCGGCGTGCCGGTCCGCCTCGGCATCGGTCGCCGACCAGATCACTGTCGCCGCGCCTTTTTCCACCGTGCGCATGAACGGCCGCACCAGCGATACACCCAGGCGAAACCAGCCCGCCGCCGTCTCGCCGAACCGAGTGTTGACCACGCCCGGATGAATCGCGAACGCCAGCAGGCCGCGATCGCCGTAGCGCCGCTGTAACTCCTTGGTGAACAGGATGTTCGCGAGTTTGGCCCGCCCGTACGAGCCGATTGCCGTCCAACCGCGCGCCTGCTCGAGGTCGCTGAAGTCGAAGTGTCCGGCACGATGGCCTTCGGACGCCACGTTGACGACGCGCGGCCGTCCCGACGCAAGCAGGCGATCCATCAGCAAAGAGGTCAGCAGGAAGTGGCCGACGTGGTTGCCCGCCAAGGTCGCTTCGATGCCGTCCTCGGTCAGCCGGCGCGCGTCGACGATGCCGCCCGCGTTGTTGACCAGCACATGCACGACCGGAAACCGCGCCAGCAACCGTTCGGCCAGCGCGCGCACCGACGCAATCGACGAAAGTTCCGCTAGTTCCAACTCGAGGTGCGCGTTGGGGTGGGCATGCCGGATCTCGGCCAACGCCGCCTCACCGCGGGCCTTGTCGCGACACACCAGCACCACGCGCATGCCTTTGCCCGCCAGCGCCGCCGCGGTCACCTTGCCGATGCCCGAGTTCGCCCCGGTCACGATTGCTACCTGCTCCATCTCAACCCCTGGTTTCATCAGTATATTTCAGACCTGCGGCGCCACCTGAGCGTGCGCCCATTCGATCCACGGCAGTAGCGCCCGCACGTCGGCCGGCTCGATCGTCGCCCCGCACCAGATGCGCAGACCGGCCGGCGCGTCGCGGTACGATCCCAGGTCCAGTCCGGCGCCTTCGGCATCGAGCAAGGCCGCGATCTTCTTGGCTATGGCCTGGCGACCGTCGGCGTCCAAGGCCACGAACCAGGGCGCCGTGTAGATCAGGCAAACAGAGGTGCACGAGCGGATCTGCTCGTTCACAGGCAGGAATTCGACCCAGTCGGTACGTGCGACCCACTCGGCCACGACCTGCAGGTTGGCTTCGCAGCGCGCCATGAGGCCGGGCAAACCACCAATGGATTCCGCCCACTTGAGGCCGTCCAGGGCGTCCTCCACGCAGATCATCGAGGGCGTGTTGATCGTGTCGCCTTCGAACAGGCCTTCGGACAGCTTGCCGGCGCTGGTCATGCGGAAGATCTTCGGCAACGGCCAGGCGGGTTTGTACGACTCCAGGCGGGCGACCGCGCGCGGGCTCAGCACCAACATGCCATGTGCCGCCTCGCCGCCCAGCACCTTCTGCCAGGACCAGGTGACGACGTCGAGCTTGGGCCAAGACAGATCCATGGCAAAGGCCGCCGAGGTGGCGTCGCAGATCGTCAAGCCCTTGCGGTCGCTGGGGATCCAGGCGCCGTTCGGCACGCGGACGCCCGAGGTGGTGCCATTCCACGTGAAGATCACGTCGCGGTCGAAGTCGACCTGGGCCAGGTCCGGCAAGTGCCCGTACGGCGCGCGGAACGCTCGGGTATCCAACAGTTGCAGCTGCTTCACGGCGTCGGTGACCCAGCCTTCGCCGAAGCTCTCCCACGCCAGGATGTCGACTGGCCGCTCGCCCAGCAGAGACCACATCGCCATTTCGACGGCGCCGGTATCCGAAGCCGGCACGATCGCGATCCGATAGTCGTCAGGCAGCGCCAAGATGCGCCTCGACCGGGTCAGCACCTCCTGGATGCGCGCTTTTCCCGGCTTGGAACGGTGCGATCGGCCGACCAGCGCCGAACCGAGCGCCTCGATCGACCAGCCGGGTCGTTTGGCGCACGGACCGGAGGAAAAGCAGGGGTTTTCGGGCTTGACGGTGGGCTTGTGCACGGCTGGCTCCCGGGAATGGCGGCGCGGAATGCTGGGGCGCAAGGCGGGGTGCGTCAAGCGGGAAGGTGGCGAGGGCGGGTGGCGAGGGATAGACTCCCGGGTCGGGGACGGGTTCGGGGACGGCTCCGGTTCCGGTTCCGGCTCCGGTTCCGGCTCCGGTTCCGGTTCCGGCTCCGGCTCCGGTTCCGGCTCCGGTTCCGGCTCCGGCTCCGGGTTCGGGCACGGGTTCGGGTTCGGGCACGGGTTCGGGTTCGGGCACGGGCACGGGCACGGGTTCGGGTTCGGGCACGGGCACGGGTTCGGGTTCGGGCACGGGTTCGGCTCCGGTTCCGGCTCCGGCTCCGGCTCCGGCTCCGGCTCCGGTTCCGGCTCCGGCTCCGGGTTCGGCTCGGGCCTCCCTCCAGTGTCATCCTGAGAATTTCGAGCGCACCGCGCTCGAAGCCCCCGAAGGATCTCTTTACGGGACTACCCGTGGCCAGTTCACCCCCGTTCGGCCTCCAGCTTCAGTTTCGGACCAAAGGACCGCCATGCGCCGAACGTTCCCCGCATTCCTGACGATCCTGCTCCTCGCCTGCGGTTCGCCCCGGCAAGGTCCTGCTGTCGCCCCCGACGTCGCCAAGGCCGACCCCGATGTCGTGGCTTTCGACACCGCGCTGCCCGACGCGCTGCCCGACACCCTGGCAGATGTCCCACTGGATTCAGTGGTTGACGTCTCGACTGGCATCGACGCCACCCCGGTCGACACCGCGGATCCGGTCACCGCGGATGTCCAGCCGGTCGACAGCGATTCCAGCGCCGACGTCGCACCCGACGCTGGCCCGCCTGTGTGCGACGACGCCAAGAAGCTGTGCGGCCATACCTTTACCTACAAGGGCGACGGCGGCGAGTTCAGCGTCGAACTCAAGGGCAGCTTCAACGGCTGGAAGCAGGGCGTGGCCCTGGTCCAGAGCGGCTCCGATTGGACCGCGACGGCGCCGATGCCTTGGAACACCGCGATCCAATACAAGTTCCACGTCACCACCAGCGCTGGCGCCGAGGTCTGGAACGAGGACGCCAGCAACCCCGACACCGTCGATGACACCTTCGGCGGCAAGAATTCGCTCCTTGCGCCAAGCACTTGCACTACCTGGACGTGCCAGCCCTTGCAGACGATTTGCGGCATCCCAGCCAAGGCGGACGCGTTCGATTGGCGCGACGGCGTGATGTACTTCGTCTTCGTGGACCGCTTCGTGGACGGCAACCCCGCGAACAACGGCAAGAATCAGACGCCGGGCGTGGCCGACATCGCCAACTGGCACGGCGGCGACTGGGCAGGCGTGACGCAGAAGATCAACGAAGGTTACTTCGGCGCGCTCGGCGTCAACGTGCTGTGGCTGACCGTGCCGATGGACAATGCCGATGTGGCGGAACCGGGCGCCGACGGCAAGCTGTACACCGCCTACCACGGCTATTGGCCGCGCGACATCACCAAGACCGACGCGCACTTCGGCAGCATGGCCGACCTGCAGGCGCTGGTGACGGCGGCGCACAAGGCCAAAATCCAGGTCGTGCTCGACTACGCGATGAACCACCTGCACAAGTCCGCGCCAGTATTCCAAAACCACCAGAACGACGGCTGGTTTCACCCGCTGCAGGTCAGCAACCAGGAATGCGTGTGCGGGACCCAGGTCTGCCCGTGGGAAGGCGCGGGGCTGTACTGCTGGTTTCGCAACTATCTTCCCGACTTCGACTTCGCCAACGAGGCCGCGCGCAAAGCCTCGATCGACAACGTGGTGTGGTGGATGCAGCAAAGCGGCGCGGACGGCCTGCGCCTGGACGCCATCAAGCACGTGGAAGCCGCGTGGTTGACAGGGGTTCGCCAACGCCTGCTGACCGACGTGGAGCCCGGCAAGCAGCAGCACGTCTACCTGGTGGGCGAGACCTTCAGCGGCGACCAGGGCTACATCAAGACGTTCGTGGATCCGTGCGCCAAGCTGGACGGCCAGTTCGACTTTCCGTTGCGGGCCAAGCTGGCGTCGGTGGTGCTGCTGCGCCAGGGCAAGATGCAGGATCTGGAAGGATTCCTCAAGCAGAACGATGGCTTCTATGGGTCGGACGCGCTGATGTCGACGTTCCTGGGCAATCACGATCTGCCGCGGACCATCCATCTGGCCCAGGACGCGCCGCTGTGGACCGATGTGTGGGCGAGCGGGCAGGAAAAAGCCTGGCAGGGGCAACCGGCGCCGGTGGCCGAACTCGCGGCGTACGAGCGGATGGCGCTGGGCATGACGGTGCTGTGGACCCAGCGTGGAATTCCGCTGTTGTACTACGGCGACGAGATCGGCCTCGCGGGCGCGGGCGATCCGGACAACCGGCGGCCGATGCCGTGGGCGGGCTATACCGATGGGCAGAAGTGGCTGTTGGCACGGATGAAAGCGCTGGGGCAGGCGCGCGCCAAGTACGTGGCGTTGCGGCAAGGCGAGCGCACGACGGCGGCGGTGAGCGACGAGGCCTGGGTGTACTTGCTGACGAGCGGAACCCAGCAGGTGTACGTGGCGATCAACCGGAGCGACAAGACGGTGCAGATCGGCGGGTTGCCGGCTCAGGCGCTGACCGACGCGCTGACTGGCGAATCGGTGACGGGGCCCCAGGTGGATCTGGCGCCGCGTTCGGCCCGCATCCTGCCGGTGCCGTGACACCCGGACCTGATGCGGCATGGTTGTGACTAGCGCGGCCCTGTGCGACAACCTTGCGCACCGGCACGTGCCTTCCCTCTCGCGCTCCGGTGGAGGAATCTCATGACAATCGCGTTCATCGGCCTTGTGGCCGTCATCGTCGCGGTGCTCGCGATCCTGGTGTTGCGCGGCAAGAAGCCCCCGGCGCCGCACGAGGATCTGCCGCGCGTCGCCACCGTGCCAGTGCCGACCCCGATCGAGAAGAGCGCGCCTGCCCCGGAGCTGAAGATGGTCAGTTGCACCGTCGGCCACGGCGTGCACGGCGCGATGCCCCCGTTCGGGCGGTTGCAGAGTAGCGAGCAAGGCCTCGTGTTCGAAGCGAGTTCCCGCGTCATGGCGGCCTCGAACGCGGGTTTCGCGATGGGCGACGACGCCTCCACGATGCAGTCGGTCGGATCGGTCGAGATGGGCCAGTTCCACTTCGACGTCGCGCGCGCCGACTTGCAGCGGGTCGAGTCGAACGGGACCAAGGTCGTGTTTCAGACGTCGCAGGAAACCTATACTTTCGAGGGTATCGGGCCGACCGCCAAGCTGTTGCAGCCCTGGCTGCGCGATCACGGCTACAGCGTCTGAGACAGCTACTGGGCCTGACCGACCTGGCGCACCGCGTCTTGACTGTTCAGTTCCGCCAAGGCCCGCGCATCCGCCTCCGCGCTCGGCTCGCTCAAGCGCAGGTGGAAGTGGTCGTCGTGCCCCTTGGCGTCCACCAGCACTTCGGACCACAGCAGCGACTCCCGCAGTGACTTCCCTAGCTTGCGCAGCAGCGTGCGCCGCACCGACTTGGCCACCAGGATGCTGTCGACCGGCGTGCCTTGCTCGACCCCGGCCTGCACCAGCAGTTCGAACCAGCGCCAGGTCGCCTGCGCATCCAGGTTGCGCAGCGCCACCTTGTGCAAGTTCTTGTTCTCATGGGTCACAAACGCTACGTCGGCATCGCGTCCGGTCATGTGCGAAAGGTGGTCCGCTTCGACCAGGACCTGCCAGCGCCGCCACGACCGATCGCCGTCGACACCGTGGGGCTGCCAGCGCACTTCATGGCGAAAACTCTCCGGTTTGCGCGGCTGCCAGCGGGACACGCGCAATTCCTCCACGCCGTCGAGCGTGAATTCGTGGCCCGGCTTTTGCGTCGCCACTACCACCAGTTGGCGCTTGTGCCCGGCGTCGACGCGGTGCAGCAGCCAGCGCTTGGCAGACGTGCCATCGGCCAGCGTCGTCGCCACCAGCTCCTGACGCACCAGACGCCCGCGCTGCCACAAAGCCTTGACATCTTTCAGCATGTGCACGATGGCGCGCTTCCACCGGCGCGGCTTCTTCGGCAGCGCAGGTTCCGCGTACCGTCGCGTCGCCACCCGCAACACGGTGCCACCCAGCGCGTCGTGGCCCACGCCGATCAGCCGCTGCTCGACCAGGATGCGCTCGTCCGCGTGACGGAAGCGCTCGCGCTCCAAGGGAAAGTCCTTGGCCGATTGCCACTGCACGACCATCGGCGCGCCCAGCACTGGACGGACTTGGGCGAGCATCTGCGCCGCCTCGCCGGCCTGCTGCGGCAAGTCGCGGATCATGCGCACCAGGGTTCCGTAGGCAATCTGGCCACATCCGGGCTGGGCCAGGTCGCCTAGCGACACGACGGCGTCCGGGAACTCTTGGTGGAACTGCTGGAACGCCCGCGAGAAGACCCGCGCCAAGGCCGGACGGACGTGACTGCGGCCTCGATATCGATCGCGCCACGCAAAGGCGGAACCGGCGACCGTGCCGCGCAAGTCCACCAGATCAGGGCACGCGGCGTGGGTCAGGACCGAATGCCGCAGCGACCATTCCTGCGCGGCGAGATCGCCTTGCGCGGCGATCTTGGACCAGGCGTGTTCCAGGGCTGGCGCCGGCATCCAGGCCAGTTCGGGCACGGCGATGGTGACTGCTGCGGGCGCTACCTGGGCCGTTCCTGAGACGTCGGCAGAAAGCGCAGCCGCGGCAGGCAGTTCGGCAGCATCGAGGCCGAGAAGCAGGAGCGCGAGACTGGTGAGGAAGGCTGACACCCGTCGACCATAACGGCAGGCGCGCGGCGACGCCAGAATTCACTCGTGAAGGCGCGTGAGGGGCCGCCGGGACGGAGCGCGGGCGTGCGGCAAAGGCGTGGCTGAGGCGCCCGTGACCTTGATCGGCGCGCACCGCCAGATGCCGGTCTGCCGTGCATCCCCCAGCCACCACTGGAGCTTTTGCTCATGCCGCCGTCGCTCGCCAAGCCAGGGTCAGAAGGCTTCGGTCGGCCCGCGTTCCAACGTCAGCGTGCGACACGCCTGCAGCATCCGATCGACCTGGGAGCGATCGTGGCCGTAACCTTGCGTGTTCTGGCAGGTATAGCGCTGACCGCCGAGATCGCGCACCGCCACGAACGACACCGCCTCGGGACGCCCCGCTTCGATGGGCGCCGTCAGGTACACGAAAGCGTCGTCACTTTGCAGCACCACGCCGCGCGAGGGTTGCGACGGATTGCGCATCGCCAGGTCGCGCAACGTCGCCAGGTCCTCGCTAGTCTTGCGGATTTCCACGCTGAAGCCCGCGCCGAAGTTCACCGTCACCACGCCGCCGATGCGCCGTACTTCCGCTCCCTCGGGCGCCTGGATCTCCAGATCCTTCTCCGCCACGACCAGACTTGCCCACCTGAGGCGCAGCGGACTGCTCGCGGTCTTGGCCGGCGGCGCGGCGTAAAACAACGAGGCGGCGTCGCGTGTTGCCGGATCCTGCAGCGTGCCACCGGGAGCTTCCGGCCTGGGCTGCGGCGCCATCGCCTCGGTCGGTCCGCCCACCGGCACCGGCGGCGGCACCCGCGTGGTCTGGGTTTGCGCCGATCCGCAACCGGCCATGGTCAAGAGCGCCAGGCCGAGCCAGTTCCGCACGCCAGTCTTTTGCCAACGCATGAGGCCCCCTTTGCGTGCAATCCGTGTGTTGCAGCGCGCAATCCCTGTCTTCACCGTGACGGTCCAGGCGCCCGCCGCGCAAGTCCAGGTACCGCATCCCGGCTTTCCGGTTGGCGATTGCCGGCGCCGCGGTCACGGCCTAGAGTGCGTCACCTTGGAGGCCCACGAACCCATGACTGCCGACTCGCCCATCTCCCAGGACCGCGCCGACTACCCGTTCACGACCGAAGTGCGCGTCCGCTTGGCCGAAACCGACGCCGTGGGCATCGTGTTCTTCGGCAGTTTCGCGACCTACCTGGACGTGGGGCGCATGGACTACCTGGCCAATCTCGGCCTGGACCGCTACGGCGGGCCGGTGCGCGACCTCATCCCCGGCGCGGTCGTCGACGCCCACCTGAGCTTCTACAGCCCCGCGAGATACAACGATATCCTGGTCATCCACGTGCGGGTGGCGAAGTTGGGCGGCAGCAGCTACACGTTCCACTGCCTCATCACGGACAAGAAGCAGGCGCGCGTCGTGGCGTTGGGCCGACTGACTTTGGTGTGGCTAGACGCGGACTTCAGGCCGACGCCGTTGCCCGACGACTTTCGCACCGCCATCGAGCAGTTCGAACGGCAGGGCCAGCGTGTCCAGAATCGCTAGGGCGAAGGTTCGCGCTTGGCGGTGAACGTGCCGAAATTGGCGTTCAGGCACGTGGCGCTGGCAAAGGTTCCGCTTAGTTGCGTCGCAGTGTGGACGGTGGCGACGATCAACCCGGAGCAGGCGCAGGTGCCCGAGCAATGCGTCCAGAACTGCCACGCGCCGTTGACCTCCTGCATGCCGTCGACGATGCCGCCGCACGCGAGAAAGCCACAGCCTTGCAATGACTTCCACTTGCCGGTGTAGAAGGCTCCGGCGCCGGTGAAGCACAGGTCCATGCGCGCGACGTCGGCCTGGTTGTCGGTCACCAGCCAGCGCTGGCGTTCGATGGGCCCACGGGCAAACAGACGCGCGCCTTGGAAATTCGTGTGCAGCAGCGTCAGGATGTCGGCGTGGAGCGCGACGCCCAAGCCAGGCAGGACCCAGGTGGGCTTGGCGCAGGTGGTCGGATCCGCTGCCAGATCGAGCATCCCGCCCGCGTATTTCGCCGTTCCGCCCAGACCGCACGCGCTTTCGGCGTCCTGCCAGGTCCACGTGCCGTCCGCGCTCAGGATCAAGGTGCCGGCGCAATCCCGCCACGAACCGACCAGCCAGTCGGGCAGCACCGGAGTGGCAGCGACGTCGGGCGCTGTTGCCGAAGGGGGCGTATCGGCGACGCTATCGGCGTGGACAGCGTCGGCCTCCGTGGCGTCCGATATCGGCCCGTCGCCCAGGGGAACGTCCGGCAAGCCGACGTGGGCGTCGGCGGTCGAGGCGCCGGTGGCCACCGCGGGGTCCTGGCCGCAGGCGGCGAGGACGATGATGGCAAACCAAGCGTAACGCATAGAACCTCCCAAGGCTGCGAGCATCGCGGGGCCAGCGCGGCGATGCAAGGGTTGGATCGCCCGCCAGTTGCCGGATCGCCTCGGTCGGGGTACACCAGCGCCGGTCGTTGGATCCGGAGGTGTGCCTTGCGTTCCCTGCTTTGCCTTCTCGTTTGCTGCCTTGCGTCGTTCGGTTGCACGCCCACCCGCGCCCAGCCAGTGTTGACCTGCCAGTCGGACTCGGACTGCCCGGCCGACGGCACGCACCGCTGCGATCTGGTCAAGCACCAATGCACAGCATGCGACGGCACTTGCGCGACCCCGTCGGATACCTCGAGCGCCGCGGACTCCAACACCGACGTCGGACTCGCAAAGGACAGCAGCGGCACGCAAGACGTCGGTATCGCCGTGGATGCCAGCGCTGCGGTGGATGTCAGCCTCGCTGTGGATGTCACGGGTTCGCAGGACGTCGGCACGGCACAGGACGCCAGCGCGACGGGCGGCTAGGCCCAGGTGCGCAGCAGGCGATCGGCCACGACTTCGGCCTCGAGCGTCTTGCCCTGCATCTGGAAGCGCCGCAGCATCGAGCGACCGACGTCGATGACCGCTTCGGATTCGAACAGGCCCGCGGGGATTTCGACGCCGCAAGCGTGGCTACCTGAACGCTTCCAACCGTCTATGCTGAGCGCCACGTAGACCCCGCGGGACTTGCACCGGTCGATCGCGGCCAGCAGGCGGACCAACGAGAAC
The DNA here is from genome assembly GCA_964356325.1 of uncultured Enterobacteriaceae bacterium. GTDB lineage: Bacteria > Myxococcota_A > UBA9042 > UBA9042 > UBA9042 > CAYHHL01. The sequence continues at coordinate 5,681 of CAYHHL010000138.1, read as the reverse complement.
GCCTGCGCGCCGTAGATCGTCGACCCGCAATCGGTGTAGGGCGGATCGCAGTACACCAGGTCGCCGGGGCGCGCGTCGTCCAGCATCTGCTCGAAGTCGGCGTGTTCGAAGCGGGTACCCTGGACGCGCGGCTGCCAGTCGGCCACCCGTTTAGCGAACGATTCTGGGGTGATTGGCTGGTGCGCCCCGCAAGGCGTGTTCATCATCCCTTCGTTGTTGAAGCGAATCACGCCGCCGTAACACGCCCGCGACAGGAACAGCAGGTCCGGCGAATTCGGCGCCAGGTTGTAGGACTGACGAATCGCCAGGTAGTTCGCAACTTTGGCCGCCTGTGCCGGCGCCGCAGCCCGCCAGCGCTCGGCGTACCATCGGCACAGCTCCTCGGGGTGTTGCTGCAGCGCCCGCCAGATGCCCAACAGCGGCGCCAGCACGTCCGAGGCGATCGCCCGCGCCGGCTGCAGCGTGCCCAACACCGCGCCGCCGCCCAGGAATGGCTCACGGTAGGTGCCGAAGCGCGGCGGAAAGGCGGCGACGATCGCGTTGGCAAAACGCTGCTTGCTGCCAATCCACTTGAGCAATTGCCCGGGCGGACGCTGCGCCGTGGCCAACACGTCGGGCAGGTGCGCCGGTTCGGCGAGGTGCGGACTGAACAGACTTTGCTGACTCACCGCTTCAGTCCTTGTCCGAATCGAGGCGGCGACTGCGGTCGATGTTGCGCGAACTCACGTGTCGCAGGCTGGGATCGGCGTGGCGATCCTGCACCGGACCGTCCAGATTCTCCTGCGGATCCACAGGGCCACGTCGCAATCCCGGATTGGCCGCCTGCTCGGATTCCGACAGGACGGCCTTGCTCAAGCGCGGGCGCTCGTTGAAGCGGCGGGCAGCGGGCGGCGCCGGCTCGTCCGGGCGACCCACCCAGGTCTGCGGCCGGTCGTGGCTCGGTCGGTAGCGACCCTCTTCCGCACTGATATCCAATGCTTGGGTCATCGGCGCGCCTTCCGGACGGCGTTCGAAATGCGCCTCCGCTTCGTGCAGCCACGACGCCTTGCCCGCGGTACGCGCACGAATCGCATCCGTATCCAGCACATCGGTGCGCTGCTCGTGCATGGCCGTCGGCGACGCGCTGACCGGCACCATCGCGCCCGGCGCGTGCCACGGCCGCGCGCGAATCAGGCCCCCTGCCGGCACGACCTGCGATTGCTCCATCAATTCGGGCTTCAGGCGCACGGCGGGACGCGAATCGAGCGGGCGGGCGGCCGGAGGCCGTTGCGCGAGTTGTTCCGCGGCCTTGTTCTGGTGCGCGCGCTGGAGGATCTCCTGCAAGGAGCCGATCTCGGTCGCCGGCACGGCCGCGGGCTCAGGCGGCTCGCTGAGCGCGGGCATCGCCTCGGGCAACGGCGTGTTCGGCCGGGCGGCATTGGGCTGGTGCAAGGGCCGGATGAAACCGCTCGAAACTGGACGGCTATCCGCCACACGGCGGCGCGGTCCCTGCGCGGAGGGATCCCGGCGCTGACCGGCCGAGCGGTCCATCGGCGCCGGCGCGGCGAGCGGCACCTTGGGTTGATCCGGCAAAGCCTGGGCGAGCAGCAGGCCGTGCGCATCGCTGGGCAGCAAATGCACGCGCAGTTCGATGCGGCCCAGGCTGATGACCGACCCGTCCGTCAGCCGGCAGCGCGTGTCGTCCAACCGCTTGCCGCGCACCAGCGTGCCGGCCGTACTGCCGAGATCCAGTGCGTAAACCCCGTCGGTACCGTAGCATTCCAGTTGCAGGTGGCGATCGCTGACCGCGGCGTCGTTCAGCACCAGATCGGCATCGCGGCGACCGATGCGAATGCGCGTGCGCCGAAACACCACCGCATGCGACAGGCAGCCGTCGACCACGACCGTCAGGCCGATTGAGCACTCCGCGGGTGTATCATCGCGACCATAAAGGAATTCCCGGTCCGCGATGCCGATCCGGTCGCCGCTGTACAACCGGTGCATGCCGGTCACGGGCACGCTGTTGAGCGAAACCTTGGCGCCGTCATACACCTTGATGCAGTGCTCCTGGTCCTTGGCGTAGACCAGCAAGGTGTGCGGGCGGACGGCGGGATTGTCGATCCAGATGTCGTTGGACTCGTCGCGACCGATGCGTACCCGCTCGGAATCGATGCAATAACGCAAGACGCTGCCGTCGTCCTCGACGAACAGGTAGGCGCCGAATCCTTCTTGCTGCACGGGCGTGATTTCGATGGAGCACCAGCCCGGCCGGGCAATGGTTCGGCCTGCGCTGGACTCTAGCCGTGGCCCGGTGCAGCGGCAAGGGGAACCGCCCGCGCCGTCGCTAGACTTTACGCACGACCACCGCGACCGGCTCGCCGCCCGCTTCGGTCACCGCCAGATCGCCCGCCATCGGCAGGAACTCCAGACTGGTGGCCAGCGTCTCGCCCGCCAGGTACTCGCGCCAGGTCTCGATCGCCTCGCGCAAGCCGTCGCTGCCCGCCCAGATGCCGAGCATGATGCGGTCCTCGACCTGCAAACCCGCTTCCTTCCGAGCGTTCTGCACCTTGCTGACGACCTCGCGGGCCAGACCTTCGGCGCGCAGTTCCGGTGTGAGGGTCGTGTCCAGGGCCACAGTCACCCTGCCTTCGGTCGCCACCACGTTGCCTGGCCGCGGTTCCTGCACGATCTGCACGTCTTCGGGCCCGATCGCCTCGCCGTCGACTTGCACCGTGCTGCCCTGCTGCAACTCGGCGATCGCCTCGGCATCCAGTGCCGCGATGCCGGTCGCCACCGCTTTCATCTTGCCGCCCAGGCGCTTGCCCAGGGTCTTGAAGTTGGCCTTGACCGTCACCGTCACCAATTCGCTGGCGTCTTGCGTCCAGATCAACTGTTTGACGTTCAGTTCCTCGCACACGATATCGGCGGTTTCCTTCAGGAAGGCCTGGCTGCCCGGCACCGCCACCGTCAGCGCGGGCAGCGGCTGCTTGATGCGAACCTTCTGCTGTTCCCGCAAGTTACGGCCCAGCGCGACGAACGTCCGGCACAGCGCCATCTGCTCTTCCAGGGCCGCGTCGACCAGATCCTGGCGGGCTTGCGGGAAGGACTCCAAGTGCACGCTCTCCGCCTCCGGTTGCGACGATGCACCTTGCCGTTGGCCCACTTCCAAGCGCTGGTACAGCAACTCCGCCATGAACGGCAGGATCGGCGCGAGGATGCGCGAGAACGTCGTCAGCACCTCGTACAGGGTCTGGAACGCATTCTCGTGGTCGCGCGCGTCGTCGTTCTTCCAGAAGCGGCGCCGACTTCGGCGGATGTACCAATTCGTCAGGTCGTCGATGAAGCCCAGCGCGCGCGGAATCACGTTGTACAGCCGGTACGCCTCCATTTCGGTGTTGACGTCGCCCACCATGCTCTGCAACACGCTGAAGATCCAGCGATCCAGCAAGGCGCGCTCCGACACCGGCGTCGATTCGCGCGGCGGTTGCCAGCCTTCGGCCGCGGCGTACGTGGCGAAGAAACTGTAGGCATTCCAAAGCGGTAGGATGACCGAGCGCACCACCTCGCGCACGCCCACTTCGGCAAAGCGCATCGGCTCGGCGCGCACCGCTGGCGAGGTCACCAGGTAGGCGCGCAGGGCATCGGCGCCGAACGTGTCGAAGATCACCTGTGGATCCGGATAGTTCTTCAGACGCTTGGACATCTTCTGGCCGTCTTCCGCGAGGATCAGGCCGTTGACGATGACGTTCTTGAACGCGGGCCGGTCGAACAGCGCCGTCGAAAGCACCAGCAGCGTGTAGAACCAACCGCGCGTCTGATCGAGGCCTTCGGCGATGAACTCGGCGGGCAAGTTGCGCTCGACCAGGTCCTTGTTCTCGAACGGATAGTGGTTCTGGGCGTAGGGCATGGCGCCCGATTCGAACCAGCAGTCGAGCACTTCGGTCACGCGCTGCATCGGCGCCTGGCAATCGCTGCACGGCCATTGCACGCCGTCGGCGTGGTGCTTGTGCAAGTCGTGCAGTTCGATGCCCGACTTTGCCTTGAGTTCCGCGATGCTGCCGATGCACTCGAACTTGCCGCAGCCCGTGCACTGCCACACCGGCAAGGGCGTGCCCCAGAATCGGTTGCGCGAGATGGCCCAGTCGCGGGCGTCCTTGAGCCAGTTGGAAAAGCGCTTCTGGCCGACGTAATCGGGCACCCAGCGCGTCTGCTCGTTGAGTTCGACCATGCGCTCACGCAACGCCGAGACCTTGACGAACCAGGTGGAGATGGCCTTGTAGATGAGCGGAGTTCCCGACCGCCAGCAGTACGGGTACTCGTGGTCCAAAGTGGCCTGGGCGAACAGCAGCCCGCGGTCCTTCAGGTCGCGAATCAACAGCTTGTCGGCGTCCTTGACGTGCAGGCCGACGACCGAACCGTTGGCGATGGGCGCGACGTCGCCGGTGAACCGACCTTCGGCGTCGACCGGATCGCGCAGGGGCAAGCCCCAGTGCAGGCCGATGCGATGGTCGTCCTCGCCGAACGCGGGCGCGATGTGGACGATGCCGGTGCCGTCCTCGACCGTGACGTAGGCATCGGAAACCACGCGGAATGCGCCCTCGTCGGCGGCGTCGGCAAACGCGCTGAACACGGGGACGTAGCGCAGGCCGACGAGTTCGGAGCCTTTCTTGAGTTCGACGACCTCGTGCGGGCCGAGGACCTTTTCGGCCAAGGGTTGGGCGACGACGTAGCGATCGGTGGAGCCTGCCTTGGTGGCGATGACGTAATCGATCTCGGGACCTACGCAGAGGCCCATGTTGGATGGCAGGGTCCACGGCGTCGTGGTCCACGCTAGGATATAGGTCTTTCCTACGCCCGAACCCGTTTCCGAACCCGAACCCGTACCCGAGCCCGAGCCCGTTCCGGAGCCGGAGCCGGAGCCGGAGCCGGAACCGGTGCCGGCAACTTCAAACGCAATGGTTACCGCCGGATCCTGAACGGTTCGGTAGTCCATCCCAGCTTCGAAATTCGACAGCGGCGTGCCCAACCGCCACGAATACGGCATGACCTTGTGGCCGCGGTACAAAAGCCCCTTGTCCCACAAGGCCTTGAACACCCACCACACGCTCTCCATAAACTTCGGGTCCATGGTCTTGTAATCGTTATCGAAGTCGATCCAGCGACCCATGCGTTCGACGGTCTTGCGCCATTCGCCGGTGTAGCGCAGCACGATGCCCCGGCACGCCTCGTTGTAGCGACCGACGCCGTACGCCTCGACTTCACTGGGGGATTTGAGGCCCAGATCCTTCTCGATTTCCATCTCGACCGGCAGCCCGTGGGTGTCCCAGCCGAACCGCCGCTCGACCCGGTAGCCGCGCATCGTCCAGTAGCGCGGCACGATGTCCTTGAGCGTTCCGGCCAGCAGGTGACCGTAATGCGGCGTGCCGGTTGCGAAAGGCGGGCCGTCGTAGAACACGAAGTCGCGATCGCCGCGCACCGACTTGGCAAAGGTATCCTGCTGCTTCCAGGCGTGCTGGATCTCGACTTCGAGCTGCGGGAAGTTCGGATTGGCTTCGGGCTTTTTGAACACGGCGGACTCCGGGCGCGGCGAGGGGCAAGGGCGCGGGAGTGTAGCGCGCGTGGGGCGGGGCTGCCAGCCGGGGGAAGGCCCAGGATCCACCACCGTCTCTATGGCCAAGCCTGTTCGGCGCGCAAAGAGCGGT
>CAYHHL010000137.1:0-15995 GCA_964356325.1 uncultured Enterobacteriaceae bacterium | reverse complement strand
ACGAAATAGCCCTGGGCGTAGAGGTCGGTCTGCTCGCCGATGATCTTGATGGAGTTCTTGTTGGCGCCCACCGTGCCGTCAGCGCCGAGACCGAAGAAGCACGCGCGCACCACATCGGCCGGTTCGGTGTCGAAATTGCGCGTCCATGGCAGCGACAGGCCGGTGACGTCGTCGTGGATGCCCACGGTGAAGTGCCGACGCGGCGAGGCCTGCGCCAGTTCGTCGAGCACCGCTTTGACCATGCCCGGGGTGAACTCCTTGGAGCTCAAGCCATAACGCCCGCCGATGACGACTGGCACGTCGCGCCGGGCCTCGCGCAGGGCCACTATCACGTCCAGGTACAGCGGTTCGCCCACGCTGCCCGGTTCCTTGCAGCGGTCGAGCACGGCAATGCTCCGCACGGTCTCGGGCAACGCCGCGGTGAACGCCCGCACGTCGAACGGACGATACAACCGCACCTTCAACACGCCGACGCGCTCGCCGCTCGCCACCAACGCATCCACCGTCTCGTGCGCGACCTCGGCGCCTGAACCCATGAGAACGACGATGCGTTCAGCTTGCGGGTGGCCATGGTAGTCGAACAGCCGATACGGGCGGCCGGTCAGGGCGGCGAACTCGTCCATGGCGCCTTGGACGACGCCCGGTGTCGCGTCATAGAACTGGTTGGCAGCCTCCGACGCTTGGAAGAACGTATCAGGATTCTGCGCAGTTCCGCGCAGCACCGGGTGGTCCGGCGTCAGCGCCCGCGCCCGATGAGCCGCCACGAGAGCGTCGGGAATCAGCGCGTGCAGGTCTGCATCGCCCAACATCTCGATGCGGGCGATCTCGTGCGAGGTGCGAAAACCATCGAAAATATGGGCGAAAGGGATGCGACTCTGCAGCGTGGCGCGCCAGGCGATGGCCGCGAGATCGTGCGCCTCCTGCACGGAACCAGCGAACAGCAGGGCGAAACCAGTTTGCCGCACCGCCATCACGTCGGAATGGTCGCCGAAGATCGACAGCGCGTGCGTGGCCAAGGTCCGTGCGGTCACGTGCATGCACAAGGGAGTAAGTTCGCCGGCAATCTTGTACATATTCGGAATCATGAGCAGAAGGCCCTGTGACGCCGTGAACGTGGTGGTCAGGGCTCCAGCTTGCAGCGAGCCGTGGACCGCGCCGGCCGCACCGCCCTCGGACTGCATCTCCGCGACCGTGGGCACGGTGCCCCAGATGTTGCGCCGCCCCGCCGCGGACCATTCATCGGCCCACTCGCCCATGTTCGACGACGGCGTGATCGGATAGATCGCCATGACTTCGGCAAGACGGTGCGCAACGGATGCGACGGCCTCGCTGCCGTCCATGGTCGTGGTATGGCGGGCCGGCGAGCTCATGCGGCACCATTGCGCCGAACACGCGGAAACAAGACATTATTTTCCAAGTGGATGTGCTCCTGAAGATCGGCGTCGAGGTCGGCGAGGCTTTGCCACAGCAGCGCCCAGTTCTCGCGGCGGCCCACGGGCACGCTGTAGTCCCCAGTCAGCAAGCGCAGTTGCCGGAGCAACCCCACCACGTGTTCGTGCTCGTCCATGAGGACGTTCATGTGGTTGGGCAGCAACGGCAGTCCGGCTTCCGGATGGCGCGCGTGCTGCTTGAGCCAGGGAAACAGGCGCGCCTCCTCGTCGTGCATGTGCGGAACCAGTTCACGCAGAAGGGCTTCCAGGGCATTGACGATGCCTTGGAGCAGGGCCGGAGCCTTGTCGCCCTCGGCGTCGAGCAGCATGCGCGCCCGCACGCAAATCAACGGCAACTCGGTTTGCAGCGGCCGATGGCAGTGCACGACGATGTGATCGACGAGGTTCTGCACCGACATCTGGTCCCAACGCGGCTGGGTCACAGGGGTCGAGCCGGTGGCGCTCTCGGGCGTCGCGTCGAGGGTGTCGAGTTCAGACAGCAGCGGCGCCAGTTCCACACCGGTGTCCCAGCACACCTCGGCCAGCGTCTTATGACCCTCGCAGCAGTAGTCGATATCGTGCTGCGCAAACACTTTGCGGGCTTGCGGACGCCGAGCCAGGATGTCGGCCACAGTGTGATCCACGTGATCCAACAGGGGCACGCCTGTCGTGTTGGTGGTCGAAACCATAGTCCCTCGACGCCGGACGCGAGCCGGCGCCCTTGGGAAGGTGCAAGTTCCATGCCAGAACGGGGTCTCGACAGGACGGGGCGATTCCTTTGCCGATATCAAAGCTTGTGGCAGGTCTTGGCGCAGCTCACGGCAGGCGCGCCAACTGGGTGCGAACGTTTCCGCAGTGGCCCGTGGAATTCCGCAGGGGACGCGCGCACCATGCTGGCTGCGCCGGGGAACCCGACCGGGACTTGCCGGGAGCTGGCGAAGTTCTTCAGGCACTCTGGACATCCGTGCGCAATCCAAGGACGATCGGGCACGTGTCGCCTGTGCCGGATAAGCTGGCGGCTAACTGAGGTGAAATGATTCGCATCCTGCTCGTGGAAGACGACCCGCTCATCGGCACCATGGTTCGCCTGAATCTGACGCAGGAGGGCTTCGATGTGGATTGGCAGCTCACGGGCGAACTGGGCCTGACCGCCGCCACGACCGCGCGTTTCGACGTGATCCTGCTGGACATCGGCCTGCCCGGCCAGAGCGGCATGGAAACCGCCCGGCAGGTGCGCGCAGCAGGCGTCGGCACGCCGATCGTGATGCTGACGGCCCGGGACGACATGCAGACCAAGGTCCACGCCCTGGACGGCGGGGCGGACGACTACTTGTGCAAGCCGTTCGACATGGCCGAGCTGCTCGCGCGTGTCCGGGCGCAAGTGCGCAGAAGCCAAGGTAGTCTGGAAGTGCCGACCGACCAGCAGTTCGCGCTGGGCTGCGCGCGGGTGAACCTGGAGAAGCACGCGCTGCAAACGGCCGACGGCGAGTGGCACAACCTGACCGACAAGGAAACGGCGCTCGTGCGGTTCTTGGTGCGCAATCCCGGCAAGACCCTGAGCCGCGCGGACATCCTGGAGGAGGCCTGGGGCATGGACTCCAGCCCGACGGAACGCACGGTCGACAATTTCATCGTACGTTTGCGGCGTTGGGTGGAACCGGAGCCCGACCACCCGCGCCACATCCTGACTGTGCGCGGTTGGGGCTATCGCTACGAGCCCTCGTGATTCGGGCGCGGCAAGTACTTGGATGCCGAGGAGATCACGCCACCCCGTACGCCTGCAACCGCGCGCTGAGCCCCGGCCACTGCCCGCCCAGATGCGCCTGCGCCATCGGGTAGAGCATGCCCTCCTCCTTGGCGTTGTGCTGGCCGATCAGCATCATCAGCGTGTCGCCGTGGTCGCACAGGTCTTGCCACTCGCCTTGCCGTGCCGCCGCCGCCATCTGGTCCAAAACGCAGCGCATTTGCGTGTGCTCCAGGCGCATCATCCGCGTGGGCCCGGTGGTCATACCGGTCGCCGCTTCGAACGCCGGAAACAGGACCTCCTCCTCCATCGCCAGATGCCGGCGCAATGCGGAGTCGAACCGTTGCCACGCCTCGCTCGCCGTTGCAGAGTCGCCGTCTTGCGCGGCCACTTCGGTCTGGGCCCACAGGTCGTCGCAAGTCCGGTGGTCATGGGCAAAAAACGGCAAGAGTCCGTCGGTCAGGCAATTCTGGTTCATCCGCATCCTCCCTCGCGCTTGGCAGGTCGCCGCGCTTAGTGCTAACATGCTATCGCACGATAACCAAGGCCGCAAGCCATGACCGACCGCAAGCACACCGAACGCCAGACTACGGACCGCCGCCAACAGCAGATCATCGCCGCGATGCTGGATCTGCTTGCCACCACGCCGGTCGAGCGCATCACGACCCGGCAAATCGCCAAGGCCGTGGGGCTGACGCAACCGGCGCTGTTTCGCCATTTCCGGTCGCGCGACGAGGTGATCCTGGCCTTGCTGGCGCGAACGCGCTCGGATCTCGCCGGGCTGGCCCACGACGTGCTGACTTCGCCCTTGCCGGTGCCCGAACGCGTCGCCCGGCTCGTGCAGGGCCTGTTCGCGCACGTCGAGAGCCATCCGGGCCTGCCGCGCTTGCTGTTCCACGATGTGGCTCAGGGCGAGCCGTCGACTACGCGGTTGCAGGTCGAGGCGCTGGTGGCGATGCAGCGGACGCTGGTGGCCGAGTTGGTGCGCATCGGCCAACGCGAGGGTACGTTGCCGGCCGAGATCGATGCCGAAGGGGCGGGTCGTCTGCTGGTGGCGCTGGTGCAGGGCGTGCTGATGCAGTGGCAGATGCTCGGGCGGGGCGAGCCGCTGGGCGAACAAGCCATGGCATTGGCGGCGTTCTGGCGGGCGGCAGTGCTGGCGGGTCAACCGCGGCAAGTCGACCGGGCGCAAGCGCAACTGCCTGTGCTGGCTGTGCTGTCCGCTCTGGACGTGCGGCCGCTGCTGGCGTCGGGCGTGGATCCCTTCGCCGCGGTGCTGGATGCCGTCGGGCGCATGCCGGCCGGGGGCGTGTTGAAGCTGACGGCGCCCTTCCGCCCCACGCCACTGTTGGCGGTGCTGGCTGGGCGCGGCTTGCACGTGACGGACGCACAGGTGACGCCTGGCCGCTGGGACATCGAGGTGCGCGCGGCGGATGCTCCCGATCCCATGGACTTGCGCGACCTGCCGGCGCCCGAACCGCTGGAATGCGTGCTGACCCTGACGTCGGCGTTGGCACCCGGGGCCTCGCTGCTGTTTCGGGTTCCGCGCGTGCCGAGCCTGCTGTTGCCGCACCTGGCCTCGCGCGGCCTGGAGCATGCGGTGCACACAGAGCCCGACGGCAGCGCGCTGCTGCACGTCAGAAAGTCGCCATGAAGCAGCGCGGACTTCGGCTGGATCAGGCGCCGCCCATCGCCGTGCCGCTCGCGTTTTTCCTGACCGTGCCGGCGATGACCCTGTTGGCGGGGACACTTCTGGCCTGGAGCAGTGAATCGACGCTGGTCAGCACCTGGCTGCCGCAGACCCTCGCGCTGACGCACCTGGGCACTCTGGGCGTGCTGACGATGGCGATGTGCGGCGCGCTGTACCAGATGATTCCGGTCGTGGCGGGCGCGCCGGTGCCCTGGGTGCGTCTGGGCCATGCGGTGCACGCGTTGCTGACCGTGGGCACCTGGGCGTTGGTCGCCGGGCTGTGGCGCGGCCAGCCGGCGTGGGTGGCGGCGGGCGCGCTGGGGTTGTCGGCCGCGGTCGTGCTGTTCGGGCTGCCCATCGCGGCGGCGCTCTTTCTCCGAACGCCGGTGCGATCGCCGACCGTGCTCGGCATGCGTTTGGCGGTGGCGTGCCTGGCCGTCCTGGTGGGCCTGGGGGTGCGCATGGCGTGGCAGCACGTCACCGGGGACTTCGCGTCGGCGCGGGCCATGTGGCTGCAAGTCCACGTGTCTCTAGGGCTGCTTGGCTGGGTGGGCGGCCTGGTGACGGCGGTGTCGTGGCAGGTGGTGCCTATGTTCTACCTGGCGCGCGCCGTACCGGACCGGGCCGCGCGCACGGTGCTGGGCCTGCTGGCAGCCGGCATGGTCCTGGTGCTGGCCGCGCCGTGGCTGGGCGAAGCCGTGGCGCCGGGGCTGTCCCCCTCGACCCTGTTCGGCCTGTGCGCGCTGCCGGCAGTGGTGGCGGTGTGGCTGCTGGCGCCGTGGCTGACCTGGCAAGCCCTGCGCGCGCGCCGACGCCGCCGCAAGGATCCAAGCCTGCTGTTCTGGCAGGTTTCGCTGGTCACCGCGCCCCTGTGCGCGATCGCCGGGGTGTTTGCGGTGGCCGGCGTGGATGGCCGCTGGCCGCTGGCGCTCGGTTGGCTGGCCGCCTGGGGCTGGGCCGGCCTGCTGGTCCATGGGATGCTGACGCGTATCGTGCCATTCATGGTGTGGTTCCATCGCTTCTCGCCGCTCGTGGGCATCAAGTCGGTGCCGCCGATGGCGCGGCTGTGGCCCGGCCCCATCGTGCGCATCGGCCTGGGGCTGCACCTCGCGGGGTTGCTGACCGGCCTGCTCGCCATCGCGCTGCAGAATGCCTGGCTGACCCGCGCCACCGGCGGGCTGTGCGCAGCGACGGGCCTGGTCGTGGCCTGGGGCATGCTGGGGTGCGTCGGCACCCGGGCGGCCTCCCAGCCGGATCGAATGCGCGACGGCGCTGTTGCCGGCGTGACAGAAGCCTGACACAGACTGCTATTTTCAACGGACAAGGGCATACACAGAACGGCCGGGCGCTGCTAGGCTCGTGGACCGGACACCCGCCAGCCGGCCCGCGCATGCTCGCGTCATGCCGCCGAATCGCGCGCGGGCGTGCCGTCGCACTCCTGGAGCCGCCCATGCGCAAGTTTCCGCCCCTCGTCGTCGCCTGCCTGCTGACCGGCCTGCTAGCCATCCCTTCGCTGTCGCTCGCCAAGACCAAGGCCAAACCCAAGAGCAAGGCCGCGGCCACCGCGGCTGCCAGCAAGAAGAAGGCGGCCAAGACCGCGCCTGCTGCTGCCAAGGCCGCGGACCCGAAGGCGGCTGAAACCAAGCCAGCCGAAACCAAGACGGCCGAGGCCAAGGCGGCCGAAACCAAGCCGGCCGAAGCCAAGCCGGCCACGGGCGGCAGTGCAGGCGAGGACTTGTTCCTCGCGCAGAAGTGTACGAAATGCCACAAGGTCTCGGCCGAGGGCATCGCGCCGGTCAAGGAAAAGGACGGCATCGTCGACCTGTCCGGGGTGGGCGGCGAGCACGAGGCGGCGTGGTTCAAGCAGTGGCTGAACAAGGAAATCGACAAGAATTCCGACGTCAAGCCCGGCGAGAAGGTCAAGCACAAGGGCTCGTGGAAAGGCACGAGCGCCGAGCTGGACACGATGGCCGCGTGGCTCAAGGGCCTGACCAAGAAAGCGAAGTAGCGGCACCGGTCAGGGCTGGGCCAACCCAGGCACAGGCGGCCGGTACACGACCACCACGCCACCGGCCAGGATCAGCACCGCGCCCACGCCCTGCCAGACGCCGAAGGGCTCGCCACCCAGGCTGACGCCGATCCCCAGCGCGACCGCGGCGTTGGCGAACTGCAGGTAGCTCAGGCGGGCCACGGCCACGTGCCGCAGCAACACGAGGTAGAGTCCCGTCGCCGCCGCCGAACCGACCAGGCCCAGCCAGAGCACGGCCGCCACCGCGCTCTCGGTCCAGCGCACGGTCAGGTCACGCTCGCCCAGCCACGAGGCCAGCGCCAGGGTCACTGCCACCAGCACGCCCATGTCGCGCAGCAGCACGAACGCCGACAAGCGCACGGTCAGCTTGCGCGCCGCCACCTTGGTCGGGGTCGTCGCCGCCGTCGCCAACAGCACCGCCAGCACGCCGGGCAGGCTGGTCGGCGTCTGCGTGCCCGTGCCCGCGATCAGCAACGCCGTGCCCGCCAGACCTACCAACGAAGCGAGCAACACCCGGCCTTCCAAGCGCTCTTCGGGCACGAAGCGAGGCGCCACCAGGGCCACCAGCACCGGCGACGTGGCCGTCAGCACGCCCACCACCGACGAGGCCGCCCGCGCCTGCCCCCAGTACAGCAGGCCGACGCCGAGCGCCTGGCTGAGCCCATAGACCAGACGCAACCTATTGAATTCACGGCTAGGCGGCGGCACGTGTCGCGCCATGAGGACCGCCTGGGCCACCACCGCGACCAGGCCGTAGCGCAGCGCGGCGAACATGAGTGGCGGCACGTCGACCATCGCGCGCTTCATCACCAGGTACTGTGTGCCCCAGACCAGCACCAGAGCCACGAGCGCAGCAGCACGGCCGAGCGGGGACATGCCGCCACCGTCCACTGGCTGAGCCGTCGCCGTAGATGCGCTGACCGGGGTCACGGCGAAGTGTCGCTCGAGTCCCAGAACCCTGCGTCTTGCGCCATGAAATCGCCGACGGTCAGGGTCACGTCCGCCGCCGCTTGCACGACGCAATCCGCCGTCTTGGCGGTCACCTGCACGTGCGCGGTGCGGCCAACCATGGCGGCGAGCGGCATGTCGTTGAAGAAGAAGGCGACGTCGGTCGTCACGAAGGAGCCGTCCCCGGTGGCGTGGCTATGCACGGTGGAGAACTGGCTCGCGACGTCGGTGCCGTCCTGGACCGCGATATGAACCTTGAGCTTGACCGTCGTGGGCAGGGGGAAAGGCGCCCTCAAGCCGACGCGCACGAACAGGAAGCCCTGGAAACCCCGCGTGATCGCGAGAGCGGCGCCTGTCGTCAGGTCGACGTGAGACTCATCCGCCGCGATGGCGTAGAGGGTCGCCGCTTGCTTGCAGTCCGGCAGCACCACGTCCTCGGCCGTGGCGTCCAGCCGATCCTGGCCCTCGGGCGGCGGACTGCACGCCGGCAGCGCCAGCGTCAGGAGCGCCAGCGTCAGGACCGGCAACGTCAGGGTCGATGCATGGCGCGGAATCATCACAACCTCGTATGCTGGCTAGCGATCCCAGCTCAGATCCAGCACGGTCAGGAGCGCCGTTCGCTGCGTGATGAGCGGGCTGTCCAGGTAGCGCATGTGCAGCACGTCGCCGCCCAGACCGACGTGCCAGGCGTCGTGATGGCGCCAGGGCGTCCACTCCAGGCGCATGCCCGCCAGTGCCGTCCACATCGGCCCCAGTTCCTTGTCTGCCGTGCGCCACTGCGGCCCACGCGGCCCACCAGGCCCATCCGGTTGCATGGCGTAGCGGCGCTGGTAGAAGTCGGCGCGGCCTTGGACGTGGCCACGGGCTTCCAGGGCCAAGGCAAAGGCGCCGCCGGGCAGCGTCCAGGTGGTCCGCGCCGTCACGGTGTGCGCGACCAGCCCCCAAGTGTCGGCGTAGAAGCGATAGTCGGCCAAGGCAAACAGCGACGGGGCGAGGCGATGGCGCAGGCGCACGGTCGCGGTGTTGCGCCAGCGCTGTTCGGGCACGCGCTCAGCGACCGCCGTGCCGTGTTGGGTGGCACCGGGCTCGTACAGGCGGACGAAGCGGTAAGGGCTGGATTGCAGGCCATTGATGTGCTGGCTGGTGGCGAAGACGTCGAGCACGGTGGCCGGCGCCAGGATGACCGAGCCCTGCAAGCTCAAGTCCTGGCTGTCGCGGTCGCGCCAGAAGTCCGCGTCGCCCGCGCGGCCGACCTGCGCCATGGACGCGCCCACGCCCAGGATGCCGGTCACGCGGCGCTCGAACAGGTCCATCGCGGCGGATAGGCCCATGTTCTGGCTGCGGAAGTCAGGCTCGTCAGAGACTGTGTAGCTGGCGTCGATCTTGCGGCCGCCGGAAAAGTCCCAGCCGACTCCCGCTTGAGCTTCGTTGCGGATCTCGTCGTAGCCGCGCGGGGATGCGCTCGAGATCAGGTCGACCGAGGCGGCGCTGATGAAGTCCGTGGACCAGTGCGCGGACGCCGTGGCCGGTCCGAGCGTGACGCTGCCGCCCGCCGTGGGTTTCCAGACCGTGACGTTGTCGCTGTCCGTGTAGACCAGCAGGACGCTGCCGGCGCGGTCGGCGGCCAACGCGGGCACGACCGCTAGGCTACCCGCGACGCACAGAGCGAAAGCCTTGAACTGTCGCCAGATCCCGGTGCGGGCCACGCCTTCAATCACAGCCACACCCGCCCCCGGCCACGCCATTTCCGCCCGCCGCGCCTTCGCGCACCGACAGCACGTGCTGCCGGGCGGCCTCGCGCTCCGGATGCGGCGCCACCTGCATCCGCCGGTCCAACAGAGCGCCGCGCTGCCACGCGCCTACGGGTGCGCAGCCCGGAGCCGCAAGGATGGCCAGCATCAGCAAAACTGCATGAGATACGGCCACTCGCATCGGAACCTACAGGGTGTGCAGAAAGTGGATGAGGTCCTGGAGCTGGTACCTGGTCAGTTGGCTGGTGCCGCCGTGCGTGTCGAACGTGCCCTTGCGCTCGTTGAAGCCCTGCTCGCCTGGACGCAGGATGGCATGCCCCGGCGTCGCCAGGGCCTCACGCAGCGAGCGGGCGCGCCCATCATGGTAGAAGCGCCGCGCCCGGTCCCACAGGCCCCGCAGCGGCGTCGCCCCGAAACGCACGCCTTCCGGTCCCTGCAGGGTCTGCGGAAATGAACCGACGAAACCGGGCGTCAGCCTCGAGGAATCCTTACCCTCCGGCGTCGTCTCCGGTGAAATCACAGGCGGAAAGCGAATCGGCATGTCAGACGGCGAAAACAGCGTCGGCAGCGTAGCCGTAGTGGTGAGCGGCAGCGGGTGGCAACTGTTGCAGCCCACGTTCGGGTCCTCGTACAGCACCTTGCCGCGCCGCGCCCTGGGCAGGTCTTGCGCCTGGTTGGGATTGGGCAGCAGGCGCGGCGTGCGCAGCATGAACAGGCCGATCGCCTTGGTGATGCCGTCGAAATCCAGCGGAATCGGCTGGTGCGAGCCGTCCTTCGCCTCCATCCACAGCGCGTCGCCGAACGTCTTGTCCCGGCCGAACAGGCGCTTGGCCGCGTCCCGCATGAAGTCGGCCCGGCGCAGGAACGGTGTCTTGGCGTACGGTCGCTGCGCGCACTCGGGCGGCGGGTCGTCCTGGCAGTGCAGCACCTGTTGGCAGCCCGGCGTTTCCGGCAGCGCGGCGCAGACCTCGACTTTGGGGTACTTCGACCACACCGTGGCGTCCAGGCCCTCGCAGCAGAAGTTCTCCTTGCGCGCGAACTCATTGAGCACCGGGAAGAAGTTCGTCTCGTCCATCGCCGACTCGGCAAACCACGGCCGCGTGTCGTACAGGCCGCGCTGGGCCATCACGTTGCGCGCGCTGAAGTCGCGATTGGCCTGCAAAGGCATGACGATCGGTCGCGCGATGGAACCGTTGTCGCGGTGGCAGTGCACGCACGTCTGATCGCCGTCGATGGTGAAAACGGCTGTCATCTCATTGACGCCCTCGCCGATCTCGGTGTCCGTGCTGGGGAAGGGCCCGCCCTTGACGTCGCCCACGAACAGGCGCTCCTCGCTGCCCGGCGCTTGGCTCGGATCGATGCGCGTCAGCGACTCGCCCAAGCGGTCCACGGTCACGATGCGCCCGCCGACCGCCGCGATGGCCTTGGGGTTGAAGCCCGTCCGGTACAGCCCGGCCGTGGTCTGTAATGGTGTCAGGCCGCCGTTTGCGGCGATGCGGAACGATTGCACGTCGTTGGAACCCGCAAAGGCGACCCACAGCCGATCGTTTTCGGCCACCATCGCTTCGGGCAGCGCGCCGGCGACGATCCAGGTCGACTTCGGCGGCAGGTACGCCACCACGTCCGGCGACCACAGGTCCGGCGGTGGAATCGACAGGCCGCGGTACGGCAGGTCCGGATCGACGTCGCGGTAGTCCTTGCCGCTGATGCTGTCCGAGGTGTAGCGGCCCACGAGTTGGTAGGTCTGCGTGTCCACCACGGCGATTTCGTTCTGCAAATCCTGGAAGATGACGTTGGCTGTACCGTCGCCTGGCTGGCCGTCGTCATTGAGGTCCAAGCCCTTGTACGGGTGCGACCCGGTGCCCGGCCCGGTGTCGGCGATGAACAGGAACCGCCCGGACACCGCAAGTCCGCCCACCGGCGAGTGGAAGTCGATGTGGTTGATGCCGGCCGGGGCGTGCGCCGATTGCGTGGCGGGGTTGGCGTCGACGTCGATGAGCTTGCGCGTCGCGGTGTCGATGACCGAGGTGGTCAAGCCGGCGATGGCGCCCACGAACAGCTTGGTGCCGTCGCTGGACTCCGCGAGTGCAAAGGGATTGTCGCCGACCGGAACGCCCATTTCCTCCTCGGCCGGCACGCCGTCGTAGTCCTTGGCACGCACCCTGAACGTGCTGCCGACCTCGACGTCCCAGGACAGCACCGAGTCCTTCCAACGGTTGGTCAACCACAAGCGGTCGCCGGTCTTGCTGAACAGCGGCAGTTCCGAATAGTACGGCACCGGCACGCGCGCGACCTCCTGGTCCGTTGAGGCATCCAGGACCACGGCATGGTCGCTGAACCGCAGGGTCACCACCACGAACCGCCCGGCCGGATGCACGGCGCAGCCCCACGGCGTGCCAGGCAGCGTCACCCGTCTGAGCACGTGAAACCCTTGCAGATCGATGACTGCCAGCTCATGCCCCGGCTCGTCCTCGGTGCCCGACAGCGCGACCCAGGCCCGCTTGCCATCGGGCGCCACGCACAGCCCGCGCGGCCGGTCCCGGTGCGGCTGCGGCGTCCACAGCGGATCGAAGGGGCCGATGGGATTGGCGGCCGGCTTGAGCGTTGTCACCGTGGGCAGCGCGTCCTCGCACGCCGGCAGCGACGTCAGCGCCAGCGCGAGCAGCAGCAGGGCGAGTAGCCAGCGCTTCATGGCATCTCCTTGCCCAGGATCCAGGCGATGATGGCCGCGCATTCGGGGTCGCTCGGCGCGGCGAACACCGGGCCGCCCTCGTGGCCCATGTGGCCGGTGGCTTTTTGCAGCAGCGTGGTCGCGCGCGGGTTGCCGGAGTCCAGAAAGCCAAGGATGGACGTGTAGTTGGCGTCCAGCTCGGCCTCGGTCAGCGGCACCTTGAGGTGCGTCGTCGCGGGGTCCAGACGGCGCGCACCCACCGCGTACAGGGCGAGCGGCCGCTCGGGCCGGCCGTGGCACATCGAGTCCCCACAGCGCTTCTCCAACAACGGCCCGGTCTCCAAGGCGAAGGTCTGGCGGCTGACCGGGCTGGCGTCGGCATGCAGCGGCGCGGCGAACAGGGGCGCTGTGGCCTGCGGATCGGCGAGGCAACCCGGCGCAAGGCTTGCAACCACCAGCACGATGCCGTTCGGTCTCCAGTGGTTCCGCGGTCTTTGCGCCATACGCTCCTACTTCGCCGCGGGGGGCACGCCCACCCAGGCCGCGCCGAATTCGATCCACCGTAGCAACGTCGTCTTCTCGTCTTCGGTCAGCGGCGTCGCCCCCGCGGGTGGGCACGGCGTCGTGAACTTGCGTGGCGCTTCGTACTCGCGCGCCATGATCTTCTCGGCCAGGAACGAACCGCGACCGCGATAGCCCAACGCATCCACGTACTCGAAGCCGCCCGCCGATCCTGTGCCGGGCTTGAGCAGGTTCTCGTACGCCTCAGAATACCATGTTGTCGCTTGAACACCGAGCGCCAAACCACCGGCGGGCTGGGCCCCCGAGTGGCAGGACGCGCACTTCTGATCCAGGATCGGCTGCACGTGCTTCTGGAAGTCGACGAACACGAACATCTGCGCCGTCACCGTCGGCAACTCCTTGGGTTTGCGGCGATCCTGGCCGTCATACAGTGCCAGCGTCACCGAGGCCTGGGTGATGAAGTCCATCGGCGGCTGCAGCACCGACGTCGGCTTGCCGTCCATCGCGCCGTGGCAACCCGCGCACCGGGCGTTGAACGACGGCGGCGAGATGCCCACCGGGAAGCGTTCACCCGGCGCCGCCGCGTACCACTGGTGCTGAAGTCCGCCCACCGCCATGTGATCCTTGTCCAGCGTCACGATGCGCAGCGGCACCTTGGCGGGGATGTGCGCGGCCAGGCTGCCGTCCGCAGCCGGGGCGATTTCCACCGCGGCGAACAGCGGCATGCGCCCGGTCAGCGACAGCGTGGACGCGCCGGGCAACTGGTACTTGGTCTCGGCGGCCGGCACCGGCTTGGGGTCCAGTTCGCCGGCGACGTGCAGCGGCACCACCGCGCGCACATAGGCGATGTCGTCCCGGAGCGAACGCGCTGCCAACGGCGGCAGTTGCGCCAGGACCGCCTCGATGACCTGCACGCCGCTGTGCACCAGGGTCGCGGTCGCGCTGGTGTCGTCCCACTTGCGCGGATGCGGCGGATCCTCGGTGCCGTGCGCGCACACCGCCACCGGCTCCGACCATCCAAGCGTGGGATCATCCTGCAATACCAAGACTTTGCTGACTTTGGGCCGGTTGGTCACGGCGTCCTCGGCCACCGTCACGCGCACCAGGGCCGGGCGCGGCGCCGCGTTGACGTCCGCCAGATCCGTCGCCGTCGCCGCGTGCGCCACCACGACCGTACCGTCGGGCATGGGCGTCGGGTCGCGCCACAAGCCGTCCTGGCTCAGCCCGCTGCGCGCCGCGTCCGGGGTCAGGATGGTCAGCGCGTGGCGGAAGCCCGGCAGCGTGGCCTTGGCCTCCTGGCCCTCGGGAATTTCGACCGCGAACTGGCGCTCCAGCATCGCCAACTGGCCTCCGCGCCAGACATTGCCTGCGTCCATCAGGGTCAAGGTCGCCCGACCGCTGGGCAGCTCGCGCACCCGGTAGAAGACCTGCTGCGGCTCGCTCATGCCGAAGTGTGGGTGCGCCTCGGGCTGGATGTGGAACTCGGCATTGTGGTCGATGGGAAAGCGGAACAGCACGCCCTTGTAGCCGCCTTCCGCCGAGCGCTTGATGGTGTAGGCCATGGTGCCCGCGAACTCGCCGGTCGACAGAAACCACGGCGCCACCTCCGGCACCACGGTCCAGGTCAACTGCTCCTGGTGCTGGCCGTCGACGTCCATGGCATACAAGTCCGCGTTTTGCGTGCCCATCAGATCGGCCACGCCACCGCCGCGGGTCGAGGAGAAATACACGCGCTCGGCCGGACTCTTGCCGCCTGCCGAAAAGCCGCCGTTGGGTCCGAACACCGGATTGAAGTTGCCGATCACGCGTCCGAGAGGCCCCGCTGCCTTGTCCGTGGTCAGTTGCTTGAGGCCCGTGCCGTCCAGGTTCATCACGAAGACGTTGTGCGCGTCTTCAACGGACGTCCGCATCGCAAAGACCAGGGTCTTGCCGTCGTGGCTCACCGCCGGGCTGCGGATGTCCGCGGGCGCCTTGTGGAAGGCCGCCGTCAGGTTCAGCGGCTTGGCCGTGTAGGGCGGATCCAGGCGGTACAAGTCCGTACCCGGCGTGAACGGCTGCACGTCGAACGGCCCCGCCACCGGCAGCGGCCCGCCCACCGCGACGACGGCCGGGTCGGTCGTGGGCACCGGAGAGTTCGGCTCGGCGGCGCGCTCGGCCAGCATCCAGGCGACGATGTCTTGCACGATCTTGGACTTGCGCGGATCCTGCCCCGACTCGGTCTCCTTGGCGAAGAACAGGTCGTTGCCGCCCTTGTGCGGAATGCCGCCCATCGCCAGCGGCAGCATTTTGGTCACCAGGCGCGACTGCAGGGGATCGCCCCACAACGTGATGCTGCGCCGCGCCTCCGCGTGGGTCGTGCGCAGGTCCGCATGGGCCACCTGCAGCGTGCCGGGCAGCGTGGGCGCGACGAACTGGGCGCCGCCGAACATCACCGCGCCATGGCAGCTCGAGGTCGTGCAGCCGCGCTGTACCAGCACCGGATAGACCTTGTCTTGGAAAAGCTTCTCGTTGCCGGTCAAGGGCGGATCCGTCGCGCCTTCGGTGCCGTCCGTGACTGTCGCGACCCACTGTGCCAGGGCCCGGTACGCCGGGTCGTCGCGCGACGGGAACACCTCGTTCTTGTAGTGGAACAGCCCACCCTGCCCGACCGGCAAGGTCTTGCGCAGCAGGGTCGAGAATGCGCGATCTTCGTGGGCGCTTATCTTGGCCTTGACCGACACCCGCGCCGCGTCGACGTCGCTGATGCGGCCGCGGGCGTCGATGCGAAAGGTCAGCCAGCGTTTCTCGTCCAGGGCGAGGTTCTTCTCGCCAGGCGCCACACCGTGGCAGGTCCCGCTGGCGCAGCGCTGCTCCAGGAGGGGCACGACGGTGGTTTCGAACGGATCCTGTGCCGCCGGACCGCAGCCGAGGACGGCGATCGCCAGGAAGGCCAGGCCCACTGGAGATGCGGTGCGGATGAACATGGAATGGCTCTCCAAGCAGCGGGGGGCCCGCTGCGCGATGCCGTCTCGGCGGGAGGGGGATCGTCCCGCCGAGGTAGCACACGTTAGCGAAAAGCAAGGTTCGTGCCAATGTACAATGTCCGCTTAATCTACTGAATTTCAAGCATGTATGCATGACGTGAGCGCACGGGCGTGGCGGTGACCGGGGCGGGCACGATATTTCGCATCGGAGTTTCGTAAATCGGCGAAATATCGCACGCTGCCGAGG
>CAYHHL010000136.1:0-16140 GCA_964356325.1 uncultured Enterobacteriaceae bacterium | reverse complement strand
CGGCCGACGCAGCCGGCTGGTGGACGACCCGGGATCCGGCCATGGACTCGGCAATCGACCCGGTGCCGGAGCCGGAGCCGGAGCCGGAGCCGGGACCGAACCCGAACCCGAACCCGAACCCGCACCCGAACCCGAACCCGAACCCGCTCCCGGTCCCGGTCCCGCAGCCACCCGGCCTCCGCGCCGGAGCCCAGCAACGCCAGGCCGTGGTCGAACACCTCGGCGCCCACTACGCCCTCAGCACGCTCGACCTGCGCGAGTACGAACGCCGGGTCGAACATGCGCAACTGGCTGTCCACTTACACGAACTCGACAGTCTCGTCGCTGACCTGCCGGCGTTGGCCACCACGCCGCCGGCCGCGCCGGTCGAGCACGCGCTGGCCATGTCGCGCCCTTCGCCCCTGGTCTCGATCTTCGGCGGCGTCGCGCGCAAGGGGCGCTGGACCCCGGCTCGCCACGAGCGGATCATCACGCTCTTCGGCAATGCTCAGCTCGACTTCCGTGACGCGCCGCTGCCGTCGGGCGTGACTGAACTGCGCGTGGTCTGCCTGTTCGGCAACACCGAGATCATCGTGCCGCCCGGCGTCGAGGTCGAGATCGCCGCGATGCCCGTGTTCGGCAACGTCGAATCGCACGCCAGCGAGGACGGTGCCCACGGTCCGCAAACGCCTCGGCTGCGCGTCAGTGGCGTGACGATCTTCGGCAATATCGAGGTGTACCGGCGGAAGTGACGCCCCGGATCGCTAGGCGTGCACGAACTGCGCCGGCGTCTTCGGCCCGTTCTTGACGAAATGCTCCACGCCGATGCGCATGTCCTGCAGCGCGCAGATCTCCTTGAACACGCCCAGTTCCTGGCTCAGTCCCTCGTCCAGCGTCAGCATCGCCCCGTCCAGGATCGACTCGCACAGCAGCGCGTCCACCCGCTTGGAGCGATGGCCGATGTCGACCGGCGCCAGTTCCTCGTCCTCCTCCGCGATAGCGTCTTCCTCGATGCGTTTCCAGGGCTTCTGGCCGGTCGCCAGGGCCTGGACCAGCGCCGCCGCCCGCGCGACCACCTCGGCTTGTGGCGCCAACTCTTGCACCAGACCACACGCCAGCGCCTCGTCCGACGACAGCGAAGCTCCGGTGCGCAACAGGACATTGGCCTTGTCCAGACCAATCAGCCGCGGCAGCCGCTGGGTGCCACCGCCCGCCGGAATGATGCCCAGGTTCACCTCGGGCAAGCACGCCAACACTTTCAGCTTTTCCGGTGCGATGCGGGCATGGCAGGCCAGCGCCAGTTCCAGACCGCCGCCGAACGCCAAGCCGTTGAGCGCGGCCACGATCGGCTTGTCGCCCAACTCGATGCCGCGGGCCAGATCGTGCGCCACCTTGGCGATCGCGTAGCCCTCCTCGGGGGTGTGCACCGCGTGCAGGGCCCGGATATCCGCGCCGCTGACGAACGCCTTGGTCCCGAAACCACTGATGATCATGCCGATCGCCTCGCCGTCCCAGGCCAGCCGCTCGACCGCGCCCTGCAACTGCGCGTAGGTCGCCGAGTCCAGTGCATTCAGCACCTTGGGGCGGCGGATGCGCACGAGGTGGATCGTGCCTTCGCCGGCTTGCAGCGTGGTCTCGACCAGGTTGGACAGCGGGATGGGCGCATCGGCCTTGGCTTGCATCGCCAACAGGTCGGTCACCGGCAGGCCCGCGTGATCCTTGCCGTATTGCTCGACCAGACGCAACGCCTCGCGCGGGCCCAGTTCGTTGACCAGGTGGCACGGTCCCTTCAGATCCAGCGCCGTCTCGATCAGCAGTTCGAAGTCCGCCATCGCCACGATGCCACTGTCCAGGATGCCCAGGCTCAGGCCCAGGTAGGCACCGCGCAAGGCCTCGACGATCTTGCGTTCCTGCTCCTCGGGCAGCGTCACGGTCTCGCCGCGCCCGCACACTTCCCACTGTCCGGTCGGCCCGTCCGCGGCGAGCTTGTCCTTCAGCAGTCGCGGCGCGCCGAACCAAGGCGTGGGATTCTCGGCCGTGACGAAGCGTTCCCGCATCAAATCCAGGCCATGCGCGGTGATCGGATTGCCGCCCGTCAAGTTCATCGCGGTGAAGGGCCCGACCGTCATGCCGAGCGCCGCGCGGGCCGCGAAGTCGACTTCCTTCACGCTGCCGAGGCCTTCCTGCACAGCGAGGCACGCCGCTTGGAAGATGCCCTCGAAGATCGGATCCGCCGCGTAGCCGTAGCGGGACTGCACTTCCACGGGAATCTTGCCGATCTGCTCGTAGAAACTCAGCAGCCACGCGGTCAGCTCGGGCGCCGTGTCGGCACCGGGCACGATCTCGACCATCAGGTTGCGCTCGGCCGGGAAGAAGTAGTGCGCGACCGCCGCCCGGCTTTTGTCTTTCAGGGTCGCGAAGATGCGCTCGGGTTCGAGATGCGAGCTGTTCGAAAGGAACACCGTGCCCTTGGCGCACAGGCCTTCCAACTGCGTGAAGATCTTGGCCTTCAGAGCTTCGTCTTCGCTCGCCGCCTCGACGACCAGATCGGCCTTGGCGACGTCCTTGTAGACGTTTGTAAACTTGACGGCTGCCAACATCGCTTCGGCTTCAGCGGGCTTCCACGCGCCCGACTCCGCTCCCTTGGCGATCTTCTTGCCCAGCCTGGCCTTGCCGGCCGCCAGGGCTTTTTCGCTGACGTCGACGACGACTACGCTGCCGCCCAACGGTGCGAGAACCTTGGCGAAATGCAGGGCGATGTCCGGACCGATCTGACCCGAACCGATGACGGCGACCTGGTTGATCGTGCGGGAACCGAGCTTGAACGGCATGGCGAACTCCTGGCGGATGGAAACGTCGCTACGGCGCAGTCTGCTAGCAGGAGAGCGGCGGCAAGGCAAGGAGCGCCCGCCGAATCTCCCGCTGTTCATGCAGGACGACGCCAGGGAGTTCCAGGTTGTGGCGTGCAGACCCCAGCGCGATGTGAGACAAGAACAGGCGCTGGGTCCCTGTGCTACCGTCCCTGCGCCCCCTTGCCGGGCCCCTTGGAGCGCCATGCACGCCATGCCTCGTTTCGCCGTTCCTTTCGCCTGTCTGATCGCGATGTTCTCTGTGACGGCCTGCGCGGTCGACGCCAACGAGGAGGCCGGCTTCGACACGATCGCTGCCGCTTTGGGGCAGGCCGAGTACGGGCCGGCGACGTGGGTGGCCAGCCCGAACTACTACAATTCCAGCCGCAAGGTCGGCCAGGTCAAGGTGATCGTCATCCACACGACGCAAGGCAGTTACGCCGGCGCCGTGTCGTGGCAGAAAAATCCGAGCGCCAAGGTCTCGGCGCACTACACCATGTCCAAGACTGGCGCCCTTACGCAGATGGTCAAGGAAGAGGACATCGCCTGGCATGTAGGCAGCGAAAATGGTTACACGATCGGCATCGAGCACGAGGGATTCGTCGCCGACCCGAAGTGGGTGACCGACAAGATGCTGTTGGAAAGCAGCAAGCTGACGTGCCACCTGCTCAAGAAGTGGAAGTTGCCGGCGGACAAGGCGCACGTGAAGGGCCATGTCGAGATGCCGAACCAGACCCACACCGACCCGGGCAAGTACTGGCCGTGGGACAAATACATGGGCATGGTCAAGGCTTGCGTGAACGGTGGGCCGCCCCCGCCGCCGCCCCCGCCGCCGCCGCCCCCCCCGCCGCCGCCGCCGCCGACCAAGGCGGGTTGCTGCACCGCGAAAGTGCCGACGTCGGGTTCGCTGGTGATCGACGACGCTGGCAATGATTGCATCCAGTTGCTCGGCCCCTCCAAGTCGTGGTGGACGTCGACCGCGAGCGGCACCGGCGGGTCGATGCACTACACCTATACGAGCACCAAGGCCGACGCCGAGAACTACGCGCGCTGGCGGCTGACGTTTGCCAAGGCTGGCAAGTACAAGGTCGAAGTGTGGGTGCCTGCCAAGTTGGCGACCGCCAAGCCTTCGTACAAGATCAGGCACGCCGGTCAGGTCAGCGCCAAGGTCGTTGATCAGAAGCCGCTGTCCAATGTCTGGGTGGATCTCGGCACTTACGACTTTGCGGCGGACTGCAACGAGTACGTGCTGGCCACCGACAACACCGGACAGGCGTACAACAAGGCGGTCACGTTGGGCATCGACGCCGTCCGGGTGACCGCGGTGAGCCAATGCCCGGGCGGATGCGACGACAAGAACGCTTGTACTGACGATAGTTGCGTGGCAAATGCGTGCAAGCACACGAACAACGCCGCGGCCTGCGACGATGGCAACGGTTGCACGGCGGGCGACAAGTGCGCGGCGGGCAAGTGCACGGGCGCCGGCAAGGATTGCGACGACAAGAACGCTTGTACGGACGATAGTTGTGCGGGCGGCGCCTGCAAGCACGCGGGCAATGCGGCGACTTGCGACGATGGCAACGGCTGCACCTCGGGCGACACCTGCGGCGGCGGCAAGTGCTTGGCAGGCAAGGCGAAGAACTGCGACGACCAGAACGAATGCACGCAAGACGCCTGCGCGGCCGGCAACTGCAGCCACAAGAATGAAAGCGGCCCGTGCGACGACGGCGACGCGTGCGTGACCGGTGGCAAGTGTTCGGGCGGCCAGTGCGCGGGCGGCAAGCCGGTGGACTGCGAGGACGGCAATCCGTGCACGATCGACAAGTGCGGCCTCGGCAAGTGCAGCCACATGCCGGGCGCCGGCCTGTGTGACGACGGCAATCCCTGCACGGCGGCGGACAGTTGCCAGGGCGGCGCGTGCTGGCCGGGCAGTCTGGTGGCCTGCGACGACTCCAACGCGTGCACTGACGACGCCTGCGTGGAAGGCGCCTGCGTTCACCCAGCCAACGCGGGATCTTGTGACGACGGCGACAGTTGCACCCAGGGCGATCACTGCGCGGGCGGCCAGTGCGCGGCGTTGAACAGCAAGTCGTGCGACGACGGCAACGCTTGTACGATGGACAGTTGCAGCGGGGGAGTCTGCCAGCACGGCGCGGCCAGCGGCGAGTGCGACGACGATGACGCCTGCACCGAAAAGGACTCGTGCGTCGACAGCAATTGCACCGGCAAGGCGCTCGACTGCGACGACAAGGCGGACTGCACCAACGACACGTGCAAGGGTGGAATCTGCCTGCATACTGGCGGTCAACCGGCCACGCGGCTGTGCAAGGGCGAAACGGTCATGCAGCAGGATCCGTGCGGCGGCGAGCCCAAGGTCATCCAGGTTTGCGAGGGTGAATCTGCTTGCGTGAACGGGGCTTGCAAGACGGGCGTCGGCGGCAGCACGTCCGACGATGCGGCGGTCCTGGGCGGCGATGCCGCGGGCAGCCCGGGCGACGCGGCCCACTCGGGCAATACCGGGAGCAAGACCGACGGCAGCTTCCTCGGAAGCGATTTCGGCAGTGGCGCCAAGCAGTTCGGCGGCGGCAACTCGCCCGCGCCTTCCAGCGGTTGCGGCGCAGCGCGGGCGCAGGGTTCGAGCGGATGGCTGGCATTTCTCGGCCTGATCGGTACGTTGGCTTGGATCCGGCATCGGCTTCGCCAGCGCGAGGCGACGATCGGGTAGGAGGCGACGGTGGTGCACGCGAAGTCGACCAATATCCTGTGGCTGTTGGGCTTTTCCGCGTGCGCCACGGACTATGGCGCCAACGATCCGACCGTAGGTGGCTGGGAAGAGCGCCAGGCGGCCTTGGGCTCGGCGGAATATGGCCCGGCCAACTGGATCAAGAGCCCGAACTACCAGACCGGCAACCGCAAACCGGGGCAGGGCCAGGTCACTGTCATCGTCGTGCACACGACCCAGGGCAGCTACAACGGCACGCTGAGCTGGTTCCAGAACACCAGCGCGAAAGTGTCCTCGCACTACGTCGTCAGCAAGACCGGCGCGGTGACGCAAATGGTCATGGAGAAGGACATCGGTTGGCACGTAGGTAGCGCCAATGGCTACACGATCGGCATCGAGCAGGAGGGCTTCGTCGCCGATCCGAACTGGATTACGCCGCAACTGTTCGACGCGAGCGTGAAGCTGACCTGCTACCTGGTGAAGAAGTGGGGCCTGCCGCCCGATGGCGCCCACATCAAGGGTCACGTGCAGTTGCCGAACCAGACCCACACCGATCCAGGAAAGTACTGGGACTACGCGAAGTACAACGCCGAGGTCGCGGCGTGCGTCAACGGCCAGCCCCCGCCGCTGCCCGGGCCCGTGGGGTGTTGCGGCGTCAAGATCCCGGTCAGCGGCAACGCGGTGATCGACGACGCGGGCAACGATTGCATCCAGTTGCTCGGACCGAGCGATTCGTGGTGGACCGGCGCGGTGGCGGGCTCGAACGGCGGCTCGGTGCACTACACCTACACGAGCACCAAGGGCGTGGCCGAGAACGCGGCGCGCTGGCGGCTGACTTTCGACAAGCCCGGCAAGTACAAGGTCGAAGCCTTCGCGCCGAGCAATTTTGCCACCGCCAAGCCCGCTTACACGATCCGGCACGCGGGCCAGGACTCGTCGGTGGTGGTCGATCAGAAACCGCTGTCCAACGTCTGGGTCGACCTCGGTACCTACGACTTCGCGGGCAATTGCGACGAGTTCGTGTCCGCCGGCGACAACACCGGGCAGGCCTACGACAAGAACGTGATGTTGGGCATCGACGCGGTCAGGGTCAGCGCCGTCGCGCCGCCCTGCGCCGGCAGCTGTGATGATGCAAACCCTTGTACTGACGACAGCTGTCAGGGCGGAAACTGCACGCACGGCCCCAACGCCGCCAACTGCTCGGACGGCGACGCCTGCACCACCGGCGACAAGTGCTCGGGCGGCACCTGCGCTACCGGCAATACCGTCAAGGATTGCAACGACAACAACGCTTGCACCGACGACGCTTGCACGGCCGGCACCTGCAGCCACGCCAGCAACGGCGCGGGCTGCGACGACGGCGATGCCTGCACCGAGACAGATCACTGCCAGGGCGGCAAGTGCTTGACAGTACCCAAGAAATGCGACGACGGCGACCTCTGCAACGGCAGCGAGACCTGTGCTGGCGGCAAGTGCCAGCCGGGCAACGGGGCCAACTGCGACGACGGCAACCCTTGCACCAAGGACAGTTGCTTGGGCGGGGCGTGCAAGCACGAGGCCAGTGCGGCACCTTGCGACGATGGCAACGGCTGTACGGTGGGCGACTCGTGCGCGGGCGGCAGTTGCCAGGCAGGCTTGGCCAAACTGTGCGACGACGGCAATCCGTGTACGAAGGACGCTTGCACCTCAGGGACTTGCGTGACTTCGGGGTTGACGGGCGCTTGCGACGACGGCGACGGCTGCACCGAGGGCGACTACTGCGCACAGGGCAACTGTCTGTCCGGCGCGTTGAAGACCTGTGACGACGGGCTGGCTTGCACGCAGGACTCGTGCCTGGACGGCCAATGCGCCCACGTCGGCGCGGTCAAGCCTTTGGTCAAGACCTGCGCGGGCCTGGACGTGAGCGCGACCGACCCGTGCGGCGGTCCCGACCAGATCCAGGCTTGCCCGGGACATCAGCCTTGCCTCGACGGAGTTTGTGGCGGCGCCCAGGCCGACGCCAGCGAGACGGGCAAGACCGATGCCGGCGAGACGGATGGGGAATCCGCGGCCGATGCCGGCCGCCTGGACGGCGCGGGCGACGGCCTGAGCGGTGACGGTGTGCTGAGCGACGCCAAGGCCTCGTTCCAGGCTCCCGTAGCAAAGACCCCAGGTTGCAGCGCGAGTTCGAATGGCACGCCCGGCGCCGCGGCCCTGCTGCTCGCCAGCCTGGCCGGCCTGCTGTGGTGGCGCCGGCGCGCACGGCTCACAGCGCAGGCGGGCTCGCGCGGGTGATGAATCGGAACCTTGCTATAGGGTTGGCGATTGCTTTGGGCGCGCACGGAGCCGCAGTGTGGGGCTCGCGGGGTCTGGGCCACAGCAGGCCGCCCAGGCCGGCCCAGGTGCGCCTGCCCGAACTGGCCGAACACATCGCCCAGGCACGCAGCTTTGAACTCGATTGGAAACCGCCGGTTCCGGTGGAGCCCCTGGCGCCGGTGGAGCCCCTGGCGCCGGTCGCCGCGCCGCAGCTCGCAGCGCCTGCCCAGCGAACCGCCGCCGCGCCCGCGCCCAAAGTACGCAAAGCGGTGCCCCCTCCCGTGCCAGCCTCGCCCGATCGGGCGGCTTTGCCTTCGCGGGCCCCGGAAGCTGCGACCGAACTCCAGCCCGGCGCCGGGGCGCCGACGGCCGGTGCGCCAGGTCCCGCGCACGGCTCGGCTGGGCCTGGCCAGGGGGCGGTCGAAGCGGGCGCAGTTGCTGGCGATGCCGACGATGGAGCCGCGCCGTTGGCCGTGGGTGCGGTCGACGAGCCGCCCAAGATCCTGCAGGCCGATGCGCCTAAATATCCAGAGGTTGCGGAGCGCCGCCGCCAGGAAGCCGTGGTGCGTCTGCGTGCGGTGATTGATGCCCGAGGTCGCGTCACCGCGGTCGAAACGAGTTGCGACGCGTGCGCGCCGGAGTTCCTGGCGGCGACCCGCGCGGCGGTGCTGAAGTGGCGGTTCGCGCCGGCGCGCCTGCACGGGGTGGCGGTCGCGGTGCGTTTCGAGCAGGACATCGAGTTCACGCTGCCGGACCTTTGAGGTAGCAAAAATGTAGCAAGGGGCGGGCTGGAGCCTGCCCTGAGCCAGCCGAAGGGGCCCGCCCTCCGAAAACCGCCAGAGGAGGGCGCCCCGCGCATGCGTCTCGTTGCCATACCCAACCTGTCGTCCGTGCCCGCCGCTGCCTGGGACGCCCTGGTCGGCGAGGACAACCCATTCATAGAACACGCGTTTTTGCACGGACTGGAGCAGGCAGGCTGCGTGGGCGAAGGCACGGGCTGGCAACCGCTGCACCTGCTGCTGATCCAAGGCCCGACGAGCGCGACGGATCTCCTGCCGGCCGGGTCCAAGCTGGTCGGCGCGGCACCGCTGTACGTCAAGACCGATTCGATGGGCGAGTTCATTTTCGACTTCAACTGGGCGCAGTTCCTGCACACGCATGGCGCGCCGTACTACCCCAAGCTGGTCTCGGCCGTGCCCTTCACGCCGGTGACGGGCCCGAGGTTGCTCGTCCACCCGGACGCCGACGTCGCGCAAGTGCAGGGAATGCTGGCAGAAGCGGGACGTGCGCTGGCGGGGCAGCTGGGCGCCAGTTCGGTGCATTGGCTGTTCGTCGACGCCGGTCAGGCGGCATCCCTGCAGAACCATGGGTACTTTCGCCGACTGACGACGCAGGCGCTGTGGCTGAATCCTGGCTACCACAGTTTCGAAGACTTCCTGGCCACCCGCCGCCACGACGCCCGCAAGCAGATTCGCCGAGAACGCCGCGATGCCGCGAAGTTGGGTCTGGACTTGCGCCTCGTGCAAGGGCTCGACATGGGCGACGAGGAGTGGGCGGCGGTGCGGCGCTGCTACCTCGAGAACATCGATCGGCACCTGGGCGAGGCCTACCTGAACGAAGCGTTTTTCACCTGGATTCGCGAGCATCTGGCCCACAGGGTGGTCTGCACGTTGGCCCATGGTGCGCACGGCTACGTGGCCGCAACACTGAACTTTTGGAAAGGCAAGCACTTGTACGGGCGCTACTGGGGCTGCACCGAGGATCACCCGTTCCTGCACTTCGAAATGGGCTTCTACCGGTTGATGGAGCACTGCATCGACGCCGGACTGACGCGGTTCGAGGCGGGCGCGGGCGGTGAGCACAAGTTGCGGCGCGGCATGGAGCCGGCTTTCATCCACAGTGCCCATTGGTTGGCGGATCCGCGGTTCTCTTCGGTCATCCAGGCCCACGTCGAGGACGAGCGGGTGCGCACCGAGGCAGAGGTCGCCGAACGGGCGGCGCACTCGACCGCGCGACGCGAGCCCTCAACCTGACGTCGCCTGGGCCCGTGGCTCGCGGGCACGGCTGTCTGGTACACTCGCCCGCTCGGATTCTGCACGCGGATCCGCCGTCGTTCCGCCAGCCCTTTGCCGGTCCTGTTGCCCCGCGCGCCGGTCCGGTGTACTCAACGCCGTTCGCCGCCGATGACCCGTTCAGCCCCCCAGGAGATGCCCATGGATGCCATTCGAATCGCCCGCGCGACCGCCCACGATCTGGTAGCCCTGGGTGCCAGGCTCATCGACGTGCGGTCGCCCGAGGAATTCGCAGGGGGCGGACTGCCGGGCGCCGTCAACCTGCCCGTGCAAGTGATTGCGGAGTTGATCCAAGACCATGCCAAGCCCGAGGAGACGATCGTCCTGTACTGCAAGTCCGGGGCGCGCAGTGACGTGGCGGCGCGACTGTTGCGCAGTGCCGGGTACGCCAAGGCCTACAATCTCGGCGGAATCAGCGAGTGGTAGTCGATGGTCATCCAACACAGACTCTATGAAATCATAGGTATCATCGCGTTCGGCTCGATCCAGGCCGCGCTGGGCTGGCGCATCCTGTCCGCCGTCGGCTCGGCCCTCGATGGCGTCACGATCGCGCTGGCCTGCCTGGCGGGCTACGTCGGCGCCGATTTCATGTCCGGCGTCATCCACTGGCTGTTCGATCGCTACGGCAGCGTGGACACGCCGGTGTTCGGCGCCAACTTCGTGCGTCCGTTCCGCGAGCACCACGTCGACCAGAAGGGCATCACGCGCCACGGCTTCATCGAGACCAACGGCAACAACAGCATCGCGACGGCACCCGTGCTATTGCCGGCCTTGTTCGTGCCGTTGCGTGGCGGCGAGCCGGTGGCGCTTTTCCTCGTCACCTTGCTGGCTTCGGGGGCGCTGGCGGTATTCGCGACCAACCAGTTCCACAAGTGGGCACACGAGGACTCGCCGCCCGCCGTGGTGCAATGGATGCAGCGCGTGGGCCTGGTGCTCGGTCCGCGCCACCACGCGATTCACCATGCCCCGCCGTACGATCGCTACTACTGCATCACGACCGGGTGGTTGAATCCTCTGCTGTTGCGGCTGAATTTCTTCCATCGCCTGGAGCACTTGATCTGGCGCGTGACCGGCGTGCGCGCGGGCGAGGACGATGCCGAGACCGTGGCGGCGGTGACGACGGATCGAGAGGGGAAGCCGCGTATTTAGGCTGACATGTCGCGCAGCTAGGCCCCGACCAGCACGATTACCCAGACGTCGTACAGCGTATGCGTCCAGGCGGCGACGGCGAATCCTCGCGCCAGGAACAGCAGGGCGAACAGCCCGCCCGAGACGGTGCGAAACACGAAGCTGCTGATCGCAAACGGTTCTGCGCCGAGGTAATGGGCCAGCGCGAATACGACCGAGGTGGCGAGCACCAAGACCGCCTGACGCCGCGAAGGCCGCCGCCAGTCCTTGCCCAGCCACAGCCGGCCGACCAGCCCGACGCCCACCAGGCGGAACACCAGTTCCTCGTGCAAGCCCGCGCCCGCGCTGACGATCACGCCGTCGAACAGGCCGAATTGCCGCCCGCCCGCCGCAAGCGGCGTCAAGACCAAGGCGTTGAGGACCTGCGTCAGGTCGCGCGTCACCGAGGCCGAGATCGTCCCGGTCAGCACGGCGTAGACTGCGCATTCGAACAGCAGGGGCAGGAAGTAGCGCCCGTCGAGCTTGTTCTTCTGCCGTAGATACAGGAACAACGCGACGTTCACCGCGGCGAGCAGGCCGTAGAACGCCAGATAGGCCACTTCCCGCCACGGCCCGAAGCTGCTGAACGCAACGAACAGGCCTTGGGTCACGAAATCGACGCCGTTTTGCGCGTTGGACGAAATCAGGATGCCCAGGCCGTAGATGAACAGCAGCGGCATGGTCAGGGCGGCCGATTGGACAGGCGCGGAACTGTTGGTGAAGTAGTTGCGGATGGAGCTGCGGGTCGGCGTCGAGAGGATCTGCATGCCTTGCCTGCTTGCTAGGTGGCTGGGACGACACCCTGAAACCTGGACCTACAGGGTGATCGCGTTCGCCCGGGCCAGCGCCTTGTCCAGCAAGTCCTCGAATTCCGGTTCGAAGACCGCGCCGGCCGAGTGGAAACGATACGAAACCACGCGTTCGAGCCGTTGAGAAATCTCCAGCACGTTGAAGCGCGCGCGGTCCTGGCCCTTTTTCGCCCAAGTGGAGGATCCGCAACCGAACACCGGGATATCCGGGCCCATCGCCAGCGCTTCCGCCACCGCGAGGCGCTCCTCGATGAGCGCATCCACTTCGGCCAGGCGGACCTTCTTGCGCAACGGCAACTGACCGTTCGATTTTCCCGCCAGATGACCCTGGTGTGGTTGGTGGGTGTGGCCGTGCAGGACCGTCGTCGCGCCGATCTCGCGCATCACGTCGGAGAACGCCTGCCGATCGTACAGCGACGCCAGGTATTCCGCAGCGCCCAGGCGGTGATGCAGGTTGTGGTGGACCAGTACGATGCGCACAGTCACAACGTCGGACTCTTCGGCTACCAGCGCGCGCAACCGCTCGAGCTGATCGCGGCCCACGTGACCGAAGGCCAGGAACGGCGGCGTCGGGATGGCGCTCGAAAGCCCGTAGATCCGCACATGTGGCGACGGGGCGCGCACGAACGGGTAGTGCAGCCGACCTTTGGTGATGGCCGTGTGGTGCTCGTCGGCGTCGTCGACCATGTAGTCGCCAAACCAGCGCTCGAACCGGTGGTGCCGCAACGCGCCGCGCGTGTACATGTCGTGATTGCCTGGGATCATCGTGACGTAGGCCGGCGGCCCGATGCGTTCGACGATCTCGCGCGCGCGGCGGAACTCGCTGTCCAACGCCAGGTTCGTGACGTCGCCGGTGATGATGACGTGGTCGATGTCCTCTTGCGCCAGACGCAGCGCCAGGTGCTCACATACCGCCAGCGGGTGGGCATTGCGCCGCATTCCCGCGAGGTTCATGGCCCCGGTCATCCGCTTGTTCAGGAACTGGTGCCAGCGGGTACCCTCGAGGTCGAGGATGTGCAGGTCGCTGATGTGCGCCACGCGGAAGTGCCGAGGCGTATCTGCCACTTGGCGCGTTTCGGGGCCGGACATGGGAACTCCTGCGCCGTCGGCTTGCAAGGTTCAACTCGCCAGCGCCACGGGCTTCACTGCAGTGTGCGGATTGCGCAGGCGTTCCAGGGCGCGATTCAGCCGATCGATCGCCAGTTCGAGCGCCGGCAGCGGCACGGCCGTAAAGCAAACGCGCACGTGGTGGCCGAAAGCAGTCCCGAACGCGTCGCCCGGGCTGACCGAAACGCCATCGTGGAGCAGCTCGAACAGCCAGTCCATCACGACACGGCCGCGCAAGTCCGCCGAAAGGTCAGGAAACACGTAGCCGCCGCCTTGCGCGGGCTGGAAGTCCGCCTGCAGTTTGCGTTGCACCAGTTCCGCCGCGGTCGAGTACAGCGCCCGCGTCTCGCCAATCCACCCGCCGCCGTCCTGAATCGCGCCGAGAGCCGACAACTGGCAGATGAGCGGCACGTGGTACACCGAATGGGTCGAAACGCGCCGCGCCGAGTCCAGCCACGCCGGATCGCCGCACAGGAAGCCGACGCGCAACCCCGCGAGAGCATAGCTCTTCGACACCGTGAACACCGTCGCCGTGCGTTCGGCCATGCCCGGAAGACCCGCCAGCCAGGTGTGCGGCCTTTCGCCGGCCTCGCCGTAGCGGTAGTGGTGATACGCCTCGTCCGCCAGTACCCAGAGGTCGTGCTTGACGCAGAAGCCTGCGAGTTCCATGGACTCCTGCGGCGTCAGCACCGTGCCGCACGGATTGTTCGGACTCGTGACGTAAAGCGCCACCGTGCGATCGGTCACGTAGGGTG
This sequence comes from uncultured Enterobacteriaceae bacterium, assembly GCA_964356325.1. Lineage (GTDB taxonomy): Bacteria > Myxococcota_A > UBA9042 > UBA9042 > UBA9042 > CAYHHL01. Next base: position 2,385 of record CAYHHL010000136.1, on the reverse strand, counting down.
TCAGGATCTCGATCAGGCTCCTGCCCGCGCGCAAGTTCGCGTAAAAAGGCACTTCGACCGGAATGCCACCGTTGGCCGCGACCATGCCCCGAACCAGCGGCCAGAACGGCGCCAGGATGAGCACTTCGTCCCCGGGCGCCAGCCACGTCTGCAGCGCCGCCGCGATCGCGCCCGTTCCGCCCACGGTCACGTGTACGTGCGCAGGCGTCAGGCCCGGCAGGCCCTCGTCGGCACAGCGCGCCGCCACCGCTTCACGCAAGCCCTCGTGTCCATTGGGATTGCTGTATTGGTAGCCCAGCCGCGGCAGTTTCGGTACGGCTAGTTCGAGGCGCGCGCCCGGCGGCGGGTCGCGATAAGTGTCGCCCAGGTGCAGAGGGATGGGCGGCTCAGGCAGGTCCTTGAACTTGCTCGCGAGAGTGGCGAAGACCGAGGGACGCAGGTGTCGGGCAGCGGGAGACGAGGACGGAGGCTTGGGCATGCGGACCTGAGGGAGTGGGGGAGGGTGCGGAAAAAGAGTGCGACCGGGCCTTCGCTTGACAAGGGAGGCAGTCTGGCACTACCTAGCGCCGCCCGCAACGATGGCCCGCGTCGTCCGGCGACTTGCGGGCGGAATCATTCGCATCACCGGCCGCGGATCAGGAGACACGAATCATGGCGCGACGAATTCGCAAGACGCGTAAGGAGGAGCAGCGCGAGCTGGAATCCCCCGAAATCGTCGAACAAAAGCTCTGGACGCTGAGCGAGTGGATGGAGAAGCACTGGCGGCCGGTCCTCGCGGGCCTGGTCGGCGTGTCGATCCTGTGGGGCGCGGTGGGCATCTACCAGATCGTGTCGTCCTCGAGCGCGCAGTCGCACGCCGAGAGTACCGCGGCGATCTTCGAGCAGGCCGCCATGCCGGTCGTCATCCCGCCCGAGAAGAAGGCCGATGATCCGGCCCTTACCGACGAAGCCAAGAAGGCCGAGGCCGAAGCCAAGAAGAACGAACCGCCTAGTTTCGCCAGCGACCAGGCGCGTGCCGAGGCCGTGATCAAGGCGGCGACCCCGGAGGCGGCCAAGGAGCCGCTCGTGGGCGTCGTCATCGGTGGCGCCAAGGCCGTGCAAGGCGACTTTGCGGCGCAGTTGGCGGCGGTGGACGCGGCTTTGGTCAAGGCCAAGGGCACCGCGCTGGAACTGCCGCTGTACGTCCAGAAGGCGACTGCGCTTGCGGGGCTCGGACGCTCGGCGGAAGCGGCGGCGCAGTGGGCCCAGGTGCAAGCGCTGGATCCTACACTGTTCGGCAAGGTGCTCGCGCAGATTCGCCAGGGCGATCTGTACAATCCGGCGATGGCAGGCAAGACCGCGGATGCTGCCAAGGCCAAGGCGGCCTACGAAGCGGCGCTGAAGTCCGTGCGCGGTGGCGATGCCGGTGCCAAGGGTACGCCTGAGCGCGATCCGCCTTCCGGTCCGCTGGCTTTCCTTGCTGCCGACGTCCGCCTGAAGCTCGCCCGGCTGTAAGCCAGACATCCTGGGAGGCATCGTGCGCCGCATCTTCGCCTCCAGTCTGCTGATCGCTACTTGTGCAAGCCTCGGTGCCAGACCGGCTTCGGCCTCGGTGCCTGCCCGCGCCGCGGTGCCGACGCTGCAGATCCAGTGGCGCGCGCCGCTGAGCGATCCGCCGTCCACGGCCTGGAAACCGCGCGAGAATGGCGGCGTCATCCTGTCTCCACGCGGCACGTTTCTCTACGCGGCTTCGGTCAGCGGGCTGTCCGCGTTCGAAACGGCTTCCGGCCAGCCCTTGTGGAAATTGCCGACGAGCGAACGGGTGGACGCGCGTCCGGTCTTGTACGGCTCCGCGCTGTACGCGGCGACGTCGGCGGGCACGGTGCATGCCCTGAACGCGCGGACTGGCAAGGCTTTGTGGCCCGAGCCCGCCAAGCTGGACGTCGCGGTGCAGGGGCCGCTCGCCGCCGACGCCAGGTCAGTGTACGTGCCGGCGGATCCGGGAATGCTGTTTTCGCTGGCCAGGGACACGGGCAAGCCGAACTGGACGTACAAGACCGACGTACAACGTGATTTCCTCGTTTCGGGCCAGGGCGGTGCGCTGGTCGCCGGCAATCTAGTGTTCGTAGGCATGCCCAACGGCAAGCTCGTGGCGCTGGCGGCGCGCGATGGCGGGCTGACTTGGGAGGTCGCACTCGATCGTACGGATCGCAGTCCTTACGCCGATGTGGATTCGACTCCCGTATTGGTGACGCGGCCTTCAAAGGGGGGCAAGCCCGCGGACTGGCTGCTGGCAGCGAGCCACAGCGGCGGTCTGCACGCGGTTCTGGCGGCGGACGGCTCGCACGTTTGGACCTACGAAGCCGAAGCGCTGGGCGATCCGGTGGTCGTGGGCGATCGCATCTA
>CAYHHL010000135.1:1472-16164 GCA_964356325.1 uncultured Enterobacteriaceae bacterium | reverse complement strand
CGAGCTTTTGAACCTTGCAGACGTCTGCAAGGTGGATTCCGCAAATCGCGCCGTTCCGCGCGTAGGGAGCGTTCTGCGCAATATCAGACCCAGCCCGTGGGCTGCGATGGCATCGGAAAACCAAGCGAATCAAAGAGCACGCGAATCGAGGACCATGCGCCTGGTGCGTCAACGGTCGACGGCACTGTCCAATGGCTCTGGCGTCCGTGCGCCAACCAGTGGCGATTGTCCACTAGCGAACGAAAGCCGGAAATCGCTGCCTTGACCATTGCGTTGCCGTGCGATTCTAGGATATTCAACACGTTGCCCAGGTCGGGAGCAGCACCGCGGCGGGTGCCTTTCTGAAAGGCCGCACGCGCTCTCTGCACAAGCGGCCGCAATTCGTCGGCGCGAGGAGACTGCTCCTGGCTCGCAATGACATCGCACTCGAGCAGCAGTGCAGCTTCGGCGGCCGCCACGAGCACCAGTACCGCTCGCCGTTCTTCCTCGCTGGCCATTTCGTCCAGGACGTCCGGCAGCGGCGTGCCGCCGAACGGCGCCCACGCACCGGCGTCCGCCGCCAAGCTCTGACGGGCTCGCTCGCTGCGCAGGTGATGCTTCCACACCTGATCCATTTGCATGATGGCACCTTGGTCGTCAGGAAAGCGGAAGTTACGGCGTGGTCGGCAGGAGCGACGCCATCGCGGCGCGGAAGTGCTCCTTGTCGAGCAGCGCCCAGGCTTCCTGCGAATTCGGTGTCGGGATGAACCACTTGCCGCCGTCACCGCGGAAGAGCCCAAGCGCCCGCCGATCCTCGAAGTTCACGAGGTCGACGCGGCCGCGCGCGCCGGTAATGCGGCTTCCCTGCTTGAGCACCGCACCGACGACGTTGCGACCACGAGGAACGAGCAGCAGCAGCGGGCCCGAGTTGAGCTGGATCGCAAACTGGTTCATGGCGTAGCTCTCGGCGTTCGACTCCTGCACGTGCGTCACCTGCAGAACGACGTACAGGATCTTCTGCTCGATCTCGTCATGCAACCATTCCTCGGCAGCGCGGTACAGCGCCGCAACGTCGTCGCGCCAGGACTGCATGTCGCCGTCAATCGTCTGCTTTTCGCCATGAAGCAGTGCCAGTTTCTGAGCGAGAACGTCCTGCATCGCATCCTCCGCGGACCGAGCCGCGAGGGACAGTCTACCACGGTTCTGGAACGCCGGGCGGTGTCCGTGTTACGGGCCAAGGTTGCGGCGTGACGCTTCAACAGACCTGGGTCAAGGCACGGCTGACGGAACCACCACCACCGGCTTGCCCTGCCAGGCCGCCGCCGCCGCCGCCGTCGCTTCCACGATCGGTCGCGGGTACAGGCCGAACCCCGCCGTCGCCAGCGCGCACGCCGCCACGCCCAGGCGCAGCGCCGGACCCACGCGAACCGGTGAAACATCCGCTGGTTCGCCGAGGTACATGGAACGGGCGACGCGCAGGTAATAGAAGAGCCCGAGCACCGACAGCCCCGCGCCGAGCAGCACCAACCACGCGTAACCGGCCTGCCACGCCGCCAGGAACACGTACAGCTTGGCCCAGAAGCCCACCGCGAAAGGGATGCCAGCAAGGCTGAGCAGGCACAGCAGCGCCGCCGCCGCCAGCCCGGGCGACCGCCGGTACAGCCCGGTCAGGCTCGCCAGGGTGTCGGTATTGCCTGGGTTCGAGGCCTCGACCGGACCTTGCTGGGCTATCGCTTCGATCACGAGGAAGATTCCCGTGTTGGCCGCGAGGTAGGCGACGATGTAGAACAGCAGCGCGTCCAGGCCGTGACCGCGCCCGCCCGGCGTCGCCGCCGCGAACAGCCCGAGCAGCATCGTGCCCATCTGCGCCACGCCGGAATTGCCGAGCAGGCGCTTCAGGTGGGTCTGCGGCAGCGCGAGCAGGTGCCCGGTGGCCATGGTGAGCGCGGAAAGGACAATCAACCCGGGCAGCCACGTGCTGGCCTGGTGGGGCAGGCCGACGAGCAGCACCTGGGTCAGCGCCATCACCCCGGCAGCCTTGGGCGCCACCGAGAAGAACGAGACCACAGGGGTCGGTGCACCTTCGTAAGTGTCCGGAATCCAGAACTGGAACGGCGCCAGCCCGAGCTTGAAGCCGAACCCGGCGACCACCAGCGAGATGGCGACCTGCAATAACGGCGTCGACGGCAGACTGGCCAGCGCGGCGATGTGGGTGGTGCCGGACAGGCCGAACAGCAGGCTCACGCCATACAGAGTCAACGCCGACGAAACCGCGCCGACGAGGTAGAACTTGAGACCCGCCTCGACCGATCGGGGTGTCGCGTTCTTGGCATAAGTAGCCAGCACATACAGCGGAATGCCCATCAGCTCGAAGGCTACGGCCAGGAGCAGCAGGTCGCGCGTGCCGGCCAGCAAGGTCATGCCCGCGAGCGAACAGCACAGCAGGACGTAGAACTCTGCCTGGCGCTTGGCAAAGCTGCGCTGCACGTGAGCGCCCGCGCCGAGAATGGCCAGCAGGCCCGCAGCCAGGAATACACGTTCCAGCAGCATCGTCATCGCGTCGCGCACGTAGGCGCCACCGGTCACGACCCCATCGGAACTCAGCACAGAGACGGCCAAAACGCCCGCCAGCAGCATGAATGCCAGTACATCGATGGTTCGGCCGCGCGGGCGCAGGAGGTCCACCACCAGCAGCACGATCACCGCCACGGTCAGCGCGACCGGCACGGCAAGCACCTGCAATCCGTCCAATAGTTCGTTCATCGCAGGGCCTCCAGCGCTTGGCCGGCGACGGCGGGCAGGTATTCGCCAGTGGCCCGATCGATGAAGTCCAGGCCGAAGCGCGGCCAGACACCGAGCACGATCAGCAGCGCGGCCAGTACGCCGAGCGCGACCCATTCGGTGCCGCGGGCGTCGTGCAAGTCATGGAATTCCGGCGCAGGTCCGGGGCCCCAGAACACGCCGCGGGTAGCGCGCAACACGTAGACGGCGGTCAGGAACGCGCCCACGAGGCCGGCGATGGCCCAGACGGGTTGGCCCGCTTGCCATGCCCCCAAGAACACCAGGAATTCAGCGACGAATCCGGCCAAGCCGGGCAGGCCCAAGCTCGACAGGGCGGCGATGGTGAAGCAGACGGTGATGCCGGGCATGCGACTGCCGAAACCGCCCATGGCTGGCACCCAGCGGCTGTGCGCGCGGCCGTAGACCAGGCCGACCAGCGCGAAGAACAGACCGGTCATGAGCCCGTGCGCGACCATCTGGAACACCGCACCATTCCAGCCGTTTACGTTCAGGGTCGCGGCGCCGAGCATCACGACGCCCATGTGGCTGACCGAGCTGTAGGCGACGATGTACTTGAGGTCGCGTTGGGCCATGGCCGAAAGCGCGCCGTAGACGATGTTGATGATCGCCACGGTGCCGACCAGCCAGGCCCACTGCCGGGCGCCTTCGGGCAACAGCACCATGCCCACACGGATGACGCCGAACGCGCCCAGTTTCATGAGGACGCCCGCGTGCAGCATCGACACGGCGGTGGGCGCAGCGGCGTGGCCGTCCGGAGACCAGGTGTGGAACGGCCAGACGCCCGCCAAGGTACCGAAACCCAGCCATAAGCACAGGAAGCCGACCGACTGTAGGGTCGGACTGTAATGCACCGTGCGCAGGTGGCGCAGGTCGAAGCTGGTGCTGCCCGCCGCGTCGTACATCGCCAGCATGGTCACCAGGATCAGCGCGGAACCCAGTAGAAGCATGAGGGTCAGCTTCATCGCGGCGTATTCCTTGCCACCGATGTCGAGCAGGCGCCAGTTGAAGCGGAACGGTCCGGCCGGCGCCACCTTGTTGGAGGTGCCCCAAATGCCGATGAGCAGGTACATCGGCAGCACGGCGATCTCGTAACAGAGGAAGAATACGAATAGATCCAAGGATACGAACACACCGGCCACGCCCGAGGTCAGCACCAGCAGCAGCACGAAGAAGTCGCGCGCCCGTTCCTTCACCTGCCACGAGGCGAACACGCCGGCGGTCAGCAGCGTCGCCGTCAGCAAAAGGAGCGGGGCGCCCCAGCCGTCCACGCCGAACGTCAGCGCGATGCCCAGCGTCGGTACCAGCGGCAGGCTGCTGAGGAATTGCACGCCGCCCTCGGTGCGGTCGAACAGCAGCGCCACCGCGATGGCGCCACCCAGGTGCACCAAGGCGCCCGCCAGGCTGACGTAGCGGATGGCGCGCAAGTTCTCGCTGGGCACGAGCAGCAGCACGAACGCCGCCAAGAGCGGGGCGCCCACGCATAGTTCCAGAAGGTGGCCTTGCATCGGGGGGACTCCTAGCTGTGCCAGTAGCTGATCGCGGTGAGCAGGATGAGGCCGGCGACCACGGCGTAGAGGTAATCGGCGCTGCGGCCGGTCTGCACGACGCGCGCGCGTTGGCCGCCGGTGAGTGCGACCCAGGCCGTGAGATTGATGAGGCCATCCACGACGTAGCGGTCGAACCAGGCAACGCCGGTGGAAAGGACGAGCAAGACAGAGCGGTAGGCCCACGCAGCGCTGCGGTCGACGGCGCTGGCGGCAACGAGGCGATGGACGGCGGCGACCGGGGCCCACTTGCTGGCGTCCATCGTCTTGGCACCGTACATCGCCCAGCCCACGCCTATGCCGACGAGACCTAGACCGCTGGCGATGCCGCCGGACAGCGACCAATGGAAAGCGTAATGATGGCCTGCAGATGCGGCGAGCGGCGTGCCGATGTAGCCGGCGCCCACGGCGAGCACGGCCAGCAGCAGCACCGGCCACAGCATCGTCGGCGGCGATTCGTGCGCGTGATCCGTGTGTTTGCCCGGAGCCCCCAGGAGCGCCAGGGCGACCACCCGGGTCATGTAGAAGGCCGTCAAGCCCGCCGCCGCCAGCAGCAGCAGCCACGGCCCGGTCTGGTGCGCGTCCAGCACCGCGTCCAAGATCGCGTCCTTGCTGAAGAATCCCGACAGGCCGGGAATGCCCGCCAGAGCCAGCGCCCCGACCACGAATGCCGTACCCGACCCCGGCAGCTTGCGCAGCAGACCGCCCATGTCGCGCAGGGAATTGCTGTGCACGGCGTGAATCAACGCACCGGCGCCCAGGAACAGCAGCGCCTTGAAAGCGGCGTGGGTGAACAGGTGGAAGAAGCCCGGAAACACCTCGCCACTGCCAAGACCCGAAATCATGTAGCCGAGTTGCGCGGCGGTCGAGTAGGCCAGGACCTTCTTGATGTCGTCTTGCGCGCAGGCGATGACCGAGGCGAACAGCGCTGTCCACGCGCCCAGCCACGCCATGAACGTGAGCACGTCGGGCGCGGCCTGGAAGATCGGGTACGCGCGCACCACGAGGTACACGCCGGCCGCCACCATGGTCGCGGCGTGCAGCAAGGCCGAGACCGGCGTCGGGCCTTCCATGGCGTCGGGCAGCCAGATATGTAGCGGGAATTGCGCGGACTTGCCCATCACCGCGAGCAGGAACAGCGCCGCCACCGCGGTCGCGCCACCGGTGCCGAGCGTTTGCACGGCCTCAGGCGTCCAGTCGAACGAGCGCGTTTGCACGAACAGCACGAGCAGCCCGGCGCCCAGACCGATGTCGGCGAACTTGGTCACCCAGAAGGCCTTGACCGCCGCTTGGCCCGCCGACGGCTTTTGGAAGTAGAAGCCGATGAGCAGGTAGGAGGCGAGGCCGACGAGTTCCCAGCACATGAACAGTTGCAAGGCGTTGGGAGCGATCACCAGCCCCAGCATCGAGGCCAGGAACAGCGAGTGCCAGGTGTAGTAGCGTCCCAGCGCGGCTGGTTCCTCGTCGTGCATGTAGCCGAGCGAGAAGACCTGCACGCACAGGGCCACCACGGTCACGACCACGAGCATCGCGGCGGAAATGCCATCGACCAGCACGCCCACGCGCGCGAAGACCTGCCCGCCGGCCGCCAGCCAGTCCAGTTGGGCCAGGACCGGATCCAGCTTGGGTTGCAAGCGGTTGGCCAGCAGCAGGCCCGCCGTGACGGTCGACGCCGCCGCGCATGCGATCGCCAGGTAGGCCGCGCCCCGACCGGATCGGCGCCATTGCGGCACCAGCCCGAGCACGGCAAACGCCAGCAGTGGCAGGAGACAGGTGGCCAGGGCCAGGGCAACGGGGTCCAAGGCGTTCATCCCTTCATCTCCGCGGCGGAATCGGTGAGGACGTTCTTGTGCGCGCGGTGCAGCAGCAACACGATGGCGAGGCCGACCACCACTTCCGCCACCGTGAGCGCCAACGAGAACAGCGCGAACGCCTGGCCGGTAAGACCGCCCCAAAGCCTGGAAAAGACGATGAAGTTGATGTTCACCGCGTTCGTCATCAATTCCACGGCGATGAGGATGCCCACGGCGCTGCGGCGGGTGAGCACGCCAGCGATGCCCAGGCAAAACAGCGCGGCGCTGACGAGGAGACAGGCCTGAACCGACATCGGAACCTCATGCATCGTGGCGCCGGGCCAAGACGATCGCGCCCAGCATCGCGGCCAGCAGCAAGACGGACAGCGCTTCGAAAGCCACGAGGTGGTCGCCCAGCAGCAGTTCGCCCAACTTCTCGGTAGAACTATCGAAATGGACTGGCAGCTGTGGCAGCGGCGTCTGCCACACCGCGCGGGCGATCAGGCCGAACACCAGGCAAGCGGCGACGATGCCGGGCAGGCGCCGACCGGACGCGTGCAAAGCGGTCGCGCCGGGGCGGTGCTGCGTCAGCATGATCGCGAACAACATCAAGGTGACGACGCCGCCCGTGTAGAGCATGACCTGCATGGCGGCCAGGAACGGCGCATCCAGCGTCGCGTACAGGGCCGCCGTGGAAACCAGGCTGACCGCGAGCCAAAGCACCGAATGCACGAGATTCTTGGACGTAACGGAAAACAGCCCGGCTGCCAGCATGCAAACGGCGATGACGGCAAAGGCGATCATGCGGCCTCCGGTTCAGTCGGGGCCACGCCGCGGTTCGGATCCTGCATCTCGCACAGCTTGGTGCCATTGGCCCACGACGCCCGGCGCGTCTCGTTGGCGTACAGCTTGGTCATGGTCAGCAGCAGGTCCTCGCGCGCGTACGCTGGGGTTTCGGGCGCGCTCACCATGACGATGGCGTCCACGGGGCACACCTGCACGCACAGCTCGCAGTAGATGCAGGCATTGGAATCTAATGTAAAGTCAGCCAGATAACCGCGCTTCTTTTGGGTGAACTCGGACACCCGCTTCTCGCCTGGTTCCACCACGATGATGCGCGACGGGCAGATCAGTTCGCACAGGCTGCAGGCGATGCACGCCTCCTCGCCGTTCTCGTCGTGCAAGAGCGCGAAACTGGCGCGGAGTCGCTCGGAGCGGGGCCGGGCGACCTGTGGGTAGAGCACGGTGACCACGGGCCGGCGCAGATTGCGCAGCGTGGTGCCAAGCGCCCGGAAGGATTGCAGGATGTGTCGCATCGCCTCGCCTCCCCTGGCCTATTTGAAGGGCACGTTGTTGAAGTTCACGTTGAATTGGACCCACACGGCTGACAGGCCGACGAGCGCCAAGGACACCGGCACCAGCCAAACCCAGCAGAAGTGCATGAGTTGATCGGCGCGGAACCGCACCAATGTCCAGCGCAAGGTGTACACGAACGTGAACAATGCGCAGGTTTTCAAGAGCATCCAGAACAGGCCGCCGTACCACGTGTCGCTGAGGAACGGGCCGTGCCAGCCGCCCAAGAACAGCACGGCGGCCACGGCGCTGGAAATCCAGGTGTGCACGTACTCGACGGTGGGGAAGATCCCGTAATACATGCCGGTATACTCGACGCTGACGCCGGCGATGAGCTCGCTTTCGGCCTCGGGGATGTCGAACGGAATGCGGTTGGCTTCGGCGAGGCTGGCCAGGAAGAACACGCCGAACGCCACCAAGCCGATGCCCGGCGGCCAGAACGCGATCCAGCCGTGGTTGCCCTGGAACTCCACGATTTCACGCAGGTTGAAGCTGCCGGCGAGGACCACGGGCACCATGGCCGCGAGCAGCAGCGGCACTTCGTAGCTGACCCCTTGGGCGATCGCGCGCATGCCGCCGAACAGCGCGTATTTGTTGTTGCTGGCCCAGCCCGCCATCCACACCGGCACCAGCATCAGGCCCGACATCGCCAGCACCCACAGCAGGCCGACGTCCAAATCGGCGATGTGCACGCCGGGCGCCCACGGCACCACCGCCAGGCTGGCAAGCGTGAAGAACAAGGCGAGCGCCGGGGCCAGCCGAAACAGCACGGCGTCGGCATCGCGCGGCACCAACGGTTCCTTCTGCAGCAGTTTCAAGGCGTCCGCGATCGGTTGCAGCAAGCCCGCCGGCCCGACGATGTTGGGCCCGATGCGGTTCTGCATGCGCCCGGCCAGCTTGCGCTCGTACCACGTGGCCAGCGCCGCCACGCCCAGCACCGCCGAAGCGATGAGCACGCTCAGCACGGTGACGCGCAACCACTCGTTCATCGGTCTACCTCGCCCATGACAGGATCGAGCGAGCCCAGGATGGCAATGGCGTCGCTCAAGGAGTTGCCGGGCAGGAGCCACGGGATGCAGGCGAGGGCGTGCAGGCTAGGCGGGCGAATCTTCAAACGATACGGTGACATGCCTTTGTTGCTGCCGGCCGCGATCAGGTAGTGGCCCAACTCGCCGCGCGGGCTCTCGATGCCCACGTACCACTGGCCGTCCTTGATCTTGATTGCCGTGGGCCCCTTGGAAGGCTTCAGCGCCGCTATCGGACCCTCGGGCACGTCTTCGAGGAGCTTGCGCACCAGCCGGATGCTCTCGGTCACTTCGAGGGCGCGCAGCCGGAACCGCGCCAGGCAGTCGCCTTCAGTCAACACCGGCACTTGCACGTCCAGCTCGCCATACAGGTGGTAGGGCGCGTCGCGGCGCAGGTCCAGATCGACTCCGCTCGCCCGCCCGATCGGCCCGCCCAGCCCCAAGGCCAGCGCCAGGTCGCGGCTCAGCACGCCCACGCCCTGGGTGCGGTCGCGGAAGATCGGGTTGTTGGTGGTCAGCGTCTGGTAGTCGATCAGGGAATGCTCGATCTGCTCCAAGGCCGCAAGAATCTTGCGGTCCCAGCCCACCGGCACGTCGTGGCGTTGGCCGCCCACCTGATGGGTATTGTAGTGGAAGCGACACCCCGTGAGGTCTTCGAACAGGTCCAGGATCGGCTCGCGGTCGCGAAACGTGTACATGAACATCGACGCGCCGCCACCGATCGCGCCACCGACGTCGAGCACGAAGGTGCCTATCGCCACGAGGTGCGAGGCAATCCTCTGCAATTCAGCCAGGATCGTGCGCAGCCACAGCGCCCGGCGCGGCACGACTATGCCGAGCGCCGCTTCGAACGTCATGTTCAGCGCCTGCTCGTTCATCATCGGCGAGAGGTAGTCGTTCTTGTCGACGATCGGCGTCAGCTGCGCATAAGTCAGCTTCTCGAATAGCTTTTCGACGCCGCGGTGCAGGTAGCCCGGATAGCTCACCGCCTGCACGATGACCTCGCCATCGAGCACGAGCTTGACGCGGAACACGCCATGCGTGCTCGGGTGTTGCGGCCCGAGGTTCAAGACCATCAGGTCGGCTTCGGAATCGTAGGTGTCCATGTCCAGATGCGGGTTCGGCATCGGCGGCGGCTGGAGTGCTGTATAATTCAACGCTTACCTCCAGGGAGCGTGCGCCGTGTCGATGGCGTAGTCGCGGCGCAGCGGGTGCCCTGGCCAGTCTTCGTCCATGAGCAGGCGGCGCAGGTTGGGATGGTCGGCAAAGCGCACGCCCACGAGATCGAACTGCTCGCGCTCCTGCCAGTCCGCGCCCGCGTACAGGTTGGCCAGGCTGGGCAGCGACTCGCCCGGTGCCAACTGCACGCGCCAGGAAAACGTCTTGGAGTCACGGATTTGCGGGTTGCGCAACACGGTCGCCACTTCGAAGCGTTCGGGCGTCTCTGGCAAGGCCTTGCTCGCCGGTTGCGCGGGCCAGTGGCTCGCCACTACCGTGACGTAGAAGCTGTAGCCGTGGTCGCGCAGCCAGGTCGCCAGTGCCAGGTGCAGGTCGCGGGGCACCAGCATGCCGGCCGAGGCGATGTCTTCCCGTCCGAGCAACCCTGCCAGTTCGCTGAGCCATTCTGGCGTCATGGCACGTCCTCTGTGTCGGGCGTCTCGTTCTCGCGGTGCTCGTGGCCGTGCCTGCCCAGCGACATCACTGCCGTCAGTTGCGCCTGGCCCAACGCCGGATCCCGATCGGCGTCGCTCATCCGGCGGATGGCGGGCAGCGGCAGCTTGGCGGACTCGGGCCGCGTTTCCGGCGGTTGCCATTTGCCCTGTTGCTGCAAGCGGATCTTGTCCTGCAAGCGCAACAGGCCGGCCATCAAGGCTTCCGGATTGGGCGGACAGCCCGGCACGTAGACGTCCACCGGCAAGAAAGTGTCGATGCCGGGCACCACGCAGTAGATGTCCCGGTAGAAGTCCCCAGAAATCGCACATGATCCCATGGCGATGCACCATTTCGGCTCGGGCATCTGGTCCCACAGGCGTTTGACCCGCGGTGCCATCTTCACGGTGATGGTGCCCGCCACGACCATGACGTCGCACTGGCGGGGAGAGGCCCGCATGATCACGCCCATGCGGTCCAAGTCCACGCGTGCCGCCGCCGCCGCCATCAGTTCGATGCCGCAGCACGAGGTGGCCATCGGGAACAAGAACAGGCTATTGCTGCTCGCCCAGGTGAGCAGTTGGTCCAGCTTGCCCACCGCGACGTCGAGCCCCGGCACGGACTGCATGAACTGCAACAGAGGCTGATCGTAAGCTAGTGTCTTTACCGCCATTTCAGCGCCCCCTTGCGCACGGCGTACACCCAACCAAGCAGCAGCACGCCGAGGAACACCGCCATCTCGACCAGCGTCCGCGGGCTCGCGTGGCGCAGGTGCAACGCCCACGGCAGCAGGAACGCCGCCTCGACGTCGAATACCACGAAAACCAGCGCGACGAGATAATAACGCGGGTGGAAACGGATCCAGGCGTCGCCCTCGGCCTCCTCGCCACATTCGTACGTGTCCAGCTGGTCAGCCGGTTGGACCTTGCCGCGCACGCGCAGGATGGCCTGGGCGATCAGCATCGAACTGGAAATCACCGCCGCCAACGCGAGGAAGAGTGCCGCAGCCGACCACGGGTTCACGCCGCGCCTCCGACGTGCAGATGGCCAGCGGTGTCCTCGTGCCACGCTTCGGAACCACGTAGGACTGCATCGATATCGCCGTTCGGGCGGGCGATGAAGTGATCGTCGTACAGCGGCGCATCGACCCGGCGGAAGACCCCCATCGGTAGGGGCACTTCCGGCCAGGCGAACTGCGACAGCGCGTAGGCCGACGAAGCGTCTTGTTGCGTGGGATCATGGATGTAGCAGCTGCTCAGTTGCTCCGGGTGCAATGCCAGGTCGACGACTTCCGGCCCGGCGGGGGTGATGCGCAGGCCCTTGTCCTTCTTGGCGCCGAACAGGAGCGGTTGGCCCGGCACGATGCGCACGGTGCTGTCGGCGCGCGTCGCCTTGTCTTCGAACTGCGCGAAATTGCCGTCGTTGAAGATGACGCAGTTGAGCATGATTTCGATGAAAGCCACGCCACGGTGCCGCGCGGCCTCGGCCATGACCTCGCCCATCAGGTCGCCGTCGGTGTCGGTGATACGAGCGGCGAAGGTGGCACCGGCCGCGATCGCCAGAGCCAATGGATTGATGGGCGCTTCGAACGCACCGAACGGCGTGGTCTTGGTCTTGGTGCCCGGCTTCGTGGTCGGCGACGCCTGGCCCTTGGTCAGGCCGTAGATGCCGTTGTTGAACAACACCATCTTGATGTCGGGGTTGCGGCGCATGAAGTGGATGAAGTGGTTGCCGCCGATCGACAACGCGTCGCCGTCGCCGGTGATGACCCACACGCTGAGGTCGGGGCGCGCGACCTTGAGGCCGGTGGCGATGGTCGTCGGCCTGCCGTGGATACTATGGAAACCAAAGGTGTTCACGTAGTACGGCAAGCGCGACGAGCAGCCGATGCCCGAGATGACGGCGATCTTCTCGCGCGGCACGTCGAGAGCGGGAAACGTGCCGCTCAAGTACTTGAGGATGCTGAAGCACCCGCAGCCAGCGCACCATTTCGGCTCGATGGTGCTCAAGTATTCCTTGCGACTGCGGTTTCCGGTCAAGCGGGGTTCGACCGCGGGCGTTCCTTCCAGATTCATGGCGGAAACTCCTTTAGAGCATGCTCAAGATTTTGGTTTCGATCTCTTCGGGAGAAAACGGCTGGCCCTGCACCTTGCTGAGCAGTTCACAGTCCAGGAGCAGCTTGCCGCGCAGGTGGTACCACAACTGGCCGCTGTTCATCTCCGGCAGAAGCACGCGCTTGAACCGGCTGGCCACTTCGAGCAGGTCGGACGGCAGCGGGCTGATGTGGCGCAGATGCGTGGCAGCCACAGGAATCCCTTGGCGATTCAGCTTCTGTACGACCTGGCGGATGACGCCTTGGGTGCTGCCCCAACCGAGCACGAGCAGGTCGGCCTTGGGATCGCCGAAGATCTCCAGGGGCGGGATGTCCTGCGCCACGCCCGCGATTTTGGCGGCGCGCAAGTGCACCATCTTCTCGTGGTTGCGGGCGTCGTGGCTGATGGTGCCGGTGCCATCCTCCTTTTCCAGGCCGCCGATGCGGTATTCCAGCCCGGTCGTGCCCGGCACCACCCAGTCGCGCGCCAGCGTGTGCTCGTCGCGCTCGTAGGGCAGGAACTCGTCGCCATGGGTGCGCTTGGTCACGGTCATGTCCGGCAACTCGGCCAGATCGGGCACGCGCCAGACTTCGGTGCCGTTGCCCAGATAGCCGTCGGTCAGAAGAATCACCGGCGTCATGTACTTGAGCGCAATCCGCGAGGCTTCCACCGCCGCATCGAAGCAGTCGCGCGGCGACGAGGCGGCCAGCACCACCAACGGCGACTCGCCGTGGCGACCGAACAGGGCCTGCAAGAGGTCGGCTTGCTCGGTCTTGGTCGGCATGCCCGTGGACGGACCAGCGCGCTGCACGTTTACGATTACCAAGGGCAATTCCACCATGACCGCCAGATTGATGAACTCGCTCTTCAGCGAGAATCCCGGCCCCGACGTGGTGGTCGTTCCGAGCGCACCGCCAAACGATGCGCCCAACGCCGTGCCGATGGCGGCGATTTCGTCCTCGGCCTGCACCACGCGAACGTGTTCGGGATACTTGCACAAAGTATGCAGGATGTCAGTCGCCGGCGTGATGGGGTAACTACCTAGGAACAGCTGGAGTTCCGCCTTGCGCGCCGCGGCCAGCAGTCCAAGCGCCGTGGCGACGTTGCCCGACACCGAGCGATAGATGCCGGGACCGCGGGCTTCCTTGCGGTCGGTCATCTCGTAGCAGCGCGGCAGGTCCGGACTCGCCTCGCCGAAGTTCCAGCCCGCCTGCAAGGCCAGGATGTTGGCCGCCAGGGCATCGGGCTTGCCGGCGAATTTCTTCTGCAGCCAGTGCAACGTGTGCGTGCGGTCGCGCTGGAACAGCCAGTACGTGACCCCGAGGGCAAAGAAGTTCTTGCTGCGATCCACGTGCTTGGACCCCAGTTCGCCCGCCAGCAACGCGGCCTGGGTGGCGGCTGCAATCGGCACCTGCACCACGGCATAGCCCTTCAGGGAGCCGTCTTCCAGCGGATTGCCGACGATCTCTGCCTTGGCCAGGTTGCGCGGCGAGAAGGCATCGCTGTTCACGATGATGGTCGCGCCTTCGCGCAGGTGGCGCAGGTTCACCTTCAGGGCCGCGGGGTTCATCGCCACGAGCACGTCGAGCTTGGACCCGGGGGTGAACACGTCGGCGCTACCGAAGCAGAGCTGGTAGCCGGAAACGCCAGAGACCGAACCGGCCGGCGCGCGGATCTCGGACGGGTAGTCCGGCAGCGTTGCGATGTTTTCGTTCATCAGCGCGGACGTGGTCGTGAACTGTTCGCCCACGAGTTGCATGCCATCGCCGGAATCTCCGGCAAAGCGCACGACGGCCGAGTCGATTGCCACGACGGTCTTGGCCGCCTTGCGTTCGGTGGGGCGGGCTACTGATTCGAGCGGCAGCATGGAATCAACCTCTTGGCTTGGATGTGGGGTTTGACACGGACGTCTTGGCTTTGGCAAGTGTTTCGTACAGTTCGTAGCGCTCGCGGCACGCCACCTCCGACGCGGCCACCATGCGCTCGAACGCTTCGGGGTCGAGTTCGCGCGCCTGACGGAAGCGGTTCTCGCCGACCAGGAAGTCCGCGAGCGGCAGCTTGGGCGGGCCGGAATCGAGCTTGAGCGCAACCTGGCCCTGCTCGGCGCGGCGCGGATCGAAACGGAACAGCGGCCAGTAGGCGCTGGCGACCGCGCGCTCCTGCTGCTGCAGCGCATTGCCGAGGTCATAACCATGGGCAATACAATGGCTATAGGCCAGCACCAGCGAGGTTCCAGAGAAGCTGTCCGCCTCTTGCAGGGCCTTGACGGTCTGCGCGTCCTTGGCACCCATGGCCACGCGTGCCACGTAGGAATGCCCGTAGGTCATCGCAAGCATGGCGAGATCTTTCTTCGGCGTGGACTTGCCCGCGGTCGCGAAGCGCGCCACCGCGCCCATCGGCGTGGCCTTGGACGCCTGACCACCGGTATTGGAATAGACCTCGGTGTCCATCAC
>CAYHHL010000135.1:0-1372 GCA_964356325.1 uncultured Enterobacteriaceae bacterium | reverse complement strand
TCCGACAGCTTGTCCACTGCCAGCCGCATGCCGAAGCCGAACTCGGCGTTGTCTTCGAACAGGCTGTTGGCCCACGCCGGACCGCGGCCTTCGTCATTGCAGGTGTAGGGCGTGGTGGGCAGGTTGCCGCCGAAGATCGAGCTGCAGCCCGTAGCGTTGGCGATGAGCAGGCGGTCGCCGTAGAGCTGGGTGAGCATCTTGACGTAAGGGGTTTCCCCGCAGCCCGCGCAAGCACCCGAGAACTCGAACAAAGGCTGCAGGAATTGCACGGACTTCACGTCGACCTTGAGCCGGGTGCGGTCCGCCTCAGGCAAGGCCAGGAAGAACTCGAAGCTGGCCTTCTCCACGTCGCGGTGCGGCTCAATCGCCTGCATGTTGATGGCTTTGCGCTCGGGGTGGGCCTTGTCTGCGGCGGGACAGATGGCCACGCACAGGTGACAGCCCGTGCAGTCTTCCGGCGCGACCTGGATGGTGTAGCGACTATCGCCGAAGTCATTGGACTTGAAAGGTAACGACCGGAAACCATCCGGCGCTTCGGCGAGTGCCTGGCTGGGGTAGAACTTCGCGCGCACCGCGGCATGCGGGCAGATTTCCGTGCACTTGTTGCACTGGATGCAGAGGTCGGCCTCCCAGATCGGGATTTCCGCGGCAATCGAGCGCTTCTCCCACTTCGACGTGCCCACCGGCCAGGTGCCGTCGACCGGAAATGCGCTCACGGGCAACAGATCGCCGTGTCCCGCGAGAATCGCCGCCGTCACGCGCTGCACGAAATCCGGCGCTTCCTTGGCCACGATCGGCGGCCGGCGCTGTCCCGTCACGGTTGCGGGCACGACCACCGGGTACAAGTGGGCCAGCGTCGCGTCCACGGCGGCGAAGTTCTGCTGCACCACGCTGTCGCCCTTCTTGGCGTAAGTCTTGGCGATCGCGCGCTTGATCTGGGCGATG
Source organism: uncultured Enterobacteriaceae bacterium (assembly GCA_964356325.1). Classification (GTDB taxonomy): domain Bacteria; phylum Myxococcota_A; class UBA9042; order UBA9042; family UBA9042; genus CAYHHL01. The sequence goes on along the minus strand of CAYHHL010000135.1, from coordinate 427 downwards.
GCCTCGTCGCGCGGCAACACGCCCGACAACGCGAAGAAGCACGTCTGCATGATGGTGTTGATGCGGGCACCCATGTCGCAGTCGCGCGCCACTTTCTGGGCGTCGATCACGAAGAACTGCAAGCCCTTGTCGACAATCTCGCGCTGGATCTCGGCCGGCAGGTGGTCCCACACGGTTCCGGGACCGTACGGGGCGTTGAGCAGGAACGTCGCGCCGGGCATCGCCGCGGCCAACACGTCGATCTTGTGCACGAACTGAAATTGGTGACAGGCGACGAAGTTGGCGTGCGAAATCAAGTAGCTGGAGCGGATCGGCCGCGGTCCGAAACGCAAATGGCTCACGGTGATCGAGCCGGACTTCTTGGAATCGTAGACGAAATAGCCCTGGGCGTAGAGGTCGGTCTGCTCGCCGATGATCTTGATGGAGT
>CAYHHL010000134.1:10895-16214 GCA_964356325.1 uncultured Enterobacteriaceae bacterium | reverse complement strand
TACGACCACGCGGTCGGCGCGATCCTGTACGAACTGGTTGAGCGGACGGGTCACGCCGCCGCGCTGCAGGTTCACGCTGTCGAACCAGAACGGCATGTCCACGGTCAGGCGCAGGCCCGCCGTCTTCGCCACGGCCGCGACCTTGTCGAGCAAGTCCAGGTATTGGTTGGCGGTCGCGGCCTGTGCGGTCGACCACTGCGGCAACAGATAGGGCGCGATGCTCAAGTGGATGCCGGTGGGCTTGTGGCCCTGCGTTTGCGCTATGGCGTGGATCCCGGCGCGCACCGTGGTCAGCGCCGCCGTCTGATTGGCCGCCAGGGCCCACGAGGGTTGCCCGAACAGCAGATCGACCTGCACGCAAGCACTTGCCATCGTCGCGGAAAACGGCCCGAGCACCGCCGGGCTGGCGACGCCGTCCGCGGTCAGGAACACTTCGCGCACGCCGTGATTCTTGGCAAAGGTCAAGAAGTTCTTCTGTTGCGCAGGATCGGTCGCCAGCTTGGCCGCAGACCATACTGACCGCAAGGGCGAACCATTGGCTGGACCCGCCAGCGCGCACGACAGGGGCGCCACCGTCAGCCCGCTCGAGCGAGTCTCGAAACCACCGCTGTCGGTCGGCGCGGTCGAGGCGGTATCGCAAGCGGTCAGAGCGGTCGTCACGCCGGCGGTCAGCGCCAGAACTGTGGAGAGTCGCGTTGCCAGCCACAGGATTTTCTCGTGACGGATCATGGGCCCTCCAAGCCACCCGGGGGAAGGTAGCGAACGACAACGGAGCAAGCGCCGTGCCATCGCTCGGCCAAGCCCATGCCGGCAACGCTTCACAACCCAATGCTTTTTCAGCAACTCAGGGTTTATTTTGGCGGAGAATCAGGCGATCCGACGGCGCGCCCAGGTCCTGGCGCGTTCTTGCGGTAAAGCCTTGCGGCTGCATACGAAACGTCATGTGCGAGGGTCGGAGTCGTAGCGCCGTCGATTTCTCCGGCCCAGGGCGATTTCCTGGTTTCGTGGCGCGGGCTGCGACGGTCCGTGTCTCATCCTGCTACACTTGACAAGCCGAGGTCGATTGCCGCCGCGCCGCGATTGCTGTCAAGTCCATCGACCCGCCCGACACCGCGGCGTATGCTGAAGTCCCACGAACTGATGCTGAAGACAGCCGTGCCCAGGCTGCCAGGTATGCCCATGTCCCGCGTGCTGATTCTGCTGACCTCGTTGACGCTGACGCTCGTGCCGGCGTTGGCGTTTGCGTCGTCGCTGCCCACCGCCATGCGCCTGGTCCAGGAGCGCGGTCACGAGGCGCTGCAAACCGCGGTGACGACGATGCGCGGTCCACGCGGCGCGACGGTGGACCTGATCGCGGCGGTGCACGTGGCCGACGCGAGCTACTACGCCGAGCTGCAGCGGCGCTTCGCAACCTACCAGAAGCTGCTGTTCGAACTGGTCAAACCCGAGGAAATGGATGTCGCCACCCTGCCCGGCCCCGGGGAGTCACGGCCCGGTTCGGTCAGCGGCGTGCAACGGTGGATCAAGGACGTGCTGCACCTCGAGTTCCAGCTCGATCGCATCGACTACACCCGGCGGAACTTCGTGCACGCGGACATCGACTCGGAGCGGCTCGCCAGGCATCTGCGTGAAAATGCTGGAGGTATCGCAGCGATCCTGGTGCGCTGGAGCCTGCTCGACGCCACGCGCCTGACCTACCCGGACGGCACGTTGCGTTTGGGCGGCCTGGAACTGATGCGGGCGTGGCTGTCGGCGGACCGACCGCGGGCGTTGAAGAAGTTCGTGGCGCGCGAGTTGACGGACTTCGGCGCGGACATGGCCGACCTGGGCAGCTCGGGGCCGGGCTCGATCCTCATCGCCCAGCGCAATGCCAAGGCTGTCCAGGTGTTGCAGCGCGTGCTCAAGCAAGGCAGCAAGCGCGTGGCGATCTTCTATGGCGCGGCGCACATGCCGGACATGGAGAAGCGTCTGGAAGTCCTGGGCTTTCACCGTAGCGCGACGCAGTGGCTGACGGCCTGGGACCTGCGCTGAAGGCGTGTTCGTCGCCTACGCCAGGCCCACCACCTGCGCTACCACGGCCTTGAGCTCCGTCAGGTCGTAGGGCTTGGCGATGACTGCGGAAAAGCCGTGCTTGTGCGGTTCGGCCATCACGGGATCGTTCGAGTAGCCGCTCGAAACCACCGCCACCACGTTCGGATCGATGGCGCGCAGGCACTTCACGGTGTCGAGACCGCCCAGACCGCCGTGCACCGTCAGGTCCAACATCACGAACGTAAAAGGTGCGCCCGAGTCGCGCGCGTGCACGAAAGCGGCGATGGCCTGACCGCCGTCGCGCGTCTCGACCACCTCGAGCTCGAGCGCTCGCAGCAATTCTGCAGCAACCTGGCGCACTTGCGCGTCGTCATCCATCAACAGCACTCGTTGCGACGCCTTGGCGACGGTCAGCAACGTGTCCGGCTCGGCCTCAGCTGGCGCGGAGATGGCCGGGGCCTGAATGGTCGCGGTAGGTAAATGCACTGTCACTGTCGTACCTTGACCGGGATCTGACGTCACTTCCACATGGCCTCCGTGTCGACGCACTATGGCCAGCACCGTTGGCAGTCCGAAGCCGCTGTGGTTGTCACGCGTCGTGAAGTAGGCGTCAAAGACCAACGGCAAGTGCTCGGGCGCAATGCCTTCGCCCCGGTCGCGGACGGACAGGCGCAGGTACCTGCCCGGAGCCATCAAGCCATGGAATTCCACGGTCTCGCAAGTCGCCATCAGCTCGACTTCGCCGTCGCCTGCCTCCCGTGCATTGGCCAGCAGGTGTTGCACCACCTGGCGAATCTGCGCCGGATCCAGTTCGACCACCGGCAGATCGTCCGCGACGTCGACGCGCACGGGCTGCCATTCGGGTCGCCTGGCCAGCACTTCGGCGACCAATCCAGCTAGTTTCACCGCCTGCTTGATCGGCCTGCCGCCGTCCGCGAAGGCAATCAGACGCTGTGTCACTTCGGTGGCCCGCCGTGCCGCATCCTCGGCGGCCTGGAGGAAGCCGGCAACATCCTCGGTGGGCAGGGGTTGGCGGGCAAGCACCAGGCTGCCAATCACCACGGTCAGCAGGTTGTTGAAGTCGTGTGCGATTCCCCCGGCCAACAGCCCTACCGCCTCCAGCTTCTGCAACCTCAGCAACGCCGCGGCCGTGCGCTTGCGTTCGGTGACGTCGGCCACGAACAGCACGCGACTGTGCGGCACGCCATCCTCGGCCAGCCACGAGCAATCGACGTGCCCCCAAGCGATTTCCCCATCAGGGCGCAGGAATTGGCATTCGCTCGCCGCCCGCGCTTCGTCGCCGTGGAGCAGCCTTGCCTCGAGCGTGGCCACATCGTCGCCATGCACGATCGAGAGCAGGGGTACGAGCGCCAGATCGGCTTCCGACCGGCCGCAGAAGCTGCAGAACGCGGCGTTGACCCGGACGATGCGGCCGGCCAGGTCCGTGAAGACCATGCCTATCGGTGAAGTCTCGAATACTGCTAGAAAACGCTTCTCGCTGGCGGCAAAGGCCTTGTCCGCGCTGTGGCGATCCTCGCGCCGTTCGAACAGCCCATCGACCGTCACCACCTCGCCGTCGGCGTCGAACCGCGGCCGCAGCGACATCAGCAGGTCGATCGGCTCGCCGGTATCCTTGCGCAGCCGTTGGCATTGCACGCGAATGGCCCCCGTGCGCACGACGTCCGGATGGCCATAGACGCGCGCCGCCGCCTCGGCCCTCTCGTTCGGGTCGCTGTAGTGCTTCAGGACCGAAGCCGCCAAGGCATCTTCTCGACTGTCGAAGCCGAACAGCCGCGCCATGGCCGCGGTCGTGTCGATGATCCGACCGGCTTGGTGATCGATGCGAAACCACGCGATGTCCAGGCTGTCCAGCAGAGCCCAGATCGCCGCGCGATCGCCCAACGGCAGGGTCGGGTCAGCGGCGGTCGCAACGGCGGGCGGGTCGACGGGCGGCATGTCCACATCCAGAGGAAGACCAGCGCGACTATACGCGGGGGCATTGGCAAAAACCACTGAGTTCACGTGACGTGCCCACGTCGCGCGCCATTCCGGAAGTCGTACCGGAAGATCGGCCTTCACCCCGATCGGGCTCGGCGGCGTGCTTGCCACCGTCTCCGCTCGCGCCTACGCTCCGCCGTCCCGTAGCCCGAAATCTCTGGGGGAGCTTGCCATGAACCGACACCGTCTCTTTAGCCGCCGCGCGTTGATCTGCCTGGCCGCCCTTGCCGCGCTGTTCGGCTGCCAGAAGCCGCCGCAGACTACGCCGACGCCGGCCGCGACCAGCGCCAAGCCAGCGGTCGAACTGGCCGATGCGCCCTCGCCCACGCAAGTCGCGCCGCCGGCCGTCGCGGGCAAGATGACGCGCGCCCAGTTCAACCAACTCGCCACCGAGACCGCGCTGCCCCTGTTCTGGATCGAGGATCGCAACAACGACACGGTGCTGCAGGCCGACGAGCTCGCGGTGCTGACCGGCGTGGGTCGCGATCCGGCGACGCGGTGGATTCGGGGCGGCAAGTTGACGCCCGAGTTCGAGGCCAGCCTTGCGGAACTGACTGCACTGCAAGGGAAAATTCCCGCCCATGACGCGCTCCAGCCGGCCGAACGCCGCCGCCGGGAAGCCGTGCTGGCCGAATTGCGCCAGGGCCGGCCGACGTTGCTGTACACGGATTTCCGCCAGGCCAGCGCGCAGGACAAGGCCCTGGTGCGCCATATTCTCGCCGCGGCCCGCAAGATCGAGCGCTTGCACGCCAAGCAGAACGGCGTGGACAGCATGGGCGGACAGATTCCAGCGGACGACCGGCCCAGCAAGGCCCTGTTCCAGCGCAACCAGGGCCCGTGGTGCGTGGCGCCGGCAACCGAGAAGAATCCGGATTGCAATGCGTTGGCTACACGTCCGGCGCAGTTGTCGGGCATCTACCCGAGCGACTTGCAGGTGGCCGACCCGAAGTTCTGCGAGACCCTGGGCAAGCGGCCCGACGAGAAGCTGTTGATGTCGCCGTTCACCGTGGTGCGCAAGGCGGCTGACGGCAAGCTGATTTCCGTACCCTACCGCGACGCTTTCGGGGTGGACATGGACGCGATCGCCGACGAACTGGACGCGGCCGCGGCGGTCATCCAGAGCCCGGACGAGGCGCCGTTCAAGGCCTACCTGGTGGCGGCGGTGCGCGCGTTCCGGACCGGCGACTGGCAGCCGGCCGACGAGGCGTGGGCCAAGATGAACGCCACTAATTCGAAGTGGTATCTTCGCATCGCGCCGGACGAGACCTACTTCGAGCCGTGCTCGCGCAA
>CAYHHL010000134.1:8427-10795 GCA_964356325.1 uncultured Enterobacteriaceae bacterium | reverse complement strand
GTGGCGATGACCAACGTAGGCACGGATCCGGATAGTCGCAAGGCCTTGGAAGGTCAGGCATCCTCGCTGTTCTGCAAGGCGACGATGGCTCGATTCACCACGGAACCCGAACCGCTGCAGATGAGCACGGTGCTGCACGAAGCCGCTCACAACCTCGGACCCGCGCACGAGTACAAGGCCGGGGGCAAGACCGATGACGAGTGGTTCGGTGGACCGTTGGCGGCGACGCTGGAGGAACTCAAGGCCCAGACCGCGGCCCTGTACTTCACGGATTGGCTGGCCCAGCGCGGCACGATCGATGAGAAGGCCCGCGATCAGGCGCATCTGGCCGACATCGCCTGGGGGTTTGGGCACATCTCCAACGGCATGGTCGACGCGCGCGGCAAGCCCAAGCCTTACAGCCAGTTGGCAGCCATCCAGGTGGGCGCGCTGTTGCAGGCCGGCGCGATCGTGTGGCAGGCGGACCAGAAGGCGGCGAACGGTCAGGACACCGGCTGCTTCGAGGTGCTGGCGGAGAAGACCACGGGCGCGGTGCTGCAATTGATGACACGGGTGGCCGGCATCAAAGCGCGCGGGGACAAGGCCGACGCGGAGGCGCTGCGCAAGACGTTCGTCGAGGATCCGGGCACCTGGAGCGGGCTGCGCGACACCATTCGCGAGCGTTGGTTGCGCGCCCCGAAGGCGAGCTATGTGTACTCGGTGGCGATCGACTGACCTGTGACCGCCGATCCAGCCGGCCCGTCCACCGCGAGTCGCCCTCGAAGCGTCCAGATCTCCTACGCACGGCGCCACTTCCGCCACGCGTTTGCATGAACCGACGTTGGGTTGCTAGCTTGCGTGCATTGCAGCAACGCATTTTTACCGGCGTCCCTGACGCACGGGGGAGGAGCGCCCATGGCGTGGACCGTCCGCTCGGCCCAGCCCCGAACTCGTTCCGGGGTCGCCGCTTTCGTGCTCGTCCTGTTCAGTGCCTGTCACAACGATGAAATCGCAGGGCCGATGAAGGCGGCTGGCAACCTGCAGAACAAGGATGCCGACGCCGCTGTTCTGCAAGGCAAAGATGCAGATGGAGGCGTCGAGCCAAGCAAGGACGCCGACGCGAGCACGGCGCCAGGCAAGGACGCCGACGCCCAGGTCGTGCAAGCCAACGACGCCGACGCCAACGTCGTGCCATCCAAGGACGCCGACGCCGGCCCTTTGCTGAGATCCGTGTGCGATCCGTGCACCGCCAGCAGCGAATGCATGGGCGCTCAGATCTGCGCCGCGATTGGCAAACCTGCAGGGTCGCAGGGGCTATTTTGCGTGCACAGTTGCGCTGGCGGAGCGACCTGCCTGCCTGGCTACCACTGCGACATCGCGTCGAGCGCGGAAGGAACGGCGGCTGACGTCTGCCTGCCCGACGGGGATGCATGCGCGTGCACAGCGGCGACCGTGGCCAACGCTTGGAAGACACCGTGCTTTCACGTCGGGTACGACTCGGTTGGCGCACCGATCGGCAAGTGCCTGGGCACCTGGTCCTGCGGCGCGATCGGCGGCGTATGCGACGCGCCCCAGCCGGCCACCGATACCTGCAACGGCACGGACGACGACTGCGACGGTCTGACCGACGAGGGCGACTCGTGCGACGACGGCAACCCGTGCACGATCGAGAAATGCAGCGCCGGCCAGTGCCAGACCACTGGCAACGACTGCGGCTGCAAGTCCGACGCTGACTGTCCGAGCGCCGACCTGTGCGCGGGCAAGCTGTTCTGCGACAAGTCCAAACTTCTGGCGACCTGCGAACCGGTGCCTGCAAGCGCCGTGACGTGCGACGTGAGCCAGGACGGACCGTGTGGCCAGCAGGTATGCGATGCCAAGACCGGCCAGTGCGCCCTGAAAGCCGAGGCTGACGGCACGCCCTGCAACTCCGACGACAGCGCGTGCACCCCGGACGACGCGTGCATGGGCGGCAAGTGCTTGTCCGGAAAGGCAATCGGCTGCGATGACGGCAACCCGTGCACTGTCGATTCGTGCGACCCGAAGCTGGGCTGCCAATACGCGACGAGCGACGGCGCAGGCTGTGACCTGGACGGCAGCGCTTGCACCCCCGACGCGTGCCTGGCTGGCAAGTGTACGGCGGGCTTGGGCAAGGTCTGCGACGACGCGAACTCGTGCACCGAGGACAAGTGCGACGCCAAGACCGGCGGGTGTGGCCACGACGCCAAGCTATTGCTCGGAAAGGCCTGTGACGACGGAGACGCCTGCAGCGACGGCGACGCGTGCGCGGGCGGCACGTGCGCGGGCAAGGCCAAGACGTGCGACGACGGCAACCCGTGTACGGACGATAGCTGTGTATCGGCGAGTGGTTGCACACACAAGGCCAACGCCA
>CAYHHL010000134.1:3974-8327 GCA_964356325.1 uncultured Enterobacteriaceae bacterium | reverse complement strand
TGCAAAGCCGGGGCGGCCAAGGGCTGCGACGATGGCAACCCTTGCACGACGGATGGTTGTGACGGCAAGACCGGCGCTTGTACGCACGATGGCGCCGCGATGAACGGCAAGGCCTGCCCGGACACCGCGTGCGGCGCGGCGAGTTGCTCGGCGGGACTGTGCGTCGCCGTGTCGAACAATCCTTGCGATGACGGCAATCCTTGCACCGACGACAGTTGCGACGCGGCGGCCGGCTGCAAGCATGCGAACAATGTCGCGGTCTGTGACGACGCTGATGCGTGCACGAGCGGCGACGCGTGCTCGGGTGGAGCCTGCAAGGCCGGTGCGGCGGTCAAGTGCGACGATGTAAACCCTTGCACCAAGGACGCTTGCGCCAAGGCTACCGGCTGCACCCACACGCCGGTAACGGGCGCCTGCGACGACAAGGACTTGTGCACGACCGGCGACACCTGCAAGAACGGCGCGTGCGTCGGGACCGATAAGTCCTGTGACGACGCCAACCCTTGCACGCTGGACAAGTGCACGGCAGGCAAGTGCAGCTGGGACGCCGCCGCCATGGACGTCACGTCGTGCACGCCGCCGCCGAATTGCCAGGGGCCGGGCGTTTGCAAGTCCGCGAAATGTGGCGTTCCCGATGGTGCGTGCTCGGGCAAGGAGAACTGGCCGCCCGTCGTGCCGGCCAAGTTCGGTCCCGCGCAGCAGCTCTTCGATCCGGTGGGCTATCACGTCATCCACATCACGCTCTCGGCCTCGGCGTGGAACCAATACCTGGCCGACGTGGCGGCGTCGAACCAGAACCCCGCGTGGTACAAGGCGGATGTGACGATCGACGGCATCACCTACACCGGCGTCGGCATTCGCAAGTTCGGCTATGGCTCGATGCTGGACAACCCGCAAAAGCCCAACGTGCGCATCGGTTTCGACGAGTACACCAAGAAGTACGGTCCGGAGCAGGTCAAGAACCTTCGCCTCAAGTCGTCCGGGCAGGACCGCACCTTCCTGCGCCAACCATTGGCTCAGGTGTTCACGCAACAGCTGGGCGGCTACGCGCCGCGGTTCGGCTGGGCGCGCGTACACGTGAACGGTGAGAACTATGGGCTTTACCAAGTGTTCGAGCAGGCCGACAAGCGCATGTTCAGCGTCAACTTCGGCAACAACGACGGTGACAAGTACGAATCGAACAACGGCTGCAACGGCCTGAACTGTCCGGGCGGCAGTTGCAGCGCGATCAAGTACGAGTATCAAGGCGATCCGGGCCTGGGCGGACAACTCGTGGCTTTGGCCAAGGCAGCACACGACGGCACCGACTCGGGCTGGGCGGCTCAAGCGGCAGGCATCGCGGACATGGACTCGCTGATGGCCTATTACGCCGTGGAATCCGTGGTGAGTGACTTGGACGGGCTTTCGGCGGCCGGGCAGAACTTCACGATCTATGCCCACGAGGTGACCAAGCTGCTGGAGTTCATCCCGACCGGGCCGGACCTTTCATTCGGCAATTTCAGCAGCTGGTACGACCTGTTCCAACCGTGGGGCCCGCCGAACTCCTGGTGCGCGAACCGCAAGGACGACTTCTTCCTGCGCATCCTGAATACGCCCGAGCTGAAGTACCAACTGACCGGGCTGTGGAAGGCGTTGCGGTGCGGGCCGATGGGCAACAGCAAGATCGTGCCGCTCATCGATCAGTACAAGGCGATGCTCAAGTCGGATCTGTACTACGATCCCAAGGGGCAGGCGACGCAGGGCGAGATCGACGCGGCGTTTTCGCAACTCAAGAAGTACATCTCCAACCGCAATGCCGATATTACCAACGAACTCGGCGCGTGTCCCTGAGGTCCAACGCGACTGGCGGTACCAGATCGGCGGGCTTGGGGCGATGGGATTCACGCTGAGCGAGAAGTACGTGTTCTTCTGGCGGAAATACCGAGCTTGACGGCGCGGGTGCGGCGGCGTACACGCCTGGACCGGCACCGCGTGCAGTGACCGGACGGTCTGGTGCCCAAGGGGCCCATGCGCAACGATGGTAGTTTCCTGCGAATGACCGCTGTGGTCTGCGCCGTGGCGATGTGGCTGCCGTCGATTGCCTGGGCTGGCAATGCCGAGGAGTCCCTGGCGCTGGCGCAACGAGGCGCCGCTTTCTTCAAGACTTCTCAATACTATGCGGCGGCCACGGCGTTCGAACGCGCGTACCAGATCGACTCTCGCGATGCCAAAAACCTGCGCTATGCCGGCCGGGCGTGGCAGGAGGTCGGGCACTGGGCGCGGGCGCTGATGCTCCTGGAATCCTACGTGATGGTCGAAGCGAACCCTGACCTGAAGGCCTCGATCGAGAACAAGCTGACGGCGCTGCGCCAGGCGACGCCGACGCAGATCGCCGAAGCGCTTGCGGTGGCCACGCGGCGGTTTCCCGAAGCCCACTTGAGCTACGAGGCGGCGCTGGCTTTCGAGAAGCTGGGCGATGCGGCGGCGCTGAAGCGGGCCGCTCAATTCCTGGAGGTGGCGCGTTTGACGGCGACGGCGCGGGACAAAGACTCGATCGACGCGGCGATCCGACGCGTGCAGGCTCGACGCACGGAATTGGAACACAAGCCGGCGGAAGTCCGAATGGATCCGAAGATCGACGCGCGTTCGGAGGCCAAGCCCGCCGACAAGCCGCAGGTAGCGCGGCCCACGCCCGACGCTGGGTCCGAACCTGGCATTCCGCACGTCGAAATCGCCAAGCCTGCAACTGTACCGGCGTCGTGGCACGGCTGGGCATTGCTCGGCAGCGGCGCCGCGGTCGGGCTGGGCGGACTGGGTTTGTACGTGGCGACGCGACCCGATCAGCAGGCGCTGGACAAGGACCTGGCGCTCGATTCGGCCGGCATGGTGACGCAGATTTCCAAAGAGGCAGCGAAAGAACGCGCGAGTTCTGTCAATGCCCGGATCGGCACGGCTGTCGCGCTCGGGGTCGTCGGCCTTTCGGCGGCGGCAATCGGCGGCTGGATGTTGTGGCATGCACCCAAACGCGTGAGCGTGTTGCCAGGACCAGGCACGGCCGGAGTCGCACTTGCCGTGCGCTTCTAGGAGCTTGGAGCAAGAGGCTTGGCCCCAGGTCATCCTTCGGGAGTCGTCGATGCGAAGTGCTTGGCTTTTCACGGTTCTAGTAGTCTCGTCTTGCACCCAGTTGCCTCCGGACAAGGCGTTCGTGTTTCAGACCGAGGCCGCGCGGTTGGACGCCCTGGCGGCGCAGTTGGACGGTTCGACAGCGAAGCAAGATGCCGACGCGCCCGGGCCGCGAGCCGATGTGGCCGCAGCCGAGGACGGCGACGACGGTGCACCCCTGGCTGATGCCACGGCAGTCGATGCGGAAGTCGATGCGGAGGTCGATGTACCAGTTGATGCGGCGGCCGATGCGGCAGTCGATGCAGCGGTCGATGGACCAGTCGATGCGGCGGTCGATGTGCCAGTCGATGCGGTGCTCGATGTGCCAGTCGATGCGGTGCTCGATGCCACGGACGAGGAGGTGTCACCCGCGGACGTAGACGTGGCTGTCGCGGACGAGACCGGCGGCGCGGACGAAGCGACCGGCCCAGACAGCGTGGACACGGTGGATGTCCAACCCACTTGCCTGCCAGAGCAATGTACGTCAACGGACCCGTGCGTGACCAAGTCTTGCAGCGCCGGGACCTGTCAGGCCGAGTCGACGACCCAGCCGTGCGATGATGGCAACGCCTGCACGGCGATCGACCTCTGCAAGGACTCCACATGCGTAGGCGGCCAGGCTCCGGTGTGCGATGACCAGAACGGCTGCACCAATGATAGCTGCGACAAATCCGCGGGCTGTGTTCACACCGCCAACACGGCGAGTTGCGACGACGGCAATGGCTGCACGACCGGGGAAGCGTGTGCGGGCGGCAAGTGCGTAAATGGCATGGCGTTCACCTGCCCGGCCGTCTACGGCCAGTGCTTCGGTGCGGCCTGCCTCTCCACCGGCGCCGATTCGCACGAATGCAAACCACAGGCCAAGCTCAAGGGTGCGCCCTGCGATGACGGGGGATTTTGTACCAGCGCTGACGGCTGCGACGGCACCGGCAAGTGCGTGGGCGGCCCGTTGACCGACTGCAGCGGCGTGGCCACCGCTTGCCTGGCCGGCGTTTGCGATGAGGCGAAGAAAGCGTGCGTGACGCAGGACAAGCTCGACGGCACGCCCTGCGACGACGCCGATAGCTGCACGCTGGTCGATGCCTGCAAGGTCGGCGCGTGCGTCGGCGCCAAGAACCAGTGCGGCGATATCCAGATCAGCAACGCGCCCATAGCGAAGTCCGCGGATGTCGTGCAGAACGTGGTGTTGGCCGACCTCGGCGATGGCCGATT
>CAYHHL010000134.1:0-3874 GCA_964356325.1 uncultured Enterobacteriaceae bacterium | reverse complement strand
GACATCCAAGCGCAAGTCTACACCGCGACTGGTGACAAGGAAGGCGCGCAATTCGTCGCCAGCGCGCAATCGGCCGGTATCCAGGTCGTGCCGGTCGTGGCGACGATGCCCAACGGTCGCTACGTCATCAGTTGGCAAACCGATACGACGAATTGGGACGTGCGCGCCCAGGTGTTCAAGCAGGGCGGCAGCGAGCCCTTGGGCAGTGAAATCGCCGTCAACACCACGACCTCTGGCGTCCAGGGCTGGCACCACATCGGTGTGTTCGCCGACAACAGCTTCGTCATCGCCTGGGAGGACGCCGGCGGCAAGGATGGCTCCGGTTCGGGCATCTTCGGCCAATGGTTCACCAGCACTGGCGCGCCCGTCGGCGGCGAGAAGCAGCTCAACGTCGAAGCGGCAGGCAGCCAGAAGCGACCAGATGTCAAGGTGTTATCGACGAACGACTTGATCGTGTCCTGGCACCGTGATGGCGATGGCGCCGCCTTCATCCGCCGGTTCGACAGCGCGGGCAAGCCCAAGGCACTGGCCAACCCGGAGTTTGCCGTGAACGCGACTACCGCCGGAGATCAGGTCGATCCCGCAGTGGCGGCCACGCCCGATGGCTCGTTCCTGGCGACCTGGGCGTCTCAGGGCGTAGATGGCGACGGCGCCGCGGTCGTGGTCAGGCGGTACTCGGCCGGAGGCGTCCCAGCAGCCGGCGAAGGCGTCGTCAACACCTTCACCAAGGGCGATCAGCTTGCCCCGAGCATCGCGACGGCGGGCGACGGCGGCAGCGTGATCGTCTGGGATTCGGTCGGTCAGGATGGCGATATCGATGGTATCTTTGGCCAACGCTTCGACAAGGAAGGCAAGAAGCTCGGCGGCGAGTTTCCGCTCAACCAGACCACGGCCAACGAGCAGCAGCGCCCGGCCGTGGCCGTCTTCAGCACCGGCAAGTTCGCCGCGGCGTGGGAATCCTACGGCCAGCAGGGCGGTTCCGGCTACGACATCGCCTTGCGCTGCTACGGTTCGGATGGCGTGCCTGCGGGTAACGAAATGCTGGCCAACAGCGTGACGGCTGACAAGCAGATCGCGCCGAGTTTGGCAGCATTCCAGGACGGCTCGGGCAAGTTCGCGTTGGCCTGGCAGAGCAACTTGGAGGATGGCGGCGGCTTTGGCATTCGCGCCGCCCTGTTCTATCAGGATTGCACGCAGATCCTGGTGCCGTTCGCGGTGAACACGACGACCAACCTCGAGCAGAGTCAGCCTCGCGTGGCGTTCGATGCCAAGACCGGCGGCTTCGTCATCGTCTGGCGCTCGGACGGCCAGGACGGCTCGGGCTTTGGCATCTACGCGCAGCGCTTCGACGGCTTGGGCGCCAAGGTCGGCAGCGAGTGGAAGATCAATCCGGTCACGTTTGGCGAACAGTCACGTCCCACCGTGGCCATCGACAAGAACGGCATCGCGACCTTCGCCTGGCAAACAGCCAGCGAGGACAACGATGGTTTCGCCGTAAAAATAGCTCGTTACGATGGCCCTCAGCAGGTCGGTTTGGACTGGATGGCGAACCTGACGTTCACTGGCGCCCAGCAGACACCGGCGCTGGCGGTGCGGCCCGATGGTTCGGCAGTGCTGCTGTGGAACAGCATCGGCCAGGACGGCGACAAGGGCACCGCTATCGGACGGCTGTTTCAGTAACGCGACCGTAGCGCAAGCAGCGCCTTGTCAGCTTGCGGAAACGAGAATCCGCCTCGCGCATGGCATCGCCGGCGTACATGTGCACGCTGTGCATGCATCATCGACTTCGAGGGGCAGCGCGCCGCGGACAATCCGCGCGTGGCGGTCGTACTTGGACGGTGGTTGCCGAAGGGAGGTCACCATGGCGTTCAGGAAGCAAGGTGGGTCCGCGTGGTGCGGTGGTTGGGCACCATCAGCCTGTGCTGGATCATCCTGCCAGGGTGCGGCGACGGCGCGACCCCAGGCGACAAGCCAGCGGCCGACTCGGACGGGGACCTCCTGGCCGACAGCGCTGCCGACGTTCCGGCTGCCAGCGAGGACGCCGATGCCGATGCGACACCGGTGGACGTTGCGCCCCTTGACCTCGCGCCGGACGTGGCTGCTGAAGATGCTCCTGCCGATGTGCTTGCCCCTGATGTGCCTGCGGATCTCGCGGAGGAGGACGTGCCGCCAGACGTGCCGGACGTCGCCACCAAGTTCCACCCCGCCAATTGGATGGTCAAGGCTGACGCCGGCTTCCACGGCACCGCCGCCAAGCAGGGATTGACGACGTGCATGGCGTGCCATGGCGCCCAACTCGACGGCGGCACGGCCAAGGTGTCGTGCAACGCCTGCCACTCCGGCTGGCAGACGAACTGCACCTTTTGCCACGGCGGCCTCGACAACAAGACCGGCGCGCCGCCAATCAACCTCGCTGGATTGTCCGAGACCACGCTGAAGGGCGTCGGGGCGCACACGACTCACGTCACGGCCGGCAAGTTCGCTGGCGCGTTCGACTGCACGGCTTGCCACACCAAGCCGACGAGCGCGCTGTCACCCGACCACGTCAAGCCCGGCCCGGCAGTCGTGATCGCCACGGCCGGTTGGGACGCGACCGCCGTGACGTGCACCAACGCCTGCCACGGCGCGTTCCCTGGTGGCAACGCCGCCAACCATCCGAAGTGGACGCAGGTCGACGGCACGCAGGCCCAGTGCGGGACTTGCCACGTCCTGCCACCCAAGACGGGACGCCACCCGGCCAACTTCGCCAAGCATTCGTCGTTCAAGTGCAGCATTTGCCACGACGGCTTGGTCGACGACGAAGGCACGGCTCTGCTCACGTTGGACAAGCACGTCAACGGCATCAAGGACGTGGTGTTCAAGCTCGGCGGTACTTGGAACGCGGCTAGCCAGACGTGCTCGCCGGCGTGCCATGGGCCGAAGGACTGGCAGTGAGCCGCGCAACCAGCAGTTGCCGCACCTTGTCGAGGAAGGCGGCGCGCGTCACCGGCTTTTGCAGGTAGGCCGCGTGATTGCGCACGATCTCCGCGTGGCTGACCGAGTCCGTGTCGCCCGAAACGTACAGCACTTGTAGCTCCTTGCGCTCGGCGGCAAGGCGGGTGGCCAGTTCGACGCCGCTCTGTCCGGGCAGGACTACGTCCGTGACCAGCAAGTGGATCGGCCCCGAGTGGCTTTTCGACACTTCGAGCGCCTCGGCCATGCTGTCGGCCTCGAGGACTTCGTAGGCGTGCTCGGTGAGGTAGTGGCTGAACAGGCCGCGCACCAGCGGATCGTCCTCGACCAGAAGGATCGTTTCGCCGCCAGCCGAGACGGGCGCGGGCAGCAGGACCGGCGCTAGCTGCGCCTCCTCATCGGTCAGCGGCAAGCACAAGCTGATACGCGTGCCGCGCCCCGGTTCGCTGTCGACCTCGACCGCGCCGCCGCACTGCTCGACGATGCCGCGCACGGTCGACAAGCCAAGGCCAGTGCCCTTGCCGACCGGCTTGGTGGTGAAGAACGGCTCGAACAGGTGCTCGATCGTCTGCTGATCCATGCCCGTACCAGTATCCGTCACCGAGAGGCACACGCAGGGGCCGGCCTGGAGTGGGCCGACATGCCTGCCCGTGCCGTGCCCTGCCTCGGCATTTTCTGTGGCGATGACGAGCCGGCCACCTTCTGGCATCGCGTCGCGCGCGTTGACGACGAGGTTGAGCAGCGCCTGCTCCAGTTGTCCCGGATCGGCCTTGACCCGCCCCAGGTCGGCGGCCAGGCGCGTCTCGAGGTGGATGTCCTCGCCGATGAGGCGCTGCAGCATCTTGGACATGTCCTGGACCAGCGCGTCGATGTCGAGGACTCGGGGCTCGATCACCTCTTTGCGGCTGAAGGCGAGCAGTTG
>CAYHHL010000133.1:0-16377 GCA_964356325.1 uncultured Enterobacteriaceae bacterium | reverse complement strand
ACCCGGAGAGCGATGTCAGCGGTCAGAAGACCGGCGAGATCAAAGACTTCGCCGACGGCATCTTGCTCAACGCCTCACCCAACTCCCTGATCGACCACTGCCTGTTCGCTGGCAATGAGCGCGCCGGCATCCTCGTGGAGTCTAGCCCCGGGGTGAAGGTGATGAGGACGCTGGTCAACGCCGGGAAGGGCTTGTACGGCCTTGTTCTCCAGCACAGCCAGGGCACGCTCGACCAGTTCAACGCCATCTTCAGTGCCACACTGCAAAACCGCGAAACGGACGCGGGGCTGTCGCTGCCGCAGCCGGCGAAAGAGGCGATGGAACTTCCCGCGGAAGAGAGCGCGCCATGATGCCGGCGCCGGGCGCTCCGTGCGTAGAGAACTACTTTGGCGTGTGCTTGCAGCCATTGGGCGCAATGCAGGAATCGAGAGTCTTGTCGTCGCCATCGTCACAATTCTTCGGACTACCAGCGCATGCGCCATTATCACACGTGTCGAACGAATTGCAGATGTTATTGTCGATGCACTGCTTGTGGTTATTCGCATGGTGGCAAGTGCTCGGCGCGTCGCAGGTATCATCGGTGCAAGGGTTGTTGTCGTTGCACGTCTCGCCGATCCCCACGCATTGCGTAAAACTGCACTTGTCTCCGCTGGTGCAGCCGTTGTGGTCGTCGCACGCCGCGCCTTCCGGCGCCCCGGTGTACTGGCAGCCCTTGACCGGATCGCAGGTATCGATCGTGCAGTCGTTGCCGTCATCGCACGAGACCGACTTGGGCATGCCCTTGCTGTCAGTGCCCGCCAGGCAGACAGCGGCTTGTCCGGGCAGCTTGGCCTTGGTGTCGACCTTGGCCGTCGGGGGCTTGTCCGGGCTGAACGTATTGGCCGTTTCCAAGTTCGTTGGGGCGGCACCGGCGTCAGCGGGCTGATTGATGGCGATTCCGTAGCTGCCACCTTCGAAATGGGACTTGGTAATCGTCACCTCCGACCCCGTGAATTCGGCCTTGCCGCCGATGGCCTTGACGCCCAGGTCGTTGACCAGCACGCCGGCGCGGAAGTTGTTGCTGATGATCGCGTTGGTGATCTGTGCGCGCGACCTACCGAATACGGTGACGCCGTCGCCGACCTCGGTGGGCTTGCCGCCGCCAGACGGCGCGAACAGCGCGGCCTTGGTGTCCTCGATGGTGGCGCCGTCCACCAGCAGCCGTGCGCCGCCGGTCGCAGCGACGCCGAGCATCGAATTGCCACTGAGCCGTGAGGTAGCGGCCACGCGCACCGTCGTTTCCTTGCCTTGGGCCCAGATCCCACCCATGCCGTTGGCGGAGAACTCGCCGGCCAGCGCTACTTCTGAGCCTGCCGCGACGAGCACACCAGCACGGCCGTTGTTAGCCACGGTGGAATCCTTGTCCACGCTCACGTCCGGATGCAGAGTGGCAGCGGCGGCAGCGACCGCGGGCGCGACCAACAGCCCATCGGCATAGTCGCTGCCGATCGCAGCCTTCGTGCCGTGAATCGCGCTGCACACGACGGCCACGCCGGCACCGTACACCGCAACACCAAAGCCCGTGTTCCCGGAGACGTTCGTGGCGATCAACATCAGTGCATGCCCGCCTCCCTGGCTGCCCCCGGGCATGAAGTGCGGGTCGATGATGGCAATTCCACCGCCCTTGTTGTCGGCTATCACGCTGGCGGGCGCGAAATGTGGGTCGATGATCGAGGTGTTGCCGCCCGGCCCTCGCCGGGGCACCTGCTTGTAGTTCGGGTCCGTGACGACAACGGCATCGACGCCCTTGGTGCCCACGCCGGTGCCCGCGTTGCCGGTAATGGCGCATGATTCCAGAGTAAGGCGTTGCGCCTCGGTGGCCCAGATGCCGTGGCCGTCCGGCAGGAAACTGCCACTGGCCGTGATGGTCGCCGAGGTCGCCTTGACTGCGACGTCGCTGAGCTTGACGTTGGCTTTGGTGATGTGGACGCCCAGCGAGGTCGCCCCGCTGATCGTCACGGCGGTGACCGTGACTTCGCCCGGCTGCTCGACGATTTCGATACCAACGGCTGCCTTCCCCGCTGCCTGGGCCGGCGGTCCGATCGTCACCTGGTTCCTGGCCACACCCTTCATCGACACGCCGGCCGGCAGCGTCACGGATTCGGCGTAGGTCCCAGCCGCCACCAGCACGGTCGTGCCAGGTTTGGCAGCGGCGGTGGCGCCTGCCAACTCAAGGAACGGGCGCGCCTTGGAACCGTCGCCGTCCTTGGCGCCGCATTCCTGCGACACGTACAGCACCGTTCCTGATGCAGCGGGGAAGGCGGTGGTTTCGCACACGGAAGACGTCGTGCAGGCTGCCGCGACTGCGACAATCGGCAACAAGCTCATAAGGATGGAAGCGTGACGCATGCGGGGGATCTCCTGGTCGCCGGAATTGACCAAAGTCTGGCGCCACCAAGGGTTTGCCAGGCCGGTTGGCAGGCTACTCCTGAGGGTCGCCCGTGACAAGCCCTGTGCGCCGGCCGAGGTGGCCGAAAGTCTCACGCTGCGCCACGATCGCGCGCTGCCGACCGTGCCGAACCTGCACCAAAATCATGACATCCCAGGGCGCAGCATTCATGCTTGGTTGGGTTCGATCATTTCAGGTAGACACGCGCTGCGATCTTTTGGCTGGCGTCCGACCACGCCACGACGCAGGTCCATAGGTGCGGTGCAAGCGGTGGATGGCACGCTATCGCTGGCGAAAAACCGGTCGAAATCGAGCTGCCCTGCGACGCCACCAACTGGGGTCCATCGGGACCGACCGTGGCGCCGTGGAAGACTCTCACCACAATGGAATACGGACCGTTGCCCGTCACCGCCGCCACGATGAAACCGCCATCGTTGACATTGCCGAGGCTGGCGACGTTTGGGCGTTCGTAGTACCCCGCCGTTTCGTTGATCTTGAATTCACTGCCTTTCAAGCTGCCGTCCAGGCCGGACACCAACTGTCCTCGCAGAGATATCGCCTCACCGCCCTGAGAACTGGACCGCCAGACCACGACGAAATCGCCATTGTCGAGAGCCGAGACACCTGGCATGTCCTGCCCATTCGGCTTGAACGTGTTGATCGTGAATTCTGGTTTCTTGATGATGCCAGAGGAATCGACCAATGCGCCGTCGACATCAAAACTCGTGGGGCCATGGTAGCTTGCCCATACCGCTAATGATTTGCCTGCGGCATTGGTGGCGACCGCGGGATCGGTTTGATTGCTCGCCGTCGTCGCGTTGAGCGCCAGAGCGGGGCCGGTGCCTGACTGCTGCATCTGCGCGCCAAAAATCCCCGTACCATCGCCGTCCTGCTGGCTGGTTTGCCAAACCAGGACCGCCGGCAAGCCGAACCGAGGCGCCATCACCATGTCCTGAGGTTGAAATGCGGTCCCGTTACCCAGTGAATCCGGGGGATATACCTTGTGCAGGCCTATTTGCGCACTGCCTGTGTCGGTGACACCCAGGCCGATGACCTGCCAGACCGGGTTGCTGTTCGTACCGTCATTATAGGTGAACGCGTACTGGACGGTGCCACTGTGGAACATCATGCCGACCCGGCCTGGCGCCATCACACCCAGCGTGTTGAGCTTGAATGGCGCCCCCATTGGCGAGCCGGCTGCGTCCAGCCCCCGCGCAAACACACCGTCGTTGAAGGCGTTCCACAGAACCATCGAGCGCGCCCCACCCGAAGGCGAAAGGTCTCCATCGACCACGGGGTAGACCTGATTCGCACCACCGCCCGTCGGCGCGATCATGAACGGCGAGTTCTGCTGACAGAAGGCAGCTTGTTGACAGGTGAATCCAGATGGGCACGCATCATCGTCGGTCTTGCCATTGCAATCCTGGTCCTGGCCGTCACACGCCTCGGCGATGCCGGGGTTGACGTAGAAGTCGGTGTCGTCGCAGTCGCCGCCTTTGGTGACCACGTTGCCACCCGGCGATTTGCACGCACATAATCCGCCCGTTGCGTCGCCATAGCCGTCCGAGTCTCCGTCTTGGTAGTACTTCGTGCAGCCGGCGATCGCGATACCGTCATCGGTCTTGCCGTTGCAGTCGTCATCGAGGCCGTTGCAGGACTCGGGCGTCGATGGCGCACCGCTACCTTGGCACTTGCCGCCGCCACACTTGTCACCTACAGTGCAGACGTTGCCGTCGTCGCACGGGTTGAAATTGGTTGTGAATTTGCAGCCGCTGTCCTGATCGCAAGAGTCGTCGGTGCAGGCGTTACCGTCTGTGCACACTTTAGTGGCGCCGCTGTTGCATACCTTGTTGCCGCACTTGTCGCCCTGAGTGCAAACGTTTCCGTCGTCGCAGGACTTGGCGCTGGCGGTGAACACGCATCCGGAGCCCGACGCATCACAGGCGTCATCCGTACACGGTTCGCTATCATCGCAAACCAGCGCAACGCCAGCGCATATGCCATTGCCGCAGACATCGTTCTTGGAGCACGAATTGCCGTCGTCGCACGGCCCTGGCGACGCCACGTGCGCGCAGCCAGTGGTGGACTTCTCGCACGCGTCGATGGTGCACGGATTTGCGTCGTCGCAGTTCACCGTCGGGCCGGGCAAGCACACGCCATTGCTGCAAGTATCCGACTTGGTGCACGAGTCCCCGTCATCGCAAGGTCCGGCAAAGGCAGTGTACTCGCAACCGGATGCGGGCTTGCAGATGCCGACCGCACATGGCTTCTTGTCGTCGCATGGCAACTTCTTGCCGTCTCCGCAGGAGGAGTCGGCGCAGGTCGTAGCCAACGTGCACGGATTGTCGTCGTCGCACTCCACACCATCGGCCATGGCGACGAACTTGCACTTGCCGTCCGTCAGTTGGCACGTCCCTTTCACGCACGGATTGCCGGCAGGACACGTGTTCAGAACGCCCGGCTGGCAGGACCCGCCGCCGCAAGAATCGCCTACCGAACAAGGGTTTCCGTCGTCGCACGGCGTTTGCTGCTTGTCGTCCTGCACGCAGGCACCGGTCTTCAGATCGCAAGTGCCGATCTTGCAAGGGTTACTCGACGTGCAGTCCGTAACTTTGCCGGCAACGCACTGGCCCTTGGCGCAGAAGTCGCTGGTTGTGCAATGGTTGCCGTCGCTGCACGGCGTCTGATCCAGCGGCGTGTGCGTGCAGCCACCGCCCTTGCCGTCCTTGTCGGGTGGCACACATGCGCTATCCGTGGTGCAGTCATTGTGATCATCGCACGTTGCCTCGTCGATTTCGCCGTCGCAGTCGTTGTCCAGGCCGTCGCACGCTTCAGTTGCGGCTGCGGGCGCATCGCACGGGGTCAGCTTGCCTGCGACGCATGCCCGTTTGCCTTTGCAGTTCCGCGGTTGTCCGTCAGCGTCGATGCTTTGCACGGTGCAGGTTGTGTAGGCGCTCTCCGCTTCTGGCGAACACGCGCAATCGCCAGATTCCGGTCGGCATTGCATCGCGGGCTGCCCGGCCTGGCCAGCCGACTGAGCGCACGTGTAACCCTTCGGGCAATCGACGCTGGACGAGCACCCGACACCGCAGAAGTTGCCGGCTGGTCCCGCGTTGACGCACAACGCCGTCGGTACACCGGGGGAGGCGCACTTGCCGTCGCCATCACACGGATCGCAGAGATGGACGAATTTCGGCAGGCAGTATTTCATCGCGTCGCTGCCGGTCGCCAGCAAGGTGCACGCGTAGCCGACAGGACAGGTCTGGTCACAGGTCTGAGCACAGAACGGCCCATCGGCGGTCGCGACGCACAGGCCGCTGTTGCAGGCTTTGGCGGAATCGCCGCCGGTTGGATCGCATGGGCAGCCGGCACTGCCTGGACACGCGATCTGGGCATCCATGGGCGTCAAACCGCCGTCGGCGACCGACAGCTCATCCGGCACCGTCAGTTCGCCGAACAGGATATCGATCGTGTCCGAGGCCGGTTGTCCGGGAGAAGTCTGCGCGCTGCCGTCGCCGCAAGCCGCCATGCCGACCAGGAGCGCTGAACCCAGCAGGACAGTCAGGTACCGGCCCAGGCGCTCAGGCGACATCACGCACGCGGTGTAGTCGATGAGTTTCATGAGGTTCCTCGTGGCGGGATCGGCGCGCGGACTGAAGGCCGCACCGGATGGCGCATGGGCGGGGGCGTGGAGCATCAAGAGAGCCGGTTGTCGTAGTCGCCGGTCGATCGTGTGCAAAGTTACTAAATTAGCCGAGCGACCCCGGTTGACTACAGCACCAAGGCGAGTTCGCTGTCAAACGGCGGACGGCCGCCCGTCGAGCCTCGGAACGCTTGGCGATGCCGACCGGCTGCACGCATGGCTCTCTGCGCCCACCGCGACGGGCCGCGGACACGCTACCGCGCAGCCCCGGGTGCAGGCGCTTGCGCGGACACGGCGCCGGATTACACTCGCCGCCATGCCACAACGCCCGGGACCCATGCAGCCCCTTCTCCAAGTCGATGACGTCGTGGGTGACGGCTATGTCGTCGAAGGCTTCGTAGCCGGTGGCGGCATGGGCCAGGTCTATGTGGCCCGCGACCCGCGCCTGGATCGGCACGTGGCGGTCAAGCTGCTGCACCCGCAGATCGCGGCATCGCCGACGGCCGCCGCCCGATTCCAGTTGGAGGCGCGGGCCTTGTCACGCGTCGTTCACCCCAACGTCGTGGCCATCCATGGCTTCGGTCGGCATGGGGCCGGCTGGTATCTGGTCATGGAATACATCGAAGGCGAGAGCCTGGAGCATCGTCTGGAACGATCTGGACGCCTCAGCCTGGCCGATACGTTGACTGTGACACGTCAGGTGGCCAGCGGTCTTGCCGAGGCGCACGCACTCGGCCTCGTGCACCGCGATGTCAAGCCGGGCAATATCCTGTTGCGCAATCTCGCGTCAGGTGGTCAGTTGGCCAAGGTCGTCGATTTCGGGCTGGCGAGCCAGCAGGGCGGCGGCAGGGCGCAGGATGTCGGAATCCTCGGGACGCCGGCCTACATGTCGCCCGAGCAGATTCGCGGCAAGCCGCTGGACGGTCGCAGCGACTTGTACTCGTTGGCGGTCGTGGTTTACCAGATGCTGACCGGACGGCTGCCTTACTTTCGCGATACGGTTCAGGCCACGCTCGAAGCTCACCTGGAAGCCGCGCCGCCTCCGCTCGGGCCGCCTGCCGGCGATGAGCCGTGGCCAGCGGCATTCGAACGCGAACTGCTGCGCGGCTTGGCAAAATCACCCGACGAACGTCCTGCCTCGACCCTTGAGTTCGCCGCCGCTCTCGACCGCAGCGCGCACACTGACGGCCTTGGCGGCGGTCCGACGCATTGCCCCGGTTGTGGCGACGATGTCAGCGAAAGCGGTGGTTTTTGCGTGCACTGTGGATCCGCCGTGCCCATGCCGACTTGCGCGACCTGTGGTGCGGTGCAGGCGGGAGAACGCTACTTCTGCGTGGACTGCGGCACGTCGTTGCTGCTACCGATGCGTCGTTCTGCGATCCGCAAGGCGCCGCGCCAAGCGCGAAAGTCGTCGTCCCGGATGCTCACAGCGTCGACTGTCGCCGTGGTGGTGGCCAGGCTGGAGGCGCTGGGACTCGACGCGGCCCAGCACACCGAATTTGCCGCCACATTCCTTGCGTGCGTCGAACGGGAAGGTGGCCGGCCGATTGGCCTGGTCGGTCGCGACGCCGTCGCCGTATTCGGGCTTGGCGGCATGCGCGAACGCGAACTAGAGGCGGCGGTGGATGCCGCTCTCAACCTGCATCTGACCCTGGCCAGACTCGGCGCCGGCCAGCCTGTGCTTGTCCGTGTCGGCATCGACTTCGGTCCTGTTCATACCCGTGGACTTGGGGTTGCCTGGGGCGCCGCATTGATGGCCGGCGCAGGCATCGAACGCGCACGGGCGGCGGCAATGGAAGCCGAGCCGGGTGTCGTGTGCGTCACTGAGAACGCCTTTCGCGAAATACGCGGTCTGTTCGAAACCGTGGCACTCACTGCGCAGTACCGCCGCGTCGACCGCCGTCGTGACAGCGCCCGGGCTCATGCCGACTACACCGGGCGAGGAGCCAGCATTGCGCTCATCGGGCGCCGGGCTGAAAGCGAGCACCTCACTCGCGCTGCACGCGAGGCGGTACGGGACACTACCCTTGCGATTGTGCCGATCATCGGGCCGGCCGGCGCCGGAAAATCGCGTCTCTGCGGAGAGTTCCTGCGTCGTATCGAGGACGAGGACGGCTGGCAGTTCGATGTCGGCCACTGCAGCTCCACTGGCATCGGCCTGGGCTACGAGCCGTTCGTCGAGATGATCCGCAGACGAGTCAAAGCTGATGAGCCTGGCGTCGACGTCCAAGCCCGGCTGGCGCGCCTGCCCGGCATTGCCACCTCCGGCGACGCGGAACAGGTGAACAGGCGGGTCAAGTCGTTGGCGCGCCTGATTGGCCTGGATCAACCCGCCGATGATTCCCGGCCCGATACGACGGGCAGATCGACTCGTCCGGCAACCGCCGCCGAACAGCAGGCGGCGTTCGAGGCGTATCTCGCCTACGTGCGCGGACTGTGCGCGCAGCGCCCGCTGGTCGTCGTGATTGAAAACCTGCAATGGGCTCGGCGTCCCACCCTTGAATTGCTGGAACATCTGGTGCGCAATGCTGAGGATCTGCCACTGGTATTGCTGCTGGTCCTTCGACCGGAGCGGGCGCCCGCGGTGCTCGGCTCGATAGGCCTGCCGGCCGCGCGTACGATTCCCCTGGACGTAGCCCCGCTGGAACTCGGCGACGTTGCTGCGTTGATAGGCGCGCTCCGGCCAGGCGCAAGGGTCAGCGAAGATCTCGCGAGGACGGTCAATACCTTTGCCGACGGCTTGCCTGGCCGCATCGAGGAAACCGTCGACGCGCTGACATCTGATGGCGTATTCACACGCGCGCCAATCGGTTGGGACGCACACGACCTCGTGTTGGCCCATGCGGTGTCGGGCAAGTCTCTGTCCGATCTGGTCGTGGGTCGAATCAGTCGCCTGGCCCCGTCAGAGCGCGCCCTGTTGGAGGCCGTGGCAGTTGCTGGCCGCCAAGCACCGAAGGGCATGATCGCAGCCATGCTGCGGCACGAGCCGGCCGAAGCTGAAATCGACGCGGTCAAGCAGGCAGGATTCCTGGTCGAGACCCGCGTGCCGCGCTTTCGTGGCCAGCGTGAGTTCGAATTCCGTCAGGCGCGGCTGGGCGAGGTCCTGGCTGCCTCGCTGGCGCCGACGCTGGCCGCTGAGCAGCGTCGATCGGCAGCACGCTGGCTGATTGCTTGGCGCGATGTGAAACCGCCGGGATACGGCGCGATGCTGGCCCATTACCTGTTGGTGGCTGGCGACGAGGCGCGGGCCGTCGGGTACTTGCTGCAGGCGGCCGGTGAAGCCTTGCGCGCGCTGGCCAACCGCGACGCATTCGAAACCTTCGGTGCAGCGGCCGATGTGGCACGCGACATCATGGAAAAGACTGGCACTATCGCTGACACCCTGGTCCTCGTGCAGGCGCTGCTCGGCCGCGCTGAGGTCGGGCAACGGCTAGGCGAACCGGACGCGGCGGTCGCGGCGGCGACGGAGGCCGACGAACGGACACGTGCCTTGGGGCCTGGATTGTGGTCACTGCGCGTGCAGGCGCTGATTCTGCATGGCATCGTCCTGGGCGATGCCGGCCGTTATGACGATGCCCTCCTGCATCTGGCCGAGGCGTCGGCGCTTGCCGGCGAACGGTCCGAGGGCGTGGCACAGGCTGCGCAGGCCAGCTCGCAGATTGCCCGCATCCACGTGCGCCGAGGCAATATGGAGGCGGCTGAAGCCGTTTCGCGCGCAGGTCTAGTGGCTTGGGGAAGACTCGCTGATTCCAAGGACGCCGAGCTGGTCAGCGCCCTGGGTCGAATGCACACATGGATCGGCCACGCCGCTTCACGACGTCGCGAGTTCGATGAGGCTGCCACAGAGTATGACGCTGCCCGCCGCTGCTTCGCCCACGCCAATGACGAAGGCGCCGTGCTCATGACCGATCTGTCGATGGGCAACCTGGCGTACCGCTGTGGCGATCTCGACCGCGCCGCGACGCTGTACGCAGACACTGCGGCGCGATGCACGGCATTCGACTACGTTCAGGGCCTGGCGATCGCGCAGACGAACCTGGGCAACGTGCTGCTGGATCAGTCGCGGCACAAGGAGGCGTTGGCAACCCTGCGGGATGCGGAAAAAACTATCCGCCGCCTGGGCGCGCTGGACATGCTTCCGGAAGCACTGCGCCTGATTGGCCTCGTCCTGCTCACCCAGGGCGATGCGCACGGAGCGAGGCAGGCCGGCGAGGAGGCGTTGGCTATCGCGGGCCATTTGGGCAACGCTGCCGCGGTGCAAGCTGCGCAGGCGGTGCTCGACCAAGCCGCAATCCTGGCCGATACGCTATCCGCGGCGACCCTGGAAATGCCGGATGCTGAGCGCTGACAGGCCGACGTTGGCTTGCGCGCTGCGCTCGCGAAGTCAGCCACCCCAGGCCTCACCCCAACCCCAACTCCGCCTCCAACAAAGCCAGATCCCGACCCACGGTCGCCACCGCGATCGTCTTCCCCGCGCGCAGGAAGGTCACGGTCGCCGCCCGATCCTCCAGACTTCCGGTCACTACCACGTCGTCCCAGTCGCGTGGCACGCCCACCAGGCTGATGGTCACGTCATAGTGCGCACTCCAGAAGAACGGCACCTCCGCGAACGGCCTTGGGTCGCCCAGCATCGCCCGCGCCGCGTGCTGACCGGTGCGTTGGGCGTGGACCCAGTGCTCCACGCGGATCGCCTCGCCGTGCCAGGGCAACCGCGCAATGTCGCCCGCTGCGTAGATGCCCGGGATGCTCGTCTGCAAACGAGAGTCGACCAGCACGCCGTCCTGGCCTGCCAGCCCGACGTGAAGACCTGCGTCTAGCGCGAGTTGCAACCGCGGCCGCACGCCCAGACCGACGACCACGACCTGGGCCGCGAGGTGGGTACCGTCGGCCAGCACCACCTCGTCGGCATCGATCGAGGCCACCGGAGCCAGATGGAAGTGCACACCCTTGTCCTCGTGCAACTGCCGCACGAACGCACCCAACTGTGGCCCCAACTGTTTGGCCAGCGGCACCGGCTCGCGCATCACCAGGTCCACCGCCAGCCCGCGCGCTCGCAGCGATGCCGCCACTTCGAGGCCGATGAAGCCGCCGCCGACGACTACTGCATTGGCCTTACCGTGTGAAGTCGAGAGGATGGCCCGACTGTCGGCCAGGGTGCGCAGGGTGAACACGTGGGGCAGGTTGCCGCCTGACACGTGCAGACGCACCGGTTCGGCCCCGGTTGCCAGCAGCAGCGCGTCGAACGGCAACACCTGACCGTCGCTCAGGACCACCGTGCGCTGGCCCGGATCGATGCGCTCGGCCGGCGTGTCGCGCCACAAAGTGATGCCGGCATCGGTGTAGAGATCGTCGCTGCACAGCGGCATCCACTCTTCGGGCGCGGTGCCAGCCAGGTAGTCCTTGGAAAGATTGGGCCGATCGATCGGCAACGTGCCCTCCGCACCGACCAGCGTGAGGGAACCCGCGTAACCGTCGCGTCGCAACTGCAAGACCGCCGCATGGCCCGCCGCGCCCGCGCCGACGACGACGATCCGCTCCGGGTGTTGCCGACCGATCGACAGCGAATCCGGCCTGCGCAGCGGCGGCGGCTCGACCTTGGCCGTGACGAACACCTTGTCTTCGCGCAGTTCCACGGTGAAACACGGCAGCGGCGACAAGGCCGGAGCCGCCAACGCCTGGCCGGTGCGCACGTCGAAGCGCGCGTGGTGCAACGGACAATGCACGACGTCGCCCGTCACCAACCCGTCGGCCAACGCCGTGCTGTAGTGCGTACACACCGCGCCGATGGCATGGAACGTCCCTTGCCGCCGCGACAAAAGCACCGGCTCGCCCAGCGCGTGGCCCGGCACCGTCACGCCCTCGGGCACGTCGCTGCGCAGCACACCCTCGGCGAAATCCGGCCCCTTCAGTTCGATCGGACCGCTCATATTGCCTCCAAGCTGACCGGGCTAACCGGGCTAGCCGATAGGTTCGGGTCACTCGCGCACCAGGACCACCGCCGGCAGGTCGCTCCACAGCTCGGCCAGCGGAATCGCCCAATGCTTTTCGATTTCGCGAGCCTGCACCGTGTTGCCGGTCAATACGTCGCGCCAGGCGCCTTCCGCCACCGGCAGCACGGTTTCCGCCCAAAGCTGGCCCACGGGCAGCACCTTTCGCCCGCCGGTCCGCTTGCAGGTCCAGCGCGGCACCGCGACCACGATTTCGAGCCGGCCCGAGCGACGCGAGAACGCCACCACGTGCTGTGCGTGCATCCCCTCGGCCTGCAAAGGAGTGAACACGCTGTCCACGCCGAAGCATTGCGCCACTGTCCTGCGCAGTTGCAGACACTGGCGGATGGCGAATAGCTTGAGTCGGCCATCCTCGACGTGCGCCGCCAATTCCGCCGCCAGTCCCGGCAGTTCGCGCGCGGCCAAGCTCGCAAGCACGGTCTTGCGCAACCCCCAGTCGACCGGCCGCCGGTTGTCCGGGTCCACCAGCGTGAAATTCCACAGTTCCTGGCCCTGGTACAGGTCGGGCACGCCGGGCGCCATGTACTTGAGCACCACTTGGGTCAGGCTGTTCCAAAACCCGTGCCACGTCACCGTTTCCGTCAGCGGCATCAGAGCTTGCAGCGCGGGTGAATCGGGGGCCAGCAGCGCACGCACGAACTTTTCGACGGCTTGCGGCCACTCGGTGCGCGGATCGGTCCACGAGGTGTTGATCTTGGCCTCCCGACAAGCTTTGTGCATGTACGCCACGATGCGCTCGGTGAACGCCTGCAGCGCCTCGCTCGGCCCCGTGCCCAGGCCGATCGGCCACACCCCGATGACCGTCTGGTACAGCAATACTTCCTCATTGAGATCCGGAGCCTGGCGCCCATCCACTTGCGTCTTGCCGTCCGCCGCCAGATTCGCCACGGTTGTCAGGGTTTGCCCCCACTGGTCGGGCAGTTCGGACAGGACCAGCAGGCGGGCGCGCACGTCCTCGCTGCGTTTGGTGTCGTGCGTCGAGGTCGTCAACATCGCCTGGGGCCACAGCCTTTGCCTTTGCGCGAGGCCGCGGTGGAACGCCGGCAGTCCGCCGCGCTGAGTCAGATCGAGCAACTCGGGCTCGCCGCCCACCTCATTGTGCGCCACCAGCCGGTTGTAGACGTAGAACGCGGTATCTTCGACGCCTTTGGCCATGACCGGGCTCGTCAGCTGCTGCAGGTGCATCACCCACTCGCGCCATGTCGGCGGGTCCTCGGTCGTGCGCTCCTGCGCGAGGACGCCCTGCCGTTCCAGCGTCAGGATCTCGTGCAGGAACTGCCAGATCGAAGGCTCCGTGCCAGCGTTGCGAGCGATCGCCTGGCGCAGCGCCTGGGTCACCGCCGTTCGATCGTGCTCGGCCAGCGCGACGGTCCGCTCGTTGACATAGGTGCGGTACACCGGCCACGAGGCGATGATCTCGCGCATCGCCTCGGTCAGCGAACCCAGCGTGAAATCGCGGCTGTGCCGATCGCGCGCCGAGAGCCGCGCCAAGCGGTGCACCAGCACGTTCAGCTCGCTGGCCATGGAAGTGCGCAGAATCAGCTTCTTGCCCCGGTACACCAGTTCCTCGAAGTCCACGCGCCCGCCGACGAAACGCTCGTACGTCGCCGTCAGCGATTCGCCACCCGCGGGATCGGTCAGCAATTGCAGCAGCCCCGCGGCGAATTCGTAGCCCACCGTGCCATGGATCGGCCACTGTTCGGGCATGACTTCGCCGCGCGTCAGGATCTTCTCGGCCACCAGCCACAGCGGCCGAGCCACCGGCGTGCTCGGATCCTCAGCAATTTTGGCGTGCAACTGCGCCAGGCGGGGCCGCAACGGCTCGAACGCCGCCAGCACTTCCGGATCGTGCAAGTCGCGCGGGCCGGCGTGCCGGGTCTGGCAGCGCAGCAGGAACACCTCGCGCTGCAACTGCTCGAAGTAACGCTGGGGATCCCACAAACCGTCCGGGTGGTCGATGCGCAGGCCGGTCACCAGCCCACGCTGCACCCAGGAGAGCACGAGCCGGTGCGCCTGGTGGAACACTTCGGTCACTTCCATGCGTATCGCCGCGAGATCGTTGGTGTCAAAGAAGCGTCGGTAGTTGATCTCCTCGGCCGCCACGCGCCAGGAGCACAGCCGCCAGGCCTGACTGTCGAGCAACGCGTCGAGCTCGTCGAAACTGCGCGGCTGGCCCTTTTCTCCGTTGATGCGCGCCACCGTCTGCTCCAAGGCCGACGCGAAGTCCGGATGTTCGGTCACCAAAGTCAACAACCGCTTGCGCAGTATCTCTTTTTCGCGCCGACGTTCGACCAGCTCGACCTGGCGGGTCTCCGTGCGCGGCGGCAGGTGCTCCAGGCCGGTGACTATGCTCTGCCATTCCAGCACCGTTTCGTCGTTCTCGCCTCGCGCCGCTTGCAGGCCAGGCAGCACCGTCAGCAGGATTCGCGGCCAGGCTTGTGGATTGACCGGAAATTCGTGGTCGAAGTAGCGCACGGCGAATTGACCGTTGTGGAACTGCAGTTGGATCTGGCCGTCCTCCAGGACGCGACCGTAGTGATCACCCAGCACGGGCAACAGCACCTTGTCCTGCAGTTCTGGCTTCAGCGGCGTCCAGTCGATGTCGAACCAAGGCGCGTGCAACGAGCCCGGCCCGTTCTCGAGCACGTCCTGCCACCAGGCGTTGTCGGCGCCTATGCCCATGTGGTTGGGCACGAAATCGAGCACGAGGCCCAGGCCGGCTTCGTGCAACCGCTTGGCAAGCAGCTCGAAATCCTCCAGCGTTCCGGTGGCCGGATGGATCGCGCCGTGATCGACCACGTCGTAGCCGTGCGTACTGCCTTGGCGGGCTTTCAGGAAGGGCGAGGCATAGACCGCGCCGATGCCCAGCTCCTTGAGATAGTCCACGAGATCAGCAGCCTGCAGCAAAGTGAGGTCAGCGCCCAACTGCACTCTACAGGTCGAGGTCGGCCCTGGCGTGGGCGACGCCTGCAGCTCAGCCGCCACGGCATCGAACAACTCCTGGGCGCGCAGATCTGCGGTCAGCAGTTCGCTTCCGGCTTCGGCTTCGGCTCCGGCTGCGGTTCCGGCTCCGGCTCCGGCCCCGGCTCCGGCCACGGCTGGTACGACAATTCCCAAGTACCCTCCGGGTTGCGTGGGTTATGACCCGGGGTTGAAACCCCGGGCTAAAATTCGAGAAGTCCGCCTGCGCGGACTAGCAACCCAGCCCGCGGAGGCGGGCTTCTAGACCGCGAGCCCGGGGTTTCAACCCCGGGTCGCCCTTGGACTTGACGACGAACCCGGAGCTTGACGACGAACCCGGAGCGAACTTCACGTTCTTGGTACTAATGCGACTCCCGACTGCGCCAGCCGTCCTGCCCCGATTCCAGCATCTCCTTCATCTGCATGAGATCCTTCTGTAATTGCTTGGTCGGCGCACTGCCCAACAGCTTGGCCACACCCGCGCCCAGCTTGCCGCCTGGCGGCTCATAGCTCAGGATCACACGCACTTCGGTGCCCTTGCCTTGCAGAGCCGGGCGAAAGTGCACCGAACCGGCGTGGTTCACGTGAGCGTTTGGCAGCGATCTCCACGCGATGCGCACCAGCGTCTCCTCGTTCAGCAGTTCCGCGTCCCACTCGAGGTGTACGCCGCCCGGGCCCCGCGCGATCCAATGCGAGCGGCCTTCGCCCACGTCGATCACGGACTCCAGGTGGTCCATGATCTTGGGCAAGTTCTCGAAGTTGCGCCAGAAGGCGTACAGTTCCGCGATCGGCCTCTCCACCGTCACCGCGCTGTCGACGCGAATGCCCCGCCCGTTGTGGACGCTGCCGAGGCTGCTGGAGTAGGGCTCGCGCGCGGTGTCGACGCCCAGCCAGCGATAGATCAACGAATGCCCGGTCAACGCCCGAGCCAGCAGACCGCCGCCCACCGGCAGCAGCAGCGCGGGTGCACGGCGCTTGCCCAGACTCCAGGCCACCAGCGCGCCACCCAGCAAGGCAGAAAGCAGCCGTTCGGGCGCGCCCACGTTGACGCCCGTGCGTTCGGGCGCTTCCTGCTGGGCACGGCTCCTGTTCTCGTCATTGTACGAGGTGGCTTTCGGCTGCCTGGACCGTGAACTGGCCATGTTCGACCTCGCGCGTGCAAACCGTTCGATGGCTTTGAAGTCACGCTACGAATCGCGCGAGTCCCGAGTCAAGGCGAGCGAGGCAACCTCGGTCGCGGGCAGGGCAAGTCTCTACATGCGCAGGGCAAGCGACGGCAGGTAAATTGCCGGCGGCTGAAGCCGCGCCTTGATCTGCGAAGTCCGCCTACGCGGACT
>CAYHHL010000132.1:0-16618 GCA_964356325.1 uncultured Enterobacteriaceae bacterium | reverse complement strand
CGGCGGTGGACAGAGGGTCAGAGTACGCCGCTTTGGTCGCTGGGTCGATGCGCCGTTACATGCGCACTCCAAGCAGCCAGTCGCCCTGCCAAACTCACCATCAAGGCGCGCAAACGCTCCCAGCACAAAGGCCGCCGTTGCAGTCCAGGCCCGTCGCACAATCCTCGCCGCCATCGCACGGAGCGCCGAACTGTCCCGCGGGGATGCAGACGGCCTCGACGCAGTGCAGACCCGCGACGCAACCGTGTGGTTCGCAACTCTGGCCCGCGCCGCGCAAGGGTTGGCACGTGCCCGATGTACAGGCGCGCCCAGATTGGCAATCCCAATAGCCTTCACACGGTTCGCCGGTTGCTCCGAGGCCTCGACACCTGCCGCCATGGCATTCCAAGGGCGGCGGGCACTCGCCCCAGTGGCTGCACACTTGACCGACACCGGTCCAGGCCTGGCAGCGCTGCGTCGCCGGATCGCAGAACAGCCCGGGCACGCACCGGTCGGGACTCGTGTCGCTGGCGTCCGGTTTGCACGCGTCGCCGACCTGGGGCTTGAAGCGGCACGAACCCTGGGTCAAGCCATGGGCGCCGATGCAGCGGAGATCCTGCGCGTCGCAGTCCAGGTCGTTGTGGCAAGCCGAGCCCCAGGAGTGGATGCCTCGGCAGCGTTGGTTGCTGGCGCACGTCAGCCCGGCGATGCAGGTGCGGGTCTGGCTGCAGACCTGGCCCAACCGCCGTTGCACCCGACACGTGGTACCGACGCCGCTGTCGTTGACGCAGTCCAGGCCCGTGGCGCACGGATGAGTCCAGTCGCAGACGTGGCCGATCTGGACGGGGCTGCGGCATGACGATGAATGCGTCTCGTCGCTCGTGCAGACCAGTCCAGGAGCGCACCTGCGCCAGATGCAGCCTTGGCCCTCGCCGCCTGGCTGTTGATCCACGCAGACGCCATCCTCGCAACTGGCGCCCTCGCCACACTCCGCACGCGTACAGGGACCGCCGATCGCTCTGGGCTCGATGCACGTGCCAGGACAGCCGCCGACCGGCGTGGTCGTCGAACCGGACACGCACGTCATCTCGTCCCACGCCACTTCACCTGTGGGCACCTGGCCGGCGAAGACGCGCGAACACGGCTGTCCCATCGCCCGAAACCTGCTGAAGTAGGCCGGATAGTGGCAGGGCGACGTCGCGCGCGCCAAGACGCCGAGACACGCTTCGCCCGCCTCGCGATCGTAGCTCAGTTCGGATCTGGACTCGAAGTAGAACAGGTAGCTGGCCGTGCCCATCGGATCGAGGGTGCAATGGAGCACGCTCGCGTACGACGGCACGCTGTCAGCGCATTCGACGTTCGCGCGACACATCAGGAAGTTTCGCTTCAGGATGAATTCCAGCGTGGAGGCCGCCTGCCAAGGCCGTTGTACCGGCTGGTCCGGAGTGCAGGCGGCCAGCCACCCCAGCAGCAGCAGAAGTTTGCACTTCATACCCGCCTCCGCGCTGCCAGCCACCCTGCGGCCAAGGCCAGGAGCATCCAGGCGCCGCCGAACCCGCCCCGCCGTCCGGCGCCGCACGTGATGTCGTCGCGCGGGTTCTGCAAGTTCAAACCGCACGCCTCGCTTGCGACCGGGCTGGCGCGACAGGCGCCGGTCTTGGCGTCGCACCAGGCCAGATGGCAAGCATCGGACGCCTGGCAAGCGCGCAGGATGCCAACGCAACCGCCGCCCGCGCAGGAGTCGCCGTCCGTGCAGACGTTGCCGTCGTCGCAGGCGTTGCCGTCGTGCGCGGCACTGGTCAAGCACGCTCCCGAAGTCTCGTCGCAGCCCGCGGGTTTCGCGCACGGACCTTCAGCGCTGCACACCTTCGCGGTGCCGTGGCAACTGGCCGATTCGCAATGGTCGCCGAGTGTACACGGGCTGTCGTCCTGGCAAGCGACGCCGTCGAGTTCCGCCACGCAAACGCCGGCTTTGCAGTGCTGGCAGCGTTGGCAATCGACCTGGCCGCACGGCGCGCGCACCGCCAGCGCCGCCACGCCCCAACGTGAACCCGAGTTCAGCGGTTTGGCCGCGAACTGCTGGAAAGTCCAAAGCTGATCGTCATGCAGCGGATCGATCGCCGCCGCGGAGTACTCGCTCCAACTGTGCTGGCCGCCCATCTCGTCGGCGTCGTACTTGGCCTCGCCTGCCTGGGCCACGCGTTCGGCGCGCAACTCGCCCGGCGGGTCGGTCGCCGCCCGAAACGTATAGGCCGCCGCTGGCCAACCATTCGGATCGAAGCGTGTGTAGCCGATCAGGAGATCACCGGCGGCGGTGGCGGCAACGCTCGGGTAGGCACGTCCGACCAGATCCTCGGCCAGTTCGACGTGACCCGATTGCACGACGTCGCCGCCCAGCGAAAGTTCGTACCAACTCAGGGTCGGCGGTTCATGGGCGATTTCCACCGACGCATGCGCCGCCCAGATCCGCCCGCCGCGCAGCATCGGCCGGTGGAAACCCAAGGAATCGATGAAGAACGTCGGCCCCGCCTTTTGCCTGGCCCACGGCCAACCGTCCGGGTTCGGTAGATCAAGTTCCAGGTTGGTTTCCTGCCCGACGAGGCCGTTCGGCCCCGTGTCGAACCGCCACAGGCGCGCGGGCAGATGGAACAGATGTGGTTCAGTCAGTTGGATCTGCAGCGCAAAACGTTCGGGCTGATCCTGGTCAGGTACGGCGACTGGCGCGGCGCCCCAGAAGTCGCCGGTCGCTTGGAGCGGCGCCAGGGCCGCGCTGCCGTACAACGCCTTGGCATCGAACCAGAACGCGCGTCCGCTGTGACCCTGCTCGACGTCCGCGCACACCAGCAGGCCGCCCTGCATCCAGGCGCCGCGGTGGTGCACGACTCGTTCGGACACGGCCATGGGCACTGCGCGCAGCTGCCATTTGCCAGTCGGATCGCCAGTTTCCGTCACCGCTACCAGCAACTGTGAGGCATGCAGGATGTCCAGGTCCAGCGCGGTCAGGATCCACCGATCCGCCAGGGCGTCGTATTGCAGGCTCGGGTTCTGCACGCTCCCCTTCTGCAAGGGCGCCCAGAATCCAGGCGTCGCCGTCGCGCGCAACAGATCGCCACCGCGCGACAGCACCCGCACCTGCGCGTTGGTGACCACGACCACGTGCTGCGGCCCGACTGCGCCCTGGGTATCGGCGGTCAGGTACGCGGAGCTCGACTGCGCCACGAAGTTCGCGAGTGGTTTGGGCGACTCGAGGCCCGACGCCAGCGCCGGCAGCGCCAGCCCGGCGGCGAGCAGCACCCAGGCAGGACCGAAACGCAGCATGGCGGGCACCTCCGCGCACATCGATGGCACCCGCGCAGGGACGCGGGTTTGCGGCGGGGGATGGTGCAACGTAGCCGAGGACAAGGGCTTTGTCTACGATGGCCGGGCGCTCGTGAACTGGCCCTGCCCGCGTGCCGGCCTTGTCTGAGGCTGGGGCTGGCATCAAAGGCAGACGCCGGCCGCGCAGGTCTTGCCGCCGCCGCAGTTGCTGCCGTCCGCGAGGTTGGTGTGCGTGCAGCCGGTCTTGCCGTCGCAAAGGTCGGCGGTGCAGGGCTTGGCGTCGTCGCAGTCGGCGAGGGTCTTGCTGGCGCAGGGGCCGGCCTCGGCGCAGGAGATGTGGCCCCAGGGGTCGGTGCGCAGCAGCCAGGCGTTGGCGCCCGCGTAGCTAGACTTGCCGCCACAGGGCAGGTAGGTGGAGTGCATGCGGCCCGCCAGCGCCAGGCCGCCGTCCGGCAGGGTAATCACGGCAGACGCGTAGTCGTCTTGTGAGCTGCCGTAGGTCCGGTTCCACAGCAACTTGCCGGCAGCGTCGGTGCGCACGAGCCAGGCGTCGTCGTAACCCGCGCTCTTTTGGCCGCCCGGGAGGTCGGTCGAGCTCGTGCTGCCCGCCACTGCCAGGCCACCGTCGGGCAACGCCGTCATGGACCACGCGAAATCCCAGCCTGAGCCACCATAAGTCTGACTCCACAGCAGCTTGCCGCCGGCGTCGGTGCGCACCAGCCATAAGTCCCTCCAGCCTGCGCTCTTCTGACCGCCCGGCAGGTCGGTGGAGTTCGTGGAGCCCGCTAGTGCAAAACCGCCGTCCGCCAGCACCGTCATGGCAGTCGCTTCCTCAACGTCCGAACCGCCGTACGCCTGGCTCCACAGCAGCGTGCCGCCGGCGTTGGTGCGCACCAGCCAAAAGTCGGTGTCATCTAATTGTTTCGAACCGCCAGGCAAATCGGTCGACTTCGTACGGCCTGCCAGCGCCATGCCACCGTCGGCCAGAGTCGCCATGGCGTTCGCGCTGTCCCATCCCGTGCCCCCGAAGGTATGGCTCCAAAGCTCGTTGCCGTCAGCGTTAGTGCGCACCAACCAGGCCTCGGTTACGCCCTTCTGGCCCCCGAGAAATTCGGCCGAACTCGTGCTGCCCGCCAGCGCGAAGCCACCATCCGCCAGCGCGGCGATCGCGTGAGCGAACTCGTAGCCCGAGCCGCCGTAGTTCTGGCTCCACAAAAGCTTGCCGCCGGCGTCGGTACGCACCAGCCAGAAGTCCGTCCAGCCAGCGTTCTTCTGACCGCCCGGCAGGTCGGCCGTGTGCGTGTCGCCTGCGAGCGCCAGGCCACCGTCTGCCAGCACGGCAATGGCGGTCACTTCTTCGCAGCAACTCCCGCCACCGTAGGTCTGGCTCCACTGCAACTTGCCGCCGGCGTCGGTACGCCCCAGCCAGAAGCGTACGCCCACGCTCCCGCACGACGCCGTGTTTCCCGCGAATGCCAGGCCGCCGTCCGCAAGCACGGACACTGCGTTCGCGGCCTGCCGGTCCGACCCGCCATAGCTCGCACTGAACAACCTGGCCGGCCCGGCGACGCACGCGCCGCCCTTGCACGCATCGGCCGTGCAGAAGCCACCGGCGTTGCAGGGAGCCGTGTTGTTCGTATGCGTGCAACCGTTTGCTAAGTCGCAGGCATCGTCCGTACAAGGGTTGCCGTCGTCGCAGCCTGGCGCGCATGCAGGCGGCAAGGCGATGTCCCATGGCAGGCCATCCGCGGCGGTTCCACTTCCTTCCGTGGCCGCATCCGGCCCGCTGCCCAGTTCGCCGGGCGCGTCCGAAACCAAGGCGCCCGAAGCGTGCCCATCCGTGCCGACCGCAACCGTACCCCTGCGTGTCGGGAAAAGATTCCCGCACCCGGCCAGCGCCATCACCACGAAGATCAGCAAGGCCTTGCGCATCACCACCACCGACCTGACGCAGGGATCACTGCCGAGCCTGATCCACTGCACCAACGGGCCAGATTGCGCAAGCGGAGTCCGAGCCTGTGCCGTA
Source organism: uncultured Enterobacteriaceae bacterium (assembly GCA_964356325.1). GTDB lineage: Bacteria > Myxococcota_A > UBA9042 > UBA9042 > UBA9042 > CAYHHL01. Next base: position 11,295 of record CAYHHL010000132.1, on the reverse strand, counting down.
GTCCTCGGCGGCAATCCATTCGAGTGGGCTTGGCGCGTATGTAGGGGCGGGCTTCCAGCCCGCCCTCCCCCAACACCAACGGCTCGCCGCCAAACCACCAGCATGATCGCCAACCCGGCCGGAGGCCGGAGGGCGGGCTGGAAGCCCGCCCCTACAGGTCATCGTCGCCCCGAGATCCGCGACCATCGTCACGTGCCGAACTCTACCCTCGAAAATCCCGCCCCAAAGGTGTACCCTCCCGCCCCGTCGCCGGCACTCGCGCCGCGCAACGCCGCCAGGACGCCATGATCACCAGCGACTTCACCAACGCCCTCAAGATCGGCCAGCACGCCCCGGGCTTCGCCCTGCCCGCCACCGACGGCAGCACCGTCGGCCTGGCCGACCTGCACGGCCCCGCGCTGGTGTTCTTCACCTGCAACCACTGCCCGTACGTCATCGGCTGGGAAGGCCGGTTGCGCGAACTCGCCAAGGAATTCGCCGGGCGCGTCCGGTTCGCCGGCATCAACGCCAACGACGCGACGCGCTACCCCGACGACAGCTTCTCCCGCATGGTCGACCGCGCCAACAAGGGCTTGCCCTACATGTACCTGCACGACGCCACGCAGGAAATCGCCCGCGCGTGGGGCGCGCAGGTCACGCCTGAATTCTTCGTGCTCGACGCCGACCACAAGCTCGCCTACCACGGCCGCCTGGACGCCTCGCACACCGATCCCGCGCACGCCGGCTTGCCCGACCTGCGCCACGCCCTCGAAACCGTACTGGCCGGCCGCCAGCCCTCGCCTGCCGAAACCCCGGTGCAAGGCTGTTCTATCAAGTGGTTCCTGTAGCCCCTCGCCCGTTCCCCGTCCCCTTCCCCGTGCCCGATCCCGTGCCCGAACCCGTACCCGTTCCCGTTCCCGTTCCCGTTCCCGACCCCGTCCCCGACCCAGACCCCGTCCGTAACCCATGGAGCCCCGCATTGACCCAGTCTCGCACCGCCCCCGCTTCCCGTACCCCGGATCACCTCACGCTCCTCCCGCTCGGCGGCGTCGGCCGAATCGGCATGAACGCCATGCTCTTGGGCTACGGCGAGGACCGCGTCCTGCTCGACTGCGGCGTCATGTTCCCCGACGAGGAGCAGTTCGGCGTCGACCTCGTGCTGCCGTCGCTGTCCGTCTTGGCCCAGTACAAGGACTCGATCCGCGCCATCGTCATCACCCACGGCCACGAGGATCACATCGGCGCCTTGCCGTTCGTGCTCAAGGTCTTGGACGACATTCCCGTGTACGCCACGCGCTTCACCGCCGGCCTCATCGCCCACAAGTTGCGCGAGCACGGCCTGACCGACAAGGTCGAGGTGCGCCTCATCGGCCCCGGCAAGTCGCTGAAAGTCGGCCCGTTCGAGTTCGGCTTCCTGCGCGTCACCCACAGCATCCCGGACTGCGTGTCGCTCGCCATCCGCACGCCGGTCGGCAACATCGTCTTCACCGGCGACTTCAAGATCGAAGAGGGCTTGCGCGACGGCACCGCCTTTGACGAGACCGGCTTCAAGGCTTTCGGCGACGAAGGCGTGCTGTTGATGATGAGCGACTCGACCAACGCCGAAGTGCCCGGCTGGTCCGGCAGCGAGAGCGGCGTCGCCGTGGCCTTGAGCGAAGTCATGGCCACGTGCGAAGGCCGCGTGCTGGTTGGCTTGTTCGCCTCCAATGTCTACCGCATGCACAGCATCATCGACGCCGCGCGCGACAACGGCCGCTACGTCGTGCTCATGGGCCGGTCGCTGCACACGTACATGGATTGCGCCAACAGTTTCACGGCCATGCCGTTCGACCCGGGCGACATCATCGACGCCAAGGACATGGGCAAGTACGACGACAACGAGTTGTGCATCATCTGCACCGGATCGCAGGCCGAACCGCGCGCGGCGTTGGGAAGGGCCGCCAATGGCACGCACCCCGAGTTGAGCATCACTGCGACGGATACGATCATGCTCTCGGCCCGGCAGATCCCCGGCAACGAGCGGCGCATCCACGCAATGCTGAACGACTTTGCCCGGCGCGGTGCCAAAGTGCTGTACCAACGCAACTGCCGAGGCATCCACGTCTCGGGTCACGCCTACGCCGACGAACAGAAGACGCTGCTGCAGTGGGTGCGGCCCAAGTTCTTCTTCCCGGTGCACGGCGAGTACACCTTCTTGCAGCGCCACGCCGAAATCGCCCGCGATCTCGGGGTCGAGCGCACGGTGGTGGCGGAAAACGGCCAGGTGCTGGACGTCTACAAGGACAAGATCGAAGTGCGCGAGCTGGTCGATGTGCAGCCGTGGTTCACCGACGGTCAGATCATGGGAAGTTCTGAAGCCTTGGAGCTGAAGTCGCGGCAACGCCTGGCCTACAACGGCACGGTCGCGGTCACGCTGTTGCTCCAGCACAAGAACGACATCGTCACCGGCAAGGCCCACGTGCAACCGTATGGTATCTATCAGGGCGACGGCGAACTGGCGGGGGAACTGACCATTGCGTTGAACCGCTGGCTCTCGGGCCTGGACGTGCGCCTGCCGCAAGCCGGGCTGGAAGACCAACTGCGCGCCGCGGTTCGGCGTTTCTGCCGCAAGTACACGACGCGCAAGCCGGTGGTGCTGCCGTTCGTGCATTGGCTGGACGGGCCGCCGCCGACGCAGGCCGCGAACACGCGCGCTGGCAAGCAGGCCAAGACCGCACGCAGCGAGGCATAGATGTCCGGACCCCCGCAGAAATCGCCGCCGCCCGCGGTCGCGTTTGCCAAGCCCAAGAAGGTGGCCAAGCCGCACGTGGTCGACAAGATCAAGGAACCGACGCGTTCCGGGCCGCCGCGCATCACCGAAGCGCTGTTCGTGGCTTCGGTGGCAAAGCCGGGCGAAGTGCCGCAGGGTCCGGCCGAAGTGGCCATCTGTGGACGCAGCAACGTCGGCAAGTCCTCGCTGATCAACGCGCTGTGTGGTCGCAAGGCTTTGGCGCGCACCAGTCGGACGCCGGGGCGCACGCAGCGGGTCAACCTGTTCGACGTGACGTTTGCCAGCGGTGAACAGTTGCGTCTGGTCGACCTGCCCGGCTTCGGCCACGCCAAGGTGCCGCATCAGGTCCGCGACGGCTTTGCCCCGATGATCACGGGCTATCTGACCGGTCAGGGCATGATGCGCGCGGTGATCCTGTTGCACGATGCCCGCCGCGATCTGGACGAGGACGCGGTCGGCTTCACGGAATGGCTGCGCGAGCAAGGCGTGGGCGTGTTCGTGGTTGCGACCAAGGCGGACAAGCTGCCGAAAACCGAGCGGTTCGGCGTGGCCAAGCGGTTGCAGCGCGAGTACGGCCTGCCGCGCGAGCCGATCCTGACCAGCAGCGATGACGGCCTGGGCATCGACGATCTGGTGCGGCTGCTGCGGCAAGTGGCGCGCCCGAGTGCCCGCTAGACCATGCAGCCGCGCCGCGCCGTGCACGCCGACCTGCCCGCGCTGCTGACCCTGGAGCACGCGGCGTTCAGCGATCCCTGGAGCGACGACGGCTTGCGCGCCGAGCTGGAAGTGCCGCATGCCCGCGTGTGGGTGTGCCTCGATCACGAACTCGCGGCGGCGTTGCTGGGCTGGCAGATCTTCGAGGATTTCCACATCAACCGGGTGGCGGTGTTGCCCGACCGGCGGCGCGAAGGCCTGGGCCGCAAGCTGATGGAGCACGCGCTGCAGGTGGCCCAGGGCGAAGGCGCGACGTCGGCTTTGCTGGAAGTGCGGGCGGACAATGCCCCGGCGTTGGCCCTGTACGCGACGATGGGCTTCCAGCGCGAGGGTGTGCGCAAGAGCTACTATCCGGATGGAACGGATGCGATCCTGATGCGCAAGCTGCTAGTTTGACGTCAGTTCCAAAGCCTAATTCCACAGTCTGACGCCCAACACCGGGCCGCCGCCGAGGTTGGCGTCGGTCATCCAGGTCTTGTCGAAGCCGCCGTACACTTCCAAGTGGCTGATCATGAAGCCGACGGTGGCGCGCGCGCGGGCGATGGCGGCCTGTCCGACCGTGCCGATGTCGCCGCGCATCGAGACGACGAGCGGTCGCGCCGGGTAGAAGTCCATGGCGTACAGGAAGTTGATGCCGTATGCGTCACCGTTCACCGAATCGAGCAGGGTCCTGACGCCCAGGCCGGTGCGGAATTGCGAGTGCGGGCCCTGGGCGAACAGCAGCGTGCCGTCGACCGTGCCCATCACCAGCGTGTCGATGCTGCTGCCCCCGCTCGGGTTGATTTCGCCCGCCGGCAAGCGTTCGCGGAAGATGTGCCATTCCGTGCCGATTTCGAAGCGGTGGTGGGTGGAGAGCAGGACCGCCACGCTGTAACGCTGCAGATCGGCGTCGATGTAGCTGCCCTCGGTCGAGAGGCGGACGGCGGTGCTGTTGCCGAGGAATTGCCGGCCGGGATGCGCGCTGGCGCCGGGATCGGCAAGGCTCGGGGTGACACCGGCGATGCGCACGTAACCATCGACGCCGTCAGCATAAGGCGCGCCCGGGAAGGCGTAGGGGCGGTCGTAACTGTCCCCGGTCGCGGCGTAGGGTCCCCACCAGGGCGCGCCGAAGACCCGCAGGCCCCACCATGCGTTGTAGCCGTAGCCCGGGTAATAGCCGTGCGGCCCGCCGTAGTAGCCGCCGTGGTGGCCAGAGCTCCTGGAACTGCTGGAGGATCGCGACGTGCTGGTGCCATGGGCCGACTTGCGCGCATCGCCCAACCGAGCGGCGTGGGCCGACGGTACCGCGAGCAGGGCCGTGAACAGCGCAACCAGGGCCAGGAGCGAGGCTTTGCGCGGCATGATCGGCCTCCGGTCCACGATCAGCGAGGTGGACGTAGTGGCAACGCACGGGGGGCGGCGGGCATTCGATGCGGGCAAAAACTTCGCAGGTCGGGCACTCGCGCTTGTCACAGCCGGCGCATTGCGTTCTGCTGCCGCCGATGCAAACCCTTCGTTCCGGCCTGTACGCGATTCTCGACACCGACCGGCTCGGCTGGCACGAGGCCGTGCTGCTCGAGCAAAGCCTGGGAATACTGGCGGATTACGCCCGAGCTGCGGTGGCTGGCGGGGCGATTGCGCTGCAACTGCGCGCCAAGGGTGTGCCGCTGGGTCATCCGGTGCGGCGGCAAGCGGTCGCTGCGTTGCGCGAAGTGTGCGCTGACCTGCCGATCGTGGTGAACGACGACGCGCTAGCCGTCCTGCCCGGCGTGGGGATGCACCTGGGCCAGGACGACGGCGACCTCGCTGCGGCGCGGCGCCAGGTGGGAACCCAGGGAATACTCGGGCTTTCGACCCACACCTTGGCGCAAGTGCGGGCGGCGGCGGCCTTGGACGTCGACTACTTGGGTTTCGGGCCGATTCGCGCGACCACCGGCAAGCTCGATGCCGACGCGACCACCGGGCTGGCGGGCTTGCGCGCGGCGGTCGAGGTGGCGGTGCTTCCTGTGGTGGCGATCGGCGGGCTGGAACTGGCGGATCTGGCGGCGATCCATGGCACCGGAGCGCGCGCGGCGGCGGTGATCGGCGCGTGGCTGGGTCCGATCGGGTGGCCGCATCGCCCGGACCAAGCCGAGCGTGCGCTGGCGGGGCTGGTGGCCGAGTGGCAGCGGTTGACTTCGGGGGCGCTGCGATGACCGATTCCTGGACCATTCAACGGCTTCTGACCTGGACGCGCGATTGGCTGACGACCAAAGGCTCGGCGACGGCGCGCCTGGATGCCGAATTGCTGCTCGGCGAAGTGCTGAAGCTGCGGCGTCTGGATCTCATCCTCCGCTTCGACCAACCGGTGCAACCCGCGGAACTCGCGGCGTTCAAGGCGCTCATCCAACGGCGCGGGCGGGGCGAACCGGTTGCCTACATCCTCGGGCGGCGCGGCTTCCACGGCATCGAAGTGCGGGTGACTCCAGCGGTGCTGGTGCCGCGCCCGGAAACCGAGACCGTGGTCGACGAGGTGCTGGCCTTCCTGCGCGGTCCGGATGCGCCGGTGGGGCCGGTGCTCGACTTGTGCACGGGCAGCGGTGCCATCGCGCTGGCGTTGTGCGAGGCCTTGCGCGAACCGCAGCCTATCGTGCGCAAACGTTCGCAAATCGACGATCCGGACGCGCCGCCGCCCGAGCCGCCGCCGCCTCACGTGGTGCGCGACTTCGTGGCGACCGACGTCAGTGCCGAGGCGCTGGCGGTGGCCCGTGGCAATGCCGAGCACCTGGGCTTGCCGGTCGAACTGCGCCTGGGCGACTTGTGGGCCTGCCTGAAACCGGGCGAGGCGTTCGCGGCCATTGCCAGCAACCCGCCGTACGTGCTGAGCGATCGCATCGCCACGCTGGAAGCCGACGTGCGCGATTTCGAGCCGCACCTGGCGTTGGACGGCGGTCCGGACGGCAACCGCCTGCTCGATCGGATTGCCGCCGGGGCGCGCGATGCCCTGCTGCCAGGCGGGCTTCTGGCCGTCGAACTGGGCAGTCGTGAACAAGGTCAGGCGTTTGCATTGCGCCTGGATCGCGGTGGCCTGGCCGATGCGCGCGTCGAACCGATCCAGGGTGGCCCGACCAGCTTGGTGACGGTGCGGCGGCCGCGCTGACGGGCTGTCAAACGCCTAGAAAATCGCCTTGCCGAACACGTCGTACATGCCGCGCGCGATCTCGATGATCTGCACGGTTTCCTCCAGTTGCCACGCATACACGTTCTCTTTGCCCGCCTTCAGGTCCGCCGCCAGCGCCACCGCGTCCTGCAGCATCGTGTAGCCCGGCGAGAACCACTCGGGAATGGGCATCTTCACCGCATGATACACCCGATAGTTGGCGGGATTCACGAACGTCGTCACGGTCGCTTCGGGCGGTGGATCGAACGCCTCGCCGCTGCCCTCCACCCAGATCTTCAGGCCGTCGTTGAACGACTGGTCCCAGTTGGCATTCAGCCACGAAAGCCCGTAACTGATCGCATAGTTGCGCAGGATGAACAGGCCCGGGATCTCGACCGGCGCCTGGCCCGCTTGCGTCGTCGCCGCCACTGGATCGAACCACGCCCGCCCCTGCAGCGCGCCCGACTTCGCCTGCACGAAACCCACCGCGTCCTGCCGACCCGCCGCCAGGGCACCGAACAGCCGGTTCATCTCCTTGCCGAAATACAGCGTCATGCTCAGCAGATAGTTGTGTACGGGCTGCGACGAGTCCACGCCGATGAAGTACGTCGACGGATCGGTCAGCACGTCCATCGCCGTCAGCTTGTCGTAGAACGAACCGATGTGGCGCAACCGCTCGTAGAAGTAATAGCCCGTGGTGGTGTCATAATCCGTCTCGTACAGCCGCCCCTGCCCCAACGGCACCACCAGGTCGGCACAATCCGGCGCATTTTCGGGCGGCTCGCACGTCAGCGGCGTCTTGCACTGCGCGATCGGTTTGCCATCGGAGTCCGTGGTCCTGCCCGCGTACTTGTAGTAGCTTTTCGAAGCAGCCTCCAAGCAGTACAGCCCCGGTTCCGGCTGCGCGATGACGTCCGCCATCGCCTCGATGCCATAGCGCACCGCCGCCGTCATGGTCAGACCGCCCTGCGCCGCCTGCTCCCACGGTAGGTCCTCCAACCCGTACTTCTTGATATCCGCCGGCTCACTGCGCAGGTTGTCCCAGAGCATGCCAGGATTGCCCGGATCGTCCGGATCGTACTGCGAAAACACCCAGTTCTGGTATTGCAGCGCCACCGGCAAGAAGTAGCGACTCCAGATGCGGCCCTGGTAGTCCTCGATGCGAAACTCCACCCGATCGCCGCGAAACGCCTGCAGCAAGTAGTGATCCCGGTACTCGTCCAGGCTGTTGCGAATCATCTCCAAAGTATCCGCACCACTGTCGAACATGTTGCAGGTCGGCGTGCCTTGCGTGTACTCGTCCGAACAGAACCGGTACGGCACCTCCCACACCAAGTGCTTCTTGCCCTTATCCGCCGTCGAGCCCTCGCCGGTCATTTCCTTGACTACCTCGGCGTACGGCACCAGCTTGCGCGCCTTCACCTTTTCCACGCCGCCCAGCATCTTGGGAATCGCCGTGTAGTGCCGCAGCGCCTGCAGCGCCGTCGACAGCGGAACCTGTTCCAGCACCAGCGGATCCACCGGCGGCTGCTCGAACGCCTCGACCAGTTGGCCATAGCCGAACGCGATCGCCGCCCGGTCGTAGTGGCCCAGGCCCTTCAAGTCGGAATGGAACGACTGCGAGTAATCCATGATCGACGAGTACTTGAACCCGTCCATGTTGGCGGCCGCCTGCGCGGGAGTCGGCTTGTCCAGCGGTTGGCCCTTGTCGCCGCGCAGGGTCCAGTACTGGTCGTTGTAGTTCAGCGCGTCGGTGGACCCCTCGAAATTGTGGCGCAAACCCAGGGTGTGGCCAATCTCGTGCTCCGCCGTGGACTTGAACACCGCGGCGTACAGGATGGCCCAAGCCTGCGCGTCGGTCTTGTCCTTGAGCTCCTGCGCCAGACCCGTCACGCTGTCGTCGGCGAATCCCGCCATCGTGATGCTGTGCCGCCCGAGGTGACGCTGACGTTGCATGTGCCGCATCCGCGCGGACATAGGTGCCCAGTGGCTCGGTGCCAGCGATAGTTTCTGCGCGGCGGTCATCGGCGGCAGCGGCGTTCCCGGGGGCGAACTCGCCAGGGCATCGCGCAACGCCGGCGGTCCGAAAGCCAACGCCACGTCGCGGTTCAGCAGCGCGTCGGCCATCGGCGAGTTGTCCAGCAGCGCCATTTTCGCTTGGGCCCAGCCTTCGCGACCGGCCAGCGCCTTCTTCTTCATCTGGTGGATCGATTTCTGCTTCTTGCGGTCCGTGGTCCGTTGCGCAAACGCCTTGGCCGACTGCAGCGCCGCCGTGTGTTCCTGAGAGCCCGCCGTGCCCGCCAGCTCGGCAGCTTTGCCCTTGCCATCTCCAGGCTTGGTCGCTTCCTCGGTCTTCACGAACGCGTGCAGCGCCTGCTTGACCTCGCCCTCGGTCACATGGCCCAGACCGAATTCCTCCGGTTGGATCTCGCCACGCACCAGTCGCAAGATGTCCCGAGCGCGCGTGGCCAGAGTCTTGTGCGCCGCGCCGTACACATTGGCCGCAGCATTGATGATTTGCCCGGTCACCGGGTCCACTGCCGAGGGCCCATAGCCCAACAGACCCGCGCGCGTCGGTTTGGCCACGTAATTCAAGAAGCTGAAGCGCAAATCGCCAGTCCGCTGGCCCCGATCGAGCACCTTGCCGGCCTTGTCCACCGCGTAGGTGTTGTCCTGGAGCACGAACATCGGCTTGACGTCCCCGGGCTTCTTGCCCTGCAGCGCGCCTACGGTCACCCGGAACGCCTCGTCCCACTCCGCCACCGCCTGCAGCGCGCCCTCGGTCAAATCCGCTGGAAAACCTATGCTCTTGTAGTACACCACCGGCTTGGTCTCGCGCTGGGCGTAGGGCAGCAGCTTGCCGTCGGCACCATGGCTGTGCTTCCACAGGTTCCACCTGGCGATCATCAGCTTGCGCGCGCTCTCGACCTCGCCGTGCTTCTCGTCGTAGCCGTAACGTTCGGCGCGAAAGTAGCCGAACTTGTCGAACATCGGCACCGCCACCACGTCGCCCTGGGGATCGCGCGCCACGGTGCCGTCGGTGTACTCGATGGTGCGGATCAACTGGCCCTTGTCGTCGCGCGCCAGGTAGTTGTCGGGGTAGTCGAGCGGTTCGTAGTCGTCCTGGGCGTCGATCTTCAGGAACGAGGAACGGATAGTGATTTCCGCGGGTTTGCAGTCCTCGTTGCCGTAGAACCAGCACACTGGCGCCGACCACGGCCCGGCATCGTCCCAACCGCTGTAGGTTTGCGGGGTGGCGAGCAGCTTGGACACGACGTCGAAGTAGTCGGCGTGCTCGGCCTCACGCTGCGCCTTGGGATCGCGCGTTTCGCTCCAGCCGGTCGGCGCCGTGGCCTTGCGGAATCCCATCGTGAAAGCATCAGGTTCAGCGGGATCGGTGATGGCCCACTTGACGGGTTCGGTGGTGATCGTATCGACCGTGAACTCGAAGCCGGCGCCCGGAGCCAGGTTCTCCGCCCATTCCACGCGCAGGTAGCGGCGATCGTACCACGCCCGATCGGCGTCGTTTTCGCGCAAGACGTTGTCCTGCTCTCCCGTGGCCGGACTGTAGCTGCGGTTGATGTCGAAGTGCTTGAGGATCTTGTAGATGGCCACCGGCTGGCCGGTCGCGTCGGGCGTCTTGCGGCTGGCGTGGTCCAAGTCCGTGCCGGCGATGAAGTCGTAGGCCCGATAGGCAATCAGCCGGTCCTCGGTGATTTGCCAGCGGATTCGCTCCATGTCGTCGGCCTCGCCCACAAACGTGAAGCCGGCGGTATAGGGCGCGTCGACCACGGTGCGGCGGTAGTACCACTCGCCCTGCAGCACGTGCTTGTCCATGGCGCCGGGTTGCACGCGGTCGATGAGCCCAACATCCTGGGCGCATGCCGGCAGCAACGCGGTGGCGAGAATCAGGCACAGGGACGCAACCAGGTGTAAAGCAAGACGTGTGGGCATGTGAACCGGGCTCCGGGGCGCGCGGGAAGGCGTCGCGGTGGGCGAGTGTAACGCAAGCGTGGGCCAGGAGAAGCCGAAGATTGGCCTGGCGGGCAAGCGGAGTTAATTTGCCGGCAACCGCCCCAGACTGCGCAACAACCGCGCCGTCGCCACCGCCACGTCCACGTCGGCCTGCACCTTCTGGATGCGCGCTTGCACCAGGGCCGATTCCGCGTCGGCGAGTTCGATGAGAGTCGCCACTCCCGCCGAATACCGCGACTCCGCATGGATCCTCGCCTCGGTCGAAAACGTCAGCAGCGCCGCCACCGCCGGCGTCCGTTTGCGCGCCTGTTGCAGGGACGTGCGCGCCTGGTCGATTTCACTGCGCAACTGCAACCGCAGCACGTCGCGCTGGGCCACCAGACCGCGCAGGCGGGCTCGCGCTTCGGTCGTCTGCGGCGCTTGCGTCCACAGCACGGAAAACGGCACGTTCACCCCGGCTTGCAGGCTGTAGTTCCAGCCGAGCTGGCTCAGGTCCGTGCCGCCCGTCTGCGCCGTCGTCGCCAGGTACAGCGTCGGGTTCGCGGCCTTGCCCAGCGCCTGCAACTCCGCTTCCGCTTGGGCGATGCGCACATCGATCGCCCGGTAGTCCGACCGCGCCCGCAGCGCCTGCTCGACCAGCGCGTCCAGACGGGGATCGCCCTCCAGATCGCTGGCTTCCACGCCCGGCAGGTCCAGGCTCGGCGGCTTCAGCGGTGCCAACGGCGTGTGCCGATTGCCG
>CAYHHL010000131.1:0-16737 GCA_964356325.1 uncultured Enterobacteriaceae bacterium | reverse complement strand
ACTGGGATTGGGACGCTGGCTGCATGGCTTGGGGCCCGCCGATGCCGGTCGAGGTGGCGTGATGCCGGCTGAATTCACCCCACGAAATGCGATCCTCGACCTGAGCCGCGAGGCGGCGGCCATCGACCTGGACGCGCGCGATTGGCCCGAGCTGGCACCGCGCGAACTGGCGTTGACCCGGGCGACTTGGCGCGGGCGGATGGTCAACGAACACATCTCGGCCCGCGTGTTTGCAGGGCTTTTGCCGCAGCTGATGGCGGCGGGCATTTCGGCGGCGCGCCAGGAGGCATGTGCGGGGATGATCGTCGACGAACTGCGCCACGGTCGACAGTGCGCGGCGGTGCTCCTGCGCCTGGGCGAGGCGCCGGTGGCCACGCTGCCCGACCTGGCGCCGATGCCGCAGCACGCGGGCTGTACGCCCCTGGAGGCCGCGCTGCGCAGCGTGGTGTCGATCTCGTGCCTGTCGGAAACTGTAGCCGTGGCGCTCATCACCGCGGAACGCCAGGAGATTGCCCACCCGGGACTGGACGCGACCCTGCGCGGCATCCTGGCCGACGAGGTGCAGCACGCGCGCTTCGGCTGGACGCTGCTCGACGAGGTGGCGGGCGAGCTGACCCCCGCCGAGCGCGATCGCCTGTCGCGCTACCTGACTGCGGCGTTCGCCCACCTGGAGCGCCACGAGCTCGCGCATCTGTCCGCCCAGCCTGCGCTTTCCGAAGCGACCGTCGGCATGGGCGTGTGCGACGGCCAGGAGGCGCGGCGGCTGTTCTATGACACCGTGGCCGATGTGATCGTGCCGGGCCTGGAGCGTCACGGCCTGGCGGCGCAGCGAGCGTGGGCCGAGCGCAAGGCTGCGTAACGGCTTGGGTGTCAGCGCTGCAGCGCCGCCAGCAGGCCACTGGCTTGGGGCGGCGAGCCGAAGTGGTAGAACAGGTCGTCGGGCGCCTCCAGGTCGAACAGCGTCGCCACGAACCGATCGCCCACCTGCAAACGCCCCATGATCCCACCCGGTTCACCCAGTGCCAGCGCAGCACAGCGCGTCACCGCCCGCAACGCTTCCTGGGGAGTCAGGCGCCCGCCCAGCACCGCCATCTGCATGGCCAGCGGCAGGTTGGTCGTCATCGACGAGCCCGGGTTGCAGTCGGTCGCCACCGCCACCAAGGCACCGGCGTCGACCATCTGGCGCATCGGCGCGAACGGCTCACGCAGGAACACCGAGGTCAGCGGCAGGCACACCGCCACCGTGTCCGAATCCGCAAGCATCGCAATACCTTGTGCTCCGGTCGTCAGCAGGTGTTCCACGCTCGTGGCCCGGTTGCGCACCGCCCACTGCAGCCCGCCGATGTCCGCGAACTCGTCGACGTGCGCCTTCAACTTCAAGCCAAGTCCGCGCGCCGTCTGCCAGATCCGGTCCGCCTGCTGCACGTCGAAGTAGCCGCGCTCCACGAACACGTCGACGAACTCCAGGGGCAAGTGCGTCTGCGCCAGGGTCGGCAGCATCACTTCGCACACGCGCGTCACGTAGGCGTTGGCATTGCTTTGGAATTCCGGCGGCACCGCATGGGCCGGCATCGCCGTGGCGACGATCTCCAGCCGGCCCTTGTACAGCCCGCGCAGGTGATCGATGGTCTGCAGCAGGCGCAATTCCGTCGGCAGGTCGAGGCCATAGCCCGTCTTGATCTCGGCGACGCGCACGCCCCAGGCCACCATCTCTTCCAGGCGCACTGAGGTCTGCTGCACCAGTTCTTGCAGCGAGGCCTGGCGCGTTGCCCGCACCGTCGCCTGGATACCGCCGCCGTCCGCCGCGATGTCGGCGTAACTGCGCCCCGCCATCCGCTCGACGAATTCCCCTGCGCGATCGCCGGCAAATACCGCATGGGTGTGACAGTCGATGAGCCCTGGCACCAGCAGGCGCCCGCCCAGGTCCAAGTCGCCGTCGTCTGCCAGCGCGGTCACGTCCGGCGGTCCCACCCAGGCCAGCTTCCAACCGTGGGCGTACTGCTCGACGATCGCGTCGCAATTCGGTCGCGCGCCGAGTTGCAGCCAATCGTCCAGCGGCCCGCGCTCGGGGCCCCGGCACGGCACCAGGCAGCCGATGTTGCGCAACCGCACGCGCCGACCTTGGTCCTTGTTCGGACTCGCCGGATCGGCTTTGCCCTTCTGGGGCCGGACGATAGGTCGCGTGCTCTCGTCCATCGGTCAGCCTTGCCTGGTGAGCATGGGGATCTGCACGCCATGCGTTTGCGCTGTTTCTATCGCCAGTTCGTAGCCGGCATCGGCGTGGCGCAACACCCCCATCGCCGGATCGCTGGTCAGCACGCGCTGCAACCTGAGCCCCGCTTCGGGCGTGCCATCGGCGACGATGACCACTCCAGCGTGTTGCGAATAGCCCATGCCGACCCCGCCGCCGTGGTGCACGCTGACCCACGAGGCGCCGTTGACCGCGTTGATCAAGGCGTTGAGGAACACCCAGTCGCTCACCGCGTCGCTGCCGTCCTGCATCGCCTCGGTTTCGCGGTTGGGCGAGGCGACGCTGCCGCAGTCCAGGTGATCGCGGCCGATGACCAGGGGTGCCTTGACCTGACCCGACGCCACCAGATCGTTGAAGATCTGCCCCGCTCGGGCGCGCTCGCCCAGCCCCAGCCAGCAGATGCGCGCCGGCAACCCCTGGAACGCGATCCGCGGCGCTCCTTCGCGCAACCACTGCTGCACGCCGGCATTGTCCGGGAAGGCTTGCAGCAGCGCGCGATCGGTGACCGCGATGTCCTCGGGATCACCCGAGAGCGCCACCCAGCGAAACGGCCCTTCACCCCGGCAGAAGCGCGGCCGGATGTAGGCCGGCACGAAGCCTTGGAAACTGAACGCTTCTTGGTGCGTGAGGCCTCCCTCGACCGCTTCGGCGCGCAGGTTGTTGCCGTAGTCGAACACGTGCACGCCCTGGGCCGCGTACTGCGCCATCCGCTTGACGTGTTCGGCGATGTCCCTGCGCACGTGGGCCAGCCAGCCGATCGGATCGGTCTGGCGCAGGAGTTGGGCCATCTGCAGCGTGTAGCCGGTGGCGTGGTAGCCGACGAGCGGATCGTGCGCCGAGGTCTGATCTGTCAGCAGATCCGGTACTTCCTTGCGGTATTCGAAGCGGCGCAACAGTTCCAGCGCGGTGCAGCATACGGCGATGGAACGGGCCTCGCCGTTCTTCCTGGCCTTGAGCGCGCGGTCGATGCCGTCGTCGATGTTCAGCGCCCGTTCGTCCAGGTACTTCGTGTCCAGGCGGCGTTGGATGCGCGTCGGATCGACCTCGGCGACCAGCATCACGCCACCCGCCAGCGCGCAGGCCAGCGGTTGCGCGCCACCCATGCCGCCCAGGCCCGCGGTCACGGTCAGCTTGCCTTTCAGCGGCTTATGTGGGTCGAAGCGCGGCTCCGCGGCGTAGTGCTGGCGACCGGCCTCCGCGAACGTTTCGTAAGTGCCCTGCACGATGCCCTGGGTACCGATGTAGATCCACGATCCCGCGGTCATCTGCCCGAACATCATCAGGCCCTTGGCGTCCAGCTCGCGAAAGTGCTCCCAGGTCGCCCACTTCGGCACCAGGTTGGAGTTGGCGATCAGCACGCGCGGCGCATCAGCGTGGGACTTCAGCACGCCCACGGGCTTGCCGGACTGCACCAGCAGCGTCTCATCGTTGCCCAAGTTGCGCAGCGCGTGGGTGATCGCGTCGAAACACGCCCAGTTGCGCGCCGCCTTGCCGATGCCGCCGTACACCACCAGATCCTGCCAGCGCTCGGCGATGTCCGGGTCCAGGTTGTTGTGCAGCATCCGCAAGGCCGCTTCCTGCACCCAGCCCTTGCACGTGAGCTCAGAGCCACGCGCGGCGTGCACCGGGGCGCGAGGAGGCGAGTCGGGCGACATGGCGAACTCCGGTGACTGGGCCGGCGGCGGCGACATCGCACTACCGCACAGCCGGCGGAAAGGCAAGGCGATGACCTGGCCCAGCCAGCGCCTGGCGATCGTGCGGTCGAGCTCGCGCCACGATTCCTCTACTCCAGCCCAGGGTTGCCGCAGCGTCCATGGCCAGCGTGGCGGCCGTGCAGTGGGACCGAGCGCTCGGGCTGGCGCGGCAATTCCAGAATCACCGTGGCTGCATGGACGCGAGCCGATGACATCAGGCGCGGCCGTTTCGTAGCTTCAGGCTGTACTCGACATCACCCAGGCGCCACGTCGGAGCGTCTGCCATGCCAGGCCAGGTCCTGGCCGGCGACGTCGTTGTCTTTTGCCGCGAATCTGCTTCGAACGGGAGGAAGCCATCATGAATTTCCGGTCTGCACTCGCATCCTGTCTTGGCCGTCCACCGCGACGCGGCTGGTCACCCACCTGGCTCGCCTCCGTTGTTGCCCTAGCCATGGCCAGTGGTTGCAGCACGCAAACACCAGCCGGCAGCGATGGTTTCGATGAACGCCAGGTCCCCTTGACCACTACCACCACCACCTCGTTCCAGGACGGCGTGTTGCCTTCCTCCGTGTACGCAGGCACCCGCGACACGGTGCTGTCCGAGGACCAGTCGAGCAGCAACTTCGGCACCAATACCACCTGCCGGATCGACAGCGACGACCCTTGGAGTACCGCCAAGGATCTCGAGGTCTTGTTGTCGTGGTCCGTGGCTTCCATCCCGGTCGGCAGCGTCGTCACCGCCGCCAGCGTCACGCTGCAGGTCACCGATTCGAGTTCCGGCGTCTGGAGCGTCTACGGTCTGGAGCGTCCGTGGTCCGAGGTCGGCGCGACCTGGCTCGTCGCCGAAGCCGGCACGCCCTGGGGCACGGCCGGCGCCCAAGGAACAGCCGATCGCGGTACGTCCCTGCTGGGCACGTTCACCTTCGCCACCGGCTCGCAAACGTTCAGCCTGAACGCCGCCGGCCTCGCCAAGGTCCAGGCCTGGCTCGACGATCCAGCCAGCAACTACGGCCTGATCCTCGTGGGTCCCAGCTCCGATGGCCTCACCTTCCAGTCGCGTGAGGCCGCCACCGCCAGCGTCCGTCCGCGCCTCGACCTCACCTGGCAAACTGGCACTGATCCCGCGCCGATTCCGGGCGGCGCGCTGGTCCCCAAGGGCGCGACCTGGAAGTACCTCGACACCGGCGTGGCCCCGAGCACCTCCTGGCGCACCAACGGCTTCTCGGACGGCGTGTGGAAGCAGGGCACGGCTGAACTCGGCTACGGCGATGGCGACGAAAGTACGGTGGTGGGTTTCGGCGCCGATGCGGCCAACAAGTTCGTCACCACCTGGTTTCGCCATTCGTTCTCGGTGGCCGACCCCACGGCAATCTCCAGCCTGATGCTCGCATGCAAGCGCGACGACGGCGTCATCGTCTACCTGAATGGCACCGAGATCTTGCGCAGCAACATGCCCGCGGGTGTGACGACGGCCAGCACCCTGGCCAAAAGCGCCATCGACGACCAGAACTACTACCAGGTTCCGGTCGCGACCAGTCTGCTGTTGGCCGGCGCCAACGTCCTCTCGGCCGAAGTGCATCAGGCCGCTCCGTCGAGCAGCGACATCAGCTTCGACCTGAGCCTGGAGGCATCGGGCGCTCCGATCGCAGCGGGTGGCGTGCTGATTCCCGCCAACTCCAGTTGGTCGTACCGCGACAACGGCGTGTTTCCCGGCAGCGGCTGGCAGACCGCGAGTTACGTCGACAGCGCCTGGCCGACCGGATTGGCCGAACTGGGCTACGGCGACGGCGACGAGACCCAGGTGGTCGGCTTCGGCGCCAACGCCTCGAACAAGTTCATCACCACTTGGTTTCGCAAGCACTTCAACGTCAGCGACGCATCGGCCTGGACCGTGCTCAACGCCCACGTGCGGCGCGACGACGGCGCGGTGGTGTACCTGAACGGCACCGAGGTCATGCGCTCCAACCTGCCCAGCGGCCCGATCGGCGACAACACGCTGGCCAGCCACGCCACTGAAAACCAAGCGTACTACAACCAGCCCATCGACCCCAAGCTGTTGATCACGGGCGACAACGTGCTGGCGGTCGAGGTGCACCAGGCGGGTGCCACGAGTTCGGACATCAGCTTCGACTTGCTGTTGGACGGTTTGACCCAGGCCACGACCGCCGGCTGCGTGCCCGCCTCGTGCGATGACGGCAATCCTTGCACCGCGGACGCCTGCAACTCGGGCACCTGCGTCAACTTGAACTATACCGTGGCGTGCGACGACGGCAACCCGTGCACGGCGAGCGACACCTGCTCGGCCGGCGCGTGCCAGTCCGGCGCCAACATCTGCGAATGCCAGGTGGACAGCGACTGTGCGAGCAAGAGCGGCGGCAACCTGTGCGTCGGCACCTACACTTGCGACAAGTCAGGCGCTGCGCCCGCGTGCAAACTCGTGGCTGGCAGCGCGGTGACCTGTTCGAGCGCGGGCGACAGCACTTGTTCGACCAACCAGTGCATCCCCGCCACCGGCCTGTGCGCGATGGTCGCGGCCACCGATGGCGCGACCTGCAGCGATGGCAGCCTGTGCACGACAGCTGACGCGTGCCAGGGCGGCGTGTGTACTGGCCCGGGGGTCTGCGACGATAATGACCTGTGTACGGACGATGTTTGCGACCTGACCGGAAATTGCACCCACACGCTCAACTCCGCGCCCTGCAGCGACGGCAACGCCTGCACGACCGGGGACAAGTGCTACGATGGCAACTGCTTCGGCAGCGACGACACCGTGTGCGTGGACGACGGCAATCCGTGCACGTCCAACCTGTGCGATGTCGACAACGGCTGCGGCGCCTTTCCCATCACCAACCTGGCCTGCGACGACGGCAACCTGTGCACGACGGCGGACACCTGCACCGACGGCACCTGTGGCGGCACTGCGAAGGTCTGCAACGACAGCAAGATTTGCACCGACGACAGTTGCGCGGCGGGCGTCTGCGTGTTCTCGGCCAACACGGCGTCGTGCTCGGACGGCAATCCCTGCACGACGGGCGATGTCTGCAGCGGCAGTGTCTGCCTGGCCGGCACCACGCCGCTTTCCTGCGACGACAGCGACGTGTGTACCGACGACTTCTGCAACGCGGCGGGCTGCGCGCACTCGTTCAACACCGCGCCGTGCTCGGACAACAGCTCATGCACGAGCGGCGACGCGTGCCAAGGTGGCGTGTGCAAGCCCGCGGCAACGGTGGCATGCGACGATTTGAACCCGTGCACCGACGACGCCTGCGACGCGGTCAATGGCTGCACGCACAGCGACAACACGCTGGCTTGCGATGACGGCACGGTGTGCACGAGCGCCGACGCCTGCGTGGCCGGCCAGTGCACGGGAACCACGCTGAACTGCGCGGATACCAACGCTTGCACCGCGGACTCCTGCGATCCGGTCGCCGGCTGCCAGCACGTCAACACGACCGCGACCTGCACGGACAACAACGCCTGCACCACGGTCGACACGTGCGTGGCCGGCGCTTGCGTGGGCAGTGCGCCCTTGAACTGCAACGACAACAACCCATGCACCGTCGACACCTGCACGGTCACGACCGGCAAGTGCAAGAGCACGGCAACGGCAGCGACCGACGGCTTGAGCTGCACACCTGCAGGCGGTTGCACCTCGGCGGTCTGCACCACGGGCCTGTGCATCTCCTCGAGTTGCGCTGGCGAGACCTGGCCGTGGGACGTGCCCTCGGAGTTCCTGCCCGCGACCAAGTGGTTCGACCCGACCGGCTACCACGTGGCCGAGATCACCTTGTCCAGCAGCGACTGGAGCAAGTACTTGGCCGACGTGAAGTCGGGCGTGACCGAGACCTGGTACAAGGCAAACGTCAAGATCGACGGCACGACTTACGCCGACGTCGGCATCCGCGCGTTCGGCTACGGCAGCATGCTGTCCAACCCGGGCAAGCCGAACATCCGCGTCAACTTCAACAAGTTCACGGTCGGCGTCACCGGCCCCGAGAACCTCCGCAACGTGCGCTTCAAGGCCTCGGGCCAGGATGCTTCGATGGTGCGCGAGCCGATCATCTACGGCATCTCGCGGGCCATGGGTGGCGACGCGCCGCGCACCAGCTACGCCAAGGTGAAGGTCAACGGCGAGAATTACGGCATCTTCCAGGTCATGGAACACGTCGACAAGGACACGTTCAAGTTCTTCTGGGGCACCGAGAAAGGCACGCTGTTCGAGCAGGACAAGGGCTGCGTGGGCATCAACTGCACCACGTCGGGCTGCACCGAGGTCCTCAACGCCTACAAGATCGACGGCACCAACACGGCCCCGTTCGTGGCGTTGGCCAAGGCGATCAACAACGGCTCGACCGCGGACTGGATCGATCAGGTCAGCGCGGTAGCGGATTGGGACTCGTTCAAGGTGTTCTATGCCATGGACGTGCTGACCTCGAACGTGGACGGCATGACCGCGGCGGCGAACAACTACGATGCCTACGGAGACACCAAGACCGGGAAGTTGTTCTTCATCCACCATGGCATGGACCTGACGCTGGGCAACTGGAGCGCCTGGTACAGTTGGACCACGCCGTGGGGGCCGCCGTGCACCTGGTGCAAGCGCGCGCAGGATGACTTCTATGCGCGGATGATGTCGACCTCGTCGCTCAAGCAGCAGATGTGGGACGTGTACAAGTCTGCGCACTGCGGGCCGTTCGCGACGAGCACGGTGAATCCGCTGGTGGACAAGATGAAGGCTCTGCTCAAGGCGGACCAGTACGCCGACCCGAAGACGAACAAGTCCAACGCGGACATCGATTCGAGCTACAGCGTGCTGAAGACCTTCATCACCAACCGCAACAAGTCCCTGGATGCGTTGTCGGGCGTGGGGACCTGCCCGTAGTCGCGAGAGCGTGAGCGAAGCCGGCCTCGGGCCCTGCGCAAGTGGGGCCCGAGGCTGGTGCCACGTTGCACGATGAACGAATGGCGACGGCTACAGGGACGCCAGGAAGGCCATCAGCGCCTGGTGCTGGCCCGGGTCGAGCGCCTCGGCCGCAAGCCGTGAACGGTCAGACTCGCCTCGGTGCAGACGGATCGCGTGGTCGAGGTCTTTGGCACGGTGGTCGTGGAAGAACGCCTTGCGCAGGCGCAGGCCCCACAGCGGCGTCGTGCGCCACTCCTGGCCCGTGGCGACGCCGTCCTTGATACCATCGGCGTTGTCCGGTCCCATGTCGTGCAGGAGCAGGTTGCTGTAGATGCCGCGCACGGGACCCAGGTCGGCCTTGTGGCAAGTAGCACAGCCGACCTTGTCGAACACGGCCGCACCCGTCTTGGCCTTTTCGGTGATGGCCCCGCGGGGTGGCTGCGCGAGGTTGCCAATGTAAGCGACGTAGCTGTCGATCAGGGCAGAGTTGGCCTCGGGATCTGCCACGGTGTCGGTGTCGCTCGCCATGCCCTCGAACTCGGAGAAGGTCAAGCCAAGGTCGAAGTACAGCGAGTTGATGACGAACCGGCGCAGTTCGAGGTTGTGCGCCTTCATGCCCCAGCGCGACAGCTTGCCCGCCCGCTCGTTGACCCGACCGCTCACGCCGTCGCCGTCGCGATCTTCTGGGTCGGCCAGGGCGGCGATGGCTTCGGGCGCAATGGTGTCGATGGCCCCGACGCCGAACAGCATCGGCGCGCGCACCTTGGAGAGGAGCGAGCCGGCGGGCGGAGGCTCCGGCGCGAACCCGGCGATGGCCTTCTCTTGCACGATTTTCACGTCTTCATGACCCGGCGGGACGGCCACAGTGAGCGCGGACTTCATGTCGCCCTCGCCGCCCATGACTGGCCCAACATGGCAAGTGCCGCACGACTTCTGCACGTACCGGGGACCGAGGCCGCCGGCGATACCCGGCCCGTCACGGAACAGAACGCGGCCGCGGACGAAGGCGACCAACTGCGCGGACGTGAGGCCCGCGCGCGGTCCACCAATCGCGCCGACATCGGGCGCCTTGGCAAACTCGTCGGCCAACGCCTCGGCGCCGGGCGGCACTTGCAGGTGTCGCGTCGCGTCGGCGGTGATCAGGTGCGGACTCGCGCCCGAAACCAGGTCGGGAGCGGGGGATTTCGGCTTGTCGCATGCTGCTGCCGCCAAGAGAGCCAACCCGAGAAGCAGCAGCGTGGCAGACATGGATGGCGCCGTCCGCGCGGTCCGAGCTATGGGCCAGGTCAAGGTGAGGTCGATCGCCACGGCGGATGCTCCTCGCGGCCGCTTGCAGCAAAGCGCTCGCGGCCGTCACGCTACGCCCTCCAACCGCGCGGGTCAATCGCAAGCTAGAACTGATGCGGGAGCCTCGCCGACACGCGCGCAAACGGCGCAAGCATCGGCCGACCACCCATGCACGGCGACGACCCGTGGGTTTCCAACCACCTGTCAGTTCCAGCCACCTTGACCAAAACCGCCAACACGGTCACCGTGCGCCGCGCGTCGATCCTGACGCCCCGACCGGAGTTCCGCCATGTTCACGCTGCCCCGTCCCTTTCTCGCTCTGGTGTCGGCCCTCGCCCTCGTCGCGTCTTGCGATGCCCTGGATGTCTCCAAGGTCACCGTGGACATCCCGGTGACCCAGACCATGCCGGTTTCCCTGGATTTCGACGCCCTTTTCGGCACCACGGCCGGTCAGATTGCCGCTCAGGACATCAACGCGGCCGTGACTGGCACGTCGCTGACTGTGGATCTGGTCAAGACCGAACCCAAGCTCGGGCAGTACAAGAGCCACGTGAAGTCGATCCAGGTGACCGCCATCACCGCGACGCCGACCGCCAATACCATGGTCGGCGCCTTGCCCGCCCAGGTGCTGTACGTCGGGCCGGTCGGCATGACCGCCCTGGCGCAAGCGACCAAACTGGCGACGATTCCGTCGATTCCAGGTGGCAGCAAGACCGCGGTTCCAGCCGTGATCGACCCGGCGGACGCGGCCAAGGCGGGGACGATGCTGGCGTCGCTGGGCTTCGACCTGCAGACCGTGACCGAGGTGCACATCGCCAAGGGCCAGAAGATCCCGGGCGGCAAGATCGCCCTGAACTTGGAGATCAAGCTGAACGTGACGGCCAATCCGCTATAAGTGAAGCAAGGGGCAAGCGAAACCTCCGGCGCTGCGGCCGGTGCTAAGTCACGGCCTCTGCCGCTTGCGTCACTGGCGCGGGCTGGCGGCCGAAAAACCACCAGAACAACGCCGAAGCCGTCACGTACAGGCAGGCGGTGGCCAGCATCGGCGGCATGAAACCGTCGCGGGCGATCCACGCCCCGCCGACTTGCGTCGACACGGCCCAGGCGACGTTCCAGCCGACATGGCGCACGGAGTTGGTCACCGCCTGCTGATCGGGCGGCACCTGTTCCAGCGTGAAAGCCGAGGCGATGGGCTGGTTCATCTGCATCAGCGCGCTGCGCAACCAGAAGGCCACGACGGCGACCGGCAGTGTCGTGGCAAACGCCAGCAGCAGGAAGAAAGGAATCGACGCCAGCTCGGTCAACACGATCGCGCGCACGGCGCCGATACGCCTGGCCAGTGCCGGGCCGATCAGGAAAGCGAACGTGGTGATGACCTGGCCCGAGGCGAAGATGGCGCCGATCGACGCCGGATCCTGGCCGAACCGGTTGCGGAAGTACAAGTTCATGAATGGGATGACAAAGCCCGCGCCGCAGCCGACCAACGACGCGGGGATCACGAGCTTGGCCAGCAACCGCCAGTCGCGGGCCTGCAACTGGGCGCGCCAGTCGCGGCTGGGGCCGGGTTGCGGGCGGATGCGGATCGCCGCCAGCACCGGCACCGCGAGCAGAGCCAGCATCGCCGCGACCACCAGGCCCAATTCCAGGCCGCGGCGTTCGCTGCCCAGCCAGCCGTGACCCCAGCTCGCCAGCACGCCCACACCCAGCGCCGCCAGCAGCGTGGCCACCGTTTCCACTGCATGGGCCAGGCCGAACAGGTCGGGGCGATCCTCCGGCAGCGCGGTGCGCATGAAGAACGGCGCCGCCGCTATCCAATGCACCATGAAGAAGCCGCCTTGCAGCAGCGCCGCGACGGCCATGACCGGCATGACCGGCATGAACAGCGGGGCGACCAGAGTCACAGCAAATCCCGCCGCTGCCAGCGCCAGCACCCGCCCGGCCGGCACGCGGTCGACCCAAACGCCGGCGGGAATCGCTACGGCGACCGCGCCGACCGAGGCGATCGCCAGCAGCGAGCCGATCGCGCGCTCGTCCAGACCGACCGACCGGTACCACAGGTTCAGGTGCACCCACGCCGCGCCGTGGCCCAGCCCCATCAAGCCCGCGCCGGCCAGGTACAGCCGGGCATCGCGCGAAAAGCGGCGCAGGCGCACAAACCAAGCGCGCGTGCTGGCGATCGGTCGACCGACGGTGGGCAGCATGGCGAAGCAGGACCGGCGCGCAGGGCAGCACGCAAGGCTGGGCAGGGTACGGTCGGTCCGCGGCGTGTCAAGGCGCGTGCGTGCTCGCTCCGCCAGCCAGTCCGTGCTGACCGGGGGACAAGTTGTGTTGACACAACTTGTCCCCGCTTGACGTCCAGGCCACGCTCCGCCACCCTGGGCCGAGGAGGAATCCCGATGAACGAACAGGAATTGACCACCGCACCGCTCGACGTTCCAGCCAGTGCCGACGCCTGCACCCGCTTCCTGGACCGCGCCGAGGACATCCGCCGCCGGCACACCATTGCCGCCGTGCTCGAACTGGGTCGCGCCGCGGTCCAGGAATTGTACGCCGGCGATCTGGCCCGGTTTCGCGACCGCGCTTTTGCCCAGGGCGAGCCGCTGGCCGAGCTGATGGCCCATCACGGCGAGCGCATGCAGTTCCTGGGCCTGACGCCCGACAAGTTGCGCGCCGCCATCGGTGCCTATGACACCGACCTGCAACTGCCGCCCCAGGTGCGCGGCTGCTTGAACCCCAGCCAGCTGCGTACGCTCGGCTCGATTCCCTCGCCGGTGGACCGCGCGATGTTGGCGGTCCAGGCCGCCGATGACCGCTGGACGTCGGAACAGACCGAACAGGCCGTCGCCTCGTACCGCATCGAGAACGGCCTGCAGGGCAAGGGCGGGCCCAAACCCAGGGCGCCCGAGCTCAAGCACGCGGAGGCCGCCAGCCGCAAGCTCGCCGCGGTGGGCGATCCCAGCCGGGCCCAGGACCTGCCGCTCGGCACGCAAATCAAGCTGTTGCACGCCCTGAACGAGATGGACGCGGTGGTGCAGGCTTGGCGCAAGGCCTTGGGGCGGTAGGGGCGATCGCGCGCGCTTGAATTGCATGTGCACTGGAGGGTGGCCGTCATGTCCAACGAAACGGCACCTGCCGCCCTGAAAACGGGCTCGAGCTTGAGGCGCTTCACCGCGCTCGGCGGGATTGCATTGTTGGGCGCGCTGGCGTGTGAAGGGCCGGCTGGCGCGGGTGCAGACGCGGTGTTCGGCTCGGTCGGCGCAGCGGGCGCCGACATCCAGGTGGCAGACATCGGCCCGATTTGCGGCGAATGCTCGACGAATCCGTGTACGCCCTTGGCATCCGGCTCCGATGGCGTATGCCGACCTACCGTGCAAGAAGGGCGGCCGTGCGGCAGTGTTGCCGTCTTGTCCTGCGATGGCAAGCTGGATACCTTGGAAGTGCCAGGTGTATGCAACGCGAAGGGAGGCTGTGTCGCCCGACCGGACAAGACCAACATCTGCGACAATGCCTGCGTCGTGTCACCTCACTGCGACGAGACTGGGCAGTGCACGGGCGCGCTGCTGCCTGCTGGCACGGCGTGTGGCACCAGCACCACTTGCGTGAAGCGAAGCTGCGACGGACAGGGACATTGCCTGGACAGCCCCGCAGCGATGGGCGTGGCCTGTGGCGAAACGAAGTCCCAATGCTCCAGACTCGCGTGCGACGGCAAAGGATCCTGCTCCTTGGTCGCGGACGCCGGCCACCCGTGCAAACCGAGCGCGCCTTGCCAGAGTCCGGCTGGCGTGTGCACCAATGACTTCGAGTGTGTCGGACCGCCGCTGGCAAATGGCACGCCGTGCACCGATGGCGACAGCAGCTTGCTGTGCAACGCGGGCGTCTGCCTCGACAAGAATGCGTGCGATGACGGCAAACCTTGCACGTTCGACGTTCCCTGTGGCGCTGCGCAACCGTCGGGCTTTGGCGGCTGCGCCGGCAAGGCCAAAGGCACGTGCGTTCATGTCGTGAGGGCGGGAGAGTCATGCCCGCCGCAGGGATTGGCGGAGCAGGTCTGCTCGACCTCCACGTGCAGCGCCGCCGGCGTGTGCGAGACCGAGATGGACCATGCGCCATCCTCGGGAGGAGGTTTCTGCTGCAGTTGGCACTGCGACATGGGCGGCTGGGAGCTTGCGTGCTCGCCAAGAAAGCCGTGCGCCCCCGAGCCCAACCCGTGCATCGACGGCGAGTCGAGCACGTGCAGCGGAGAATTCGGCTGCGGTGGCAAGCCCGCGCCAGACGGCAGGCCGTGCGGCACCTGCGGGGCTTGCCAGAAAGGCGCGTGCACAGGCTCGTTCTGACAGGACGGCAGCGAACACTGCACCCAACGCCACACTCACAGGCGGGTGCGCATCGATCGGCGTCAGGGCGAAAAGCGGCGCAGGCGCGCAACGCCTCGGTCTTGCCGGAATTTCAAGCCTTGACCAGACCGCGAGGCGGTCGTACACCAGCGTGCAGCTTGAACGATGAGGAACCTTCGTGCCGGATCTGGCTGGCTCTGACGCCCTGCGACATGCGCAAGGGCTTCTACTCGCTGCTGGCGGAGGCGCGTACCCGCTGGCCGATCGGCGACCCGCTCACCGGAGATTTGTACGTGTTTCTCGGGCGGCAGCGCACGACTGTCAAGGTAATCTGGTGGTCGGCGGGCGGCATGTCGCTATACAGCAAGCGGTTGGAGAAGGCTCGCTTCCGCCTGCCGGTGGTCCAGCCCGGCCAGACGACAGTGGCGATGGCGGCGTCTGACCTGGCCATGCTGCTCGACGGCATCGACTGGAGCCGCGTGCGCCGGCCACAGCTTCATGAGCCACGAAGATCACTTGCAGATCGCCGCTGACAAAAGATCGACAAGCGGCGAGAAATGCGATCTAACGTCGCCATGACGCCGGCCGACGGACATGACTGCGGGTGGAAAGCACAGGCCGAGGGGCTGACGGCGCGTGTGACCGAGCTCGAGCAGCAGAATGCGCTGTTGAAGAAGGCGCTGTTCGGCCACAAGTCCGAGAAGATGCCACGGCCGGCCGACGAGCTGCGCAAGCGCGGCGACATGCCGGGTCCGACGCCGGAGCAAACCCAGAAGAAGCGTGCAGAAAACCGGGCCTGGAAGCGCGAGCTGCCGGTGGAAAAGGTCGTGCATCCGCTGCCGGCCGACCCGCCGCGGTGCGACCTGTGCGGCGGCTTGCCCGACCACGCGATGCCGCCCGAGATGTCCAGCGAATACGAGAAGCTGCAGCTGCAGATGATCCGCCTGGAGCACGAGCGCCACAAGGCGCGCTGCCAGTGCGGCTCGCACATCGTGGTCGCGCCGGCGCCGATGCGTGTGGCCGACCGGACCCAGTACGGCAAGCACCTGTGGGCGTGGACGATTGCCGCGCACTGCCTGGATTCGATGCCGTTCTACCGCCTGGCGCAGTCGCTCGCACGCCAGGGCGTGCCGATTTCCGACGCGCAGCTGGGCGCGATGTTTCACAAGGCTGCGGATCTGCTCGATGTGCTCTACCAGCGGATGAAGGTGCTGGTGGCGCAGCAAGAGGTCGTGCAGGCCGATGAGACGCCGCTGCAGGTGCAGGCGCCGGGCAAGACGCGGCGCGCGTACATGTGGGTGTTCCTGGCGCAAAAGCTGCTGGTGTACGTGTTCTCGGCGAGCCGGTCGGGCAAGACGCCGGTGGCGGTGCTGGGCGCGACGACGGGCACGCTCGTGGTCGACGCCTACAGCGGCTACAACGAGGTGACCAAGCCGGACGGACGCGAGCGCGCTGGCTGCCTAGCTCACGGACGGCGCGGGCTGTTCGATGCCATGAAGTTCGCAGCGGAAATTCGCGAAGCGCTCGACATCATCCTCGACGTGTACGCGGTCGAGCACAAGATGAAGGCGGCGGGAAAGGTACGCTCGCCGGAACACCGCGAGCTGCGGCGGACGGTATCGCGCGACGCCATGGATCGGCTGAAGAAATGGCTGGAGGAACACGAGCCCGACTGGCTGCCCAACGAGGCGCCGGCCAAAGCGGCGCGCTACATCCTCGACAACTGGGCGGCGATGACGCTGTTCCTGGACCGGGTCGAGGTGCCGGTGGACAACAACGGATCTGAGGCCGCGCTCAGAGTCGTAGCCAAAACGAGGGATTCCAGCTTGTTCGTGGGCAACGATGACGCGGGGCAGCGCCTGGCGGTCCTGCTGTCTTTGACGCGTACTGCCGTGGCGTGCGGGCTCAACCCGGAGGCGTACTTGGCCGACGTGCTGATTCGCATCCAGACGTGGCCGGCGTCACGCATCGACGAACTGCTGCCGCAGAACTGGCAGGCGCCTGCAGCTTGAGCTGGTTCACCGTCCGCAAATGTGGCATGGACTCAAGCGCCGGGCGATGCGCGGCTGGCTGGGCGGTTACGCAGCAGCTGCGCGACATCGTCGCCCTCGCGCAGCTTGGCCAGCCGAGGCAGCACGTCATTGAGATACGCCCACGGCTCCACGCCGGCCAGCTTGCTGTTGACGGCGTCGAGTTCCCGCGCGTCGTCGGCTTTTTCCGCTGCGAGCGCCGCCTCCGCCCAAGCTTGCGAAGTTCAAAGAGTTGCTT
>CAYHHL010000130.1:13066-16778 GCA_964356325.1 uncultured Enterobacteriaceae bacterium | reverse complement strand
CGGCGGCCGGTGCTGAAGGCGTTGAGATCGTGGACTACCACTAGCAGGAGACGGCCATGAACGACAAGCTGCCCCCGATCCACCCCGGCGAAGTGCTGCTAGAGGACTTCTTGCAGCCGCTCGGCATCACGCAGTACCGCCTGGCCAAGGACATCGCGGTGCCGCCACGGCGGGTCAATGAGATCGTCCACGGGTTGCGGGGCATCTCGGCGGATACGGCCTTGCGGCTTTCGCGCTACTTCGGCACGTCGGCAGAGATGTGGATGAACTTGCAGTCGCGGTACGACCTCGAGCGGCAGCGGGACCAAGCCGAGGAACGGATCTTCGGCGAAGTGCATGTGCTGAAGCGGACGGCGGCGTAGGACGGCAACCGGGACGTCGGCGACGGCAAGAATCGTCGCTACAATACGCTCCTGTTGACGGCGTCGAGTTCCCGCGCGTCGTCGGCGCTTCCCGCCG
Organism: uncultured Enterobacteriaceae bacterium; assembly: GCA_964356325.1. Lineage (GTDB taxonomy): Bacteria > Myxococcota_A > UBA9042 > UBA9042 > UBA9042 > CAYHHL01. Next base: position 16,319 of record CAYHHL010000130.1, on the reverse strand, counting down.
CCAGCGCAGCATCCGTCCAAGCTTTAGAAGTTCAAAGAGTTGCGTGTTCGCAGGCCCGGTCGGCAGTCGCACTTCTCGCGAGAACGGGCAGCCGGCGCCGCATGATTGCAGGAAGTTCCGTCGGCCCGGCGCATGTGGCGGGAAACGCGGTATCGCTCGGCATGTCGGGAGCAAAGACCTGGCCACGCTGTGCTGAGGTCGGACGTGCAGGCGTTGGTCTCTTCGCGGCCGGCCAGGGTCCTTCGCGGCCCAGCGCCGCTACTCCCTCGGTGCAGCCGCCGGACCAGGACTCTCGAGGCCAGGGTCACGGCGCTGCGACGCTGCCCGGAGCCACGATTGCCAGCCACAGCCCGCCCTTGCGGTGGCCGGTCAGCATCAGGCGCCCGTCCACCGTCGGTACCGCGCCTGTCACCCGGATGTCGGCACCCAGCAGGGGGAGGCTCTCCTTGCGCGTGTCCACCAACTGCAACTCCTGTTGCAGTTCCCCGCACGGGCCGACGACCTGCACCGTCGCCCAGTGGTTGGATTCGTCGGTCGCTTCCCACGCCAGCCAGGTGCCACCCGTCGGGCTTGCCCGGGCCGCCAGAAACTGGGGCGGACACACGTCGTGGCCACCCGTGATGACGCAGCCCGCCCCAGTCGTCCACCGCACCGCCCCGGTCGGGTCCAGGCGGTATGCGTGCCCGCCCCACATAGTGTCGGACGTGAGCAGCAGGTCGCCCTGACCGAACGTCTGGAGATCTCTGCAGGTCTGGTTTCCGACCTCGTCCGGCGTGTCCAGGACTACCGGCGCCTGCCAACCCGGCGAGGTCAAACCGGTTGCGTGCCACAAGTCCGATTTCCCGTTCAACGTCGTGCCGCAGGCCCACGGCATTGGCCCGCCACCGACGGCTTGGACCCATACGCCCGACAGATCCTGCATCGCGGTGAGCGCGCCGTCGGCCGACACGTGCGCGATCCGGCTGCCGAAGCCAGGTCCCCAGCCGAACACCCACGTGCCGCCATCCGGGGCCGGCGCGATGCCATGGCTCTCGGGCACGCCCGGAAGGTCGAGCGACCACAGCGTGGCGCCATTCGCGCCGACCCGCGTGACGTGGCCAGCCTGGGGGCCGGCGAAGTCGACGCCGCCGAGAGGAGCCGCGGCAAAGTAGGAAGACCACACCTTGTCGTCGATGGTGAAGCGACCCACCAATTGGCCAGCCGGACCCAGCGTCACGAACGTCCCGCCCGACTCTATCAATGCGCCCCCGGCGTTCGTCGGTTGCACCGTCCAGAACCAGCCGTCCGCTTCGACGTCCGGGTGTTCGACCACCGTCACGACCGGGGTCGGCTCCACGGCCAGGGACGTCGCCGTCACGCCGCACGCCAGCGTCACGAACGTCGCCTCCTGGGCGGGCTGCACGGCCTGCACATCGGGCTGGGATACGTCCTGGGCCGTGACGTCCGGTGGGGCCATGGCCGCATCTACAGTCTGGACGCCGGGCACCGCGGGGGCGTCCGTGCAGGCCGTGACCAGGACCAGCAACAGCAGGGCGTTCTTGCGCATCCTCCGCAGCGTGCGGATCCCCGGCGTGCGCGTCCAGCGTGGTGTCTGCCCGTCATGGTCCAAGCGCTGTTGGGCGCATCCGCCTGGCCGACGGACCGGTGCGTGCGGGTCGCCGTGGTGACGATCGGCACGGCGTGGCAAACGACTTCAGCCTGGGGCGGCGGCGTCGTCACCGCGGACACGTGGTCGTTCTGGTTCGGGGGCGCTTTCTGACCCTTCTGACCGCCCGACCGATCCGTCAGTTCGCGCAGCAAAGCACGCCCTGGATCCAGGCCATCGGGTTGGAACTGTTGCGCACGCAGCTCATCCCGGCGTCGATGCGGTAAGTTTTGGAAACACACGAATTTCCGTAGTTCGTGATCTTGCCCTTGCAGTCCTTGCCGATGCCCGCCATGTCGTTGGTGTCCTGCGTGTTGGCGCAAGGGCTGCATTGGCCGTTGTCGTTCGCAGCATTGGCGGCCCAGCAACCGGGCTGGAACGCGGCGCTTTGCGTGATCGTATTCATCAGCGTCGCGTCGCTGGGATTGCACACGTGGAAGTTCTTGCCACACAGCGCGAGCGGGCTGAGCGAACCGATGCTGCCTGACCAGTTGCCGTTGCACTGCGCGATCTTGGGGTAGGTCACCTTGTCGAGAACGCCTTCGCGCGTGCCGTCGGCGCAGGCCGTGTCCTCCACCAGGCAGGTGGCGCCGCAGCCGTCGCCCGCGGTGGTGTTGCCGTCGTCGCACGCCTCGCCGAGCAGGGGCATCAGCACGCCGTCGCCGCATTTGCCGTCCTTGCACACGCCGGTGAAGCACACGCTGGTCGGCCCGCAACTGGTCTTGTCCAGCAATGCCACGTGCTTGCAACCCACTGAGGGATCGCAGGAATCCGTCGTGCACGGGTTGGCGTCGTCGCAATTCACTGCTGCAGGTGAGCACACGCCGCCCGAGCACACGTCAGGTCCCGTACACGCGTTGTTGTCGTTGCATGGCGCGTTGTTGGCCGAGTGTCCGCACCCCGTGGCCGGATTGCAGCTGTCCGAGGTGCAGGCGTTGGCATCGTCGCAGTTCAGCCCGGTTCCGGCCTTGCACACGCCGCTGGCGCAGGCGTCCCCGACCGTACACACGCTGCCGTCGGCGTCGCAGGCCGCGCCGTTCAGAGCCGCGAACACGCACACGCCGCTGGAGGTGTTGCAACTATCCGTCGTGCAAAGGTTGTTGTCGTTGCACACGGTCGCCGGGCCGGACACGCACGCGCCGGTCTGGCACTTGTCGCCGTTGGTGCAGGCGTTGCCGTCCGAGCAATTCGCAGTGTTGTTCACGTGCTTGCAGCCAGCCACCGAATCGCAACTGTCGTTGGTGCAAGCGTTGCCATCGTCGCAGCTCAGCGTCGGGCCCGCCGTGCAGTCTCCGGTCTTGCAGGTGTCGGTCGTGGTGCACACGCTGCCGTCGGCGTCGCAACCCTTGCCCTCGTTCAGGTTGACGGAGGCACAGCTGCCGTTCGCCGGATTGCACTGGTTCTGCGCGCAGAACGAATCGCCTGAAGGATCGCAGGTCTTTATGGTCGAAGGGTTGACCTTGCACTGGTAGGGCAGCTTGGACTTGTCGCAGAACAGCGTGCCGTTGCAGAAGTTGCCATCCTCTTGCGGCGCGCAGTCCGAGCTCTGCGAGCAGCCGCAGTTGTTGGCGCCGGACTTGCACACGCCGGTCTGGCAAGCGTCGCCGA
>CAYHHL010000130.1:0-12966 GCA_964356325.1 uncultured Enterobacteriaceae bacterium | reverse complement strand
TTGCAGCTATCGCTCGTGCAGATGTTGCTGTCGTCGCACGAGACCGCGCTGCCCGCGCACACCTTGGCGCCGCACAAGTCGTTCTGCGTGCAGGCATTGCCGTCGTCGCAGGCGGTGGTGTTGGCCGAGTTGACGCAACCCGCGGTCGGATCGCATGAATCGCTGGTGCACGGGTTGCTGTCATTGCAGGACTTCTGCGCGGTGCCGCCGCAGACTCCGCTCGCGCAGACGTCGCCGGTGGTGCAAGCGTTGCCGTCCGTGCACGACAGGTTGTTGGCGGCGTGGGTACAGCCGAGCTTGGCGTCGCACGCGTCGTTGGTGCACGAATTGCCGTCGTCGCAGCCGATGGCCTTGCCGGCACAGGTGCCTGTCCCGCACACATCGCTGGAAGTACAAGCATTACCGTCGTCGCAACTCGCGGTGTTGTTGGCGTTGACGCAAGCGCCGCCGCTGCAACTGTCCGAGGTGCAGGCGTTGCTGTCGTTGCAATTCTTCGCCGCGCCGGGCACGCAGCCGCTCTGGGCGCACACGTCCCCGATCGTACAAGGGTTTCCATCCGTGCACGGCGCGGTGTTGGGCGTATGGGTGCAACCGTTCTTGGTGTCGCACCCGTCATCGGTGCAGGCGTTGCTGTCGTTGCAGTCGACCAGCGGGCCGGGCAAGCAGGTGCCGTTGGTGCAATCGTCGCCCACGGAACACACGCTGTTGTCCGCGTTGCACGGCGAGTTCTCGTTCTGTGCCAGGTAGCTGCACGATCCGACCTTGGTGTCGCAGGTGTTCTTGGCGCAGGTGTTGTCGCCGCTCGCGTCACACGTCACCACCGTCTTGGGATTGACCACGCACTTGTAGGGCAGGGCGGTCTTGTCGCAGAACAACGTGCCGTTGCAGACGTTGCCGTCCTCCTGGCCCACGCAGTCGCTGTCAGCGCCGCAGCCGCAGGTGTTGGTCCCGCTCGAGCACTTGCCGGCCGCGCAGGTGTCGCCGACCGTGCAGCCGTTGCCGTCGTCGCAACTCGCGGTGTTGTTGGCGTGAACGCAGCCCAGCTTGGGATCGCACGCGTCATTGGTGCAGCCATTGCCGTCGTCGCAAACCTTGGCCGGGTCCACTGCCGCGCCCTTGCAGGCGCCCGCCTGGCACGCGTCGCCAGCGGTGCAGGCGTTGGCGTCGTCGCACGGCAGGTTGTTGTTGGCGTTGACGCAGCCAGTCTTCGGATCACAACTGTCGTTGGTGCAAAGGTTCTTGTCGTCGCAAAGCACCGACGCGCCCGCGCAGCCGCCGCCGCTGCAGGCATCGCCCTGGCTGCACGCATTGCCGTCGTCGCACGGCAAGGTGTTGGCCGCGAACGCGCAGGCGCCGGTCACCGCATTGCAACTATCCGTGGTGCAAGCGTTGTTGTCGTTGCACACCGCCTTGGTGCCCGAGACGCAGGCGTTGTTCGCGCAACTATCGCCCAGCGTGCAGGCGTTGCCGTCGGTGCACGGCGAAGCGTTGGCCTTGTGCGTGCAACCGGTCTTGGCGTCACAGGCATCGTCGCTGCACGGGTTGCCGTCGTCGCAGCCGAGCTTGCTGCCCGGCGCGCACGTCCCGCTGCTGCACACGTCGCCGACGGTGCACACGCTGCCGTCGGCGTCGCACGAAATCCCATTGGCTGAAGAGACATAGCCGCACTTGCCGGTCGCGGTCGCGCAGGTGTTCTTGCTGCAGGTGGTGTCGGACGAGCCGTCGCAGGACACCGTCGTGCTCGGGTTGACCTTGCACTGGTAGGGCAAGTTGGTCTTGTCGCAGAACAGCGTGCCGTTGCAGAAGTTGCCGTCCTCCTGGCCCTTGCAGTCCGCGTCGGCGCTGCAGCCGCAAGTGTTCGTCCCACTGACGCATTTGCCCGTCGAGCATGCGTCGCCGGTCGTGCAGCCGTTGCCGTCGTCGCAACTCGCGGCGTTGTTGGCGTGCACGCAGCCGGCCTTGGCGTCGCAACTGTCGGTCGTGCAAGGGTTGCTGTCGTCGCACAAAGTCGCCGGATTGACTGCCGTGCCCTTGCACGCACTGGATCCGCACACGTCGCTGGTGGTGCAGGCGTTGCCGTCGTCGCACGGCACGTTGTTCGCCGCGTTGACGCAGCCGGACTTCGGATTGCAACTATCGTTGGTGCAAAGGTTCTTGTCGTCGCATCCGACCGCGCTGCCGGTGCAACCGCCGCCGCTGCACGCGTCGCCCTGGCTGCAGGCATTGCCGTCGTCGCAAGGCAAGGTGTTGTTCGTGAACGCGCATTGGCCCGTCGCCTTGTTGCAGGTGTCGCTGGTGCACGAGTTGCCGTCGTTGCATTGCGCCGCGCTGCCCGGCACGCACGTGCTGTTCACGCAACCGTCGCCGACCGTGCAGGCGTTGCCGTCGGTGCACGGCGAAGCGTTGCCCTTGTGCGTGCAACCCAGCTTGGCGTCACAGGCATCGTCGCTGCAGGCGTTGCCGTCGTCGCAGTTCTGCTTGTTGCCCGCGGTGCACACGCCCGAAGCGCAGGCGTCGCCGATCGTGCACACGCTGCCGTCGGCGTCGCAGCCCTTGCCCTCGTTCACCGGCAGGAAGCCGCACTTGCCGTTGTTGGTCGCGCACGCATTCTTGGTACACGAAGTATCGCCGGAACTATCGCAGGTCACGACGGTTTTCGGGTTGACCTTGCACTGGTAGGGCAGTGCGGTCTTGTCGCAGAACAGCGTGCCGTTGCAGAAGTTGCCATCCTCCTGCGGCGCGCAATCGCTGTCGACGCTGCAACCGCAAGTGTTCGTACCACTGACGCATTTACCCACGGAACAAGTGTCGCCGGTGGTGCAGCCGTTGCCGTCGTCGCAGCTCGCGGTGTTGTTGGCCTTGACGCAACCCAGCTTGGTGTCGCAGGAATCCGTCGTGCACGGGTTGCTGTCGTCGCACAACGTCGCCGGGTTCACCGCCACGCCTTTGCACGCGCCGCCCGCGCACGCGTCGCTGGTCGTGCACGCGTTGCCATCGTCGCAGGTCACCGTGTTGGCGCCGTGCAGGCAACCGCTCTTCGGGTCGCAACTGTCGTTGGTGCAAACGTTCGCGTCGTCGCAGCCGACCGCCTTGCCCACGCAACTGCCCGCCGCGCAAGTGTCCGCCTGGCTGCAGGCGTTGCCATCGTCGCAGCTGAGGTTGTTGTTCGCGAACGCACACTTGCCGGTGGCCACAGCGCAGCTGTCCGAAGTGCAGGGGTTGTTGTCGTTGCACGTGGTGCCCGCGCCCGACACGCAGCCGTTGGTCTTGCACACGTCGCCGACCGTGCACGCGTTACCGTCGCTGCACGGCGCGGTGTTGGCGGCGTGGGTGCAGCCCAGCTTGGCGTCGCAACCGTCGTCGCTGCAGCCGTTGCCGTCGTCGCAGTTCAACTTGCCGCCGGGTTGGCAGGCGCCCGCCTTGCACGCGTCGCTGGCGGTGCACACGCTGCCGTCGGCGTCGCAGCTCTTCGCTTCGTTGATGGCCAGGTAGCCGCACTTGCCAGTGGTGGTCGTGCAACTGTTCTTGGTGCAAGCGGTATCACCCGAAGCGTCGCAACTGACCAGCGTCTTGGGATTGACCTTGCACTGGTACGGCAGCGCGGTCTTGTCGCAAAACAGTGTGCCGTTGCAGAAGTTCGCATCCTCCTGGCCCGCGCAGTCGACGTCCGCGTTGCAGCCGCAAGTGTTCGTGCCGCTGACGCATTTGCCCGCCGAGCAGGTGTCGCCGGTCGTGCAGCCGTTGCCATCGTCACAGCCCGCGGTGTTGTTGGCCTGCACGCAACCCTGCTTGGGGTCACAAGAAGAACTCGTACACGGGTTGCCGTCGTCGCAAGCGGCCTTGGGGTCGATGCCCACGCCCTTGCACAGACCCTGGCTGCACGCGTCGTTGGCGGTGCACGCGTTGCCGTCGTTGCAAGCCACGGTATTCACGGCATTGACGCAACCCACCTTGGGATCGCAGCTGTCGTTGGTGCAGCCGTTGCCGTCATCGCACTGCACCGCGGAGCCCGCGCACACGGCCTTCTGGCACACGTCGGACTGCGTGCAGGCGTTGCCGTCAGTGCACGGGTTGTTGTTCGCGCTCGACACGCACTTGCCGGTGCCCACGTCACAACCATCCGTCGTGCAAGGGTTGTTGTCATCGCAGAGGGCGGCCGCGCCAGGCACGCAACTCTGGTTCTTGCAGCCGTCGCCCACGGTGCAGAGGTTGCCATCGCTGCACGGCGACAGGTTGCCCACGTGGGTACAGCCGATCTTGCCGTTGCAAGCATCGTCGGTACAAGGGTTGCCGTCGTCGCACGAGAGCTTGCTGCCTGGCTGGCACGCCCCGCCCGAGCAAGCGTCGCCCACGGTGCACAAGCTGCCGTCCGCGTCGCAGCCCTTGCCGTCGCCGGTGGCCAGGCTCGCGCACTTGCCGGAACTGGCTGCGCAGGTGTTCTTGCTGCAGGCGCCGTCCGCAGAAGTATCGCAAGTCACGACAGTTTTCGGGTTGACCAGGCATTTGTACGGCACCGCGGACTTGTCGCAGAACAGCGTGCCGTTGCACAGGTTGCCGTCCTCTTGCGGAGCGCAGTCGCTGTCGGCGTTGCAACCGCAAGTATTCGTACCGCTCGTGCATTGGCTGGCCGAGCAGGTGTCGCCGGTGGTGCAGCCGTTGCCGTCGTCGCAACCCGCCGTGTTGGCCGAATGCACGCAACCCTTGGCAGGGTCACAGCTATCGTTGGTACACACATTGGCGTCGTCGCAGAACGTCGCCGGGTTGACCGCGCCGCCCTTGCACGCGCCGCCGCCGCAAGTGTCCGCGGTGGTGCAGGCGTTGCCGTCGTCGCAAGGCACGTTGTTGGCGCCGTGCACGCAGCCGGTCTTCGCCGAGCAACTCTCGTTGGTGCAAGGGTTCTTGTCGTCGCACTGGGCGGCTTGACCGAGGCATTGGCCCTTGGTGCACACGTCGTTCTGGCTGCAGGCGTTGCCGTCGTCACAGGGCAAAGCCGTCATCACGAACGCGCAGACTCCGGTCGACGCCACACAACTATCCGAAGTGCAAGCATTACCGTCGTCGCACACCGCCAACTGGCCAGGCACGCACGCGCCGCTCTTGCAGATGTCGCCGATCGTGCACGAATTGCCGTCGGTGCAGGGCGCGCTGGTCGCCACGTACTTGCAACCGTCCTTGCTGTCGCACAAATCCGACGTACACGGGTTGCCGTCGTTGCAGTCCAACGCCTTGCCCGGTTCGCAATGGCCGGCCTGGCATGTGTCGCTGACGGTGCAGATCGTGCCGTCCGCGTCGCACTGCTTGCCTTCACCGACCGCTACATAGCCGCATTTGCCCAGCTTCTTGTCGCACTGGTTCTCGCTGCACAGCGTGTCGCCCTTGTCGTCGCAAGCCACGAGGGTCGCCGGGTTGACCTTGCATTGCCACTTGGCGGTCGACTTGTCGCAGTACAGCTTGCCGTTGCACAGATCGCCGTCTTCCTGGCCAGCGCAATCGCCATCTGTCGTGCAGGTGCAAGTATTCACGCCTGATTCGCACTTGCTGAGCGCGCACTTGTCGTTCTGGGTGCAACCGTTGCCATCGTCGCAGGCAAGGCCGTTGTTGCTGTGGACGCAGCCGAGCTTGGCCTCGCAACTATCCGTCGTGCAAGGGTTGCCGTCGTCGCATAGCACCGTGGCGGTCGCGGGAGTGCCGCTGCAACCGCTGGCCGCGCACACATCGCCCTGGCTGCACGCGTTGCCGTCGTCGCACGGCAGGTTGTTGGCGCCGTGGACGCAACCTGTCTTGGGCGAACAACTGTCGGTCGTGCACAGGTTGCCGTCGTCGCACACCACCGATACGCCGGCGCAACTGCCAGTGCTGCACGAGTCATTCTGGGTACAGCCATTGCCGTCGTCGCACGGATTGACGTTGAACTTGAAGGCGCACTTGCCGCTCGCCATATCGCAACTGTCGTCGGTGCAAGGGTTGCTGTCGTCGCACCCCTTGGGCTTGCCGGGCAGGCAGTCGCCGCTCGAGCACAAGTCACCGATCGTGCAAGGGTTGTCGTCGTCGCAGCCGGTGCCGGGCAGGTTGGCGTGGATGCACCCGCTGGCCGCGCCGCAACCGTCCAAGGTGCAAGGGTTCTTGTCGTCGCAGTCCAAACCCTTGCCGTTGACGCACGCACCTTGGCTGCAAACTTCGCCGGTCGTGCAAGCGTTGCCGTCCTCGCAAACCTTGGTGTTGTCGACGTGGTTGCAGCCGACGGCCGGGTCGCAGCTGTCCGTAGTGCAAACACTTTTGTCATCACAGGGGGCGCCGGAGAACGTGCAGGTGTTGGCCACGCACAGCGTCGAGCCCCCGGGCGTGCACGCGTTGCCGTCGTCGCAGGCTTGGCCCTCGACCACCAGTTCGAGCACGCACAGCTTGCCGGCGCAAAACGCCGCGACGCAAGGCTTGTTCGAATCGACGGGCGCGCTGCAGTCCGCGTCGGTCGCGCACGGCATGGGCGGCAGACACAAGCCGTCGTTGCAGACCAAACCGTCGACGACCGCAAAGGCGTCGCCGCCCGAGCCATCGCTGTCGGTCGCATCGCCACTCAGGGCGCAGATGTCGTCCGTGCAGGTCTCGCCGTCGGGCAAGCCGCTCGCGTCGGCATCCTCGCCATCCTGTTGAGAACCATCGGCGTCCGCGCCAAGGATGTCGTAGTCGACGGTGATGTCGTCGGCGCAAAAGCCGTTGGCGCCGCCCACCCAGTTCTGGCAAGTGCCGTCCGCGGAAAGGATGTCGTAATCGATGCTGATGTCGTCGGCGCAGAAGCCATTGGCGCCGCCCGCCCAATGTGTGCAACTTCCGTCCGGGTACAGGCTGTCGTAGTCGACGCCGTCCGCGATGCCGTCGGCAAAGGCCGCGTCCAAGTTGTAGTTGACGTCCGGAAGACCGGCGTCGATGCGCATGAAGGGGCCGCTCACCGGGTCGTCGGCACTGCAGCCGGGCAAGGCGAACCACAGCGCCGTCAGACCCAGCGCTGCGAAGGCTCGCCACCGCGCTGCGGGCAAGCGCCCCATTCCGGCATCTCGGTCTGCCAACATGCGCAATTCCCCCAGGCGACAAAGGAGAGAATTGTATGATCCGCGCCGGCAAGATCCAATTCCCGGTCCGATCCGAAGCCCGGCGACCCGCATGCGGATCGCCCGCGAGGTCAGCGCAGGATCGGCATGCGGCGGAGATCCCCCGTGATATTCTTCTGGTGCGCCTCGATGGTTCCGCCACCGATTTCGAGCAGTTTGGCGTCGCGCCACAGCCGTTCGACGTTGTACTCGCCGACGTAGCCATAGCCGCCGAGCACCTGGATGGCCCGATCCGCGACGTTCTTGGCCATCGTGCTGCAATACAATTTCACACCGTCTGAATCGATGCGGTTGCCGTGGCTACCCAGGTTCATCCGCTCGGCGGTCGAGTAGACGTACGCGCGGCCGGCCATCCACTCGGCGTAGCTGTCGGCGATGTAGCGCTGGATTTGCCCGAAGTGGCGAAGCGATTGGCCGAAAGCGCTGCGTTCGCTCGCATAGTTGTTCATCACTTCCAGACAGCGCCGCGCGATGCCCAGGCTCATGGCGGCCAGGGTCAGGCGTTCGATCTCGAGGTTGCGCATCATGTGCAGGCTCGATTCACCCTCCTGGCCTATGCGGTTGCTGGCCGGCACTACGCAAGCGTCGAACACCAGTTCCGCGGTCGGCGAGGCACGCATCCCCAGCTTGTCCTTGATCTTCTGGCCCAGGCGGAACCCCGGCATCCCCTTCTCGACCAGGAAACTGCTGATCCCCTTGCCTTTAGCCGCCCCGGTGCGCGCGTAGATGAGGAAGCAGTCGCCCAGATCGGTCTCGGTGATGGCGCCGTTGGTGATCCACATCTTCGCGCCGTCGAGCACGTAGTCGTCGCCGCTGCGGATGGCGCTGGTCTTCATGGCCAAGGCGTCGGTGCCGGCGTGCGGCTCGCTCATGCCCATGCCGGCGACCCATTGCCCGGAGCACACTTTCGGCAGGACCCGCAAGCGCTGCTCCTCGCTCGCGTTCTGATAGAAATTGTTCACGAATAGCATCGCGTGCGCCAGGTAGGACAGCGTGAAGCCTGGATCCACGGCGGACAACTCTTCGTGCACGATGACCGAGGCCAACGCGTCCATGCCACTGCCGCCGTACACCTCGGGGACGGTCAGCCCGAGCAGGCCGAGATCGCCACACTTGCGGAACAGGCCGAGGTTGAAGCGTTCCTCCCGATCGTACTGCGCGGCTTGCGGGGCGAGTTCACGCTCGGCGAAATCGCGGACCATTTCACGCAACGCGAGGTGCTCTTCGGACGGATTGTAGAGGTCGGTCATGGCGGGGCTCCTGCAGGCCCGCCCGTTCTAGCCCACCTTGCGCCTGCTGACAAAGGCGCCGTTCGAGGTTAGGGTTCGGCCATGGACCTTCGAGAAGCATCCAGTGCGGGATCACGGCGGCATCCTTGGGAAGTCGCGCGGTTTCGGTTTTTTGCCCGGGCGCTGCGCGACGCGGGCGTGCTGGCCCAGGCCCGGCGCGTGCTCGACGTCGGTTCGGGCGATGCCTGGTTTTCGCGCGGACTGCTGCCGCTGCTGCCTCAGGGCGCGCGCATCGACTGCGTGGACAGCGAGTACGACGCCCAGGCGCTGGCTGCCGAGCAGCCGCCAGGACTTGCGCTGCACCGCACCCGGCCCGAGGGGAAGTACGACCTCATCGTGCTGCTCGACGTCTTGGAGCACGTGCGCGACGACGCGGCGTTCCTGCGCGAATTCGTGGACGAAGCGTTGGTCGACGGCGGCCGCGTGCTGATCAGCGTGCCGGCGTGGCAGCCGTTGTACACCGCGCATGACACGTTTCTCCAGCATTTTCGCCGGTATGCGCCCAGCCAGGCGCGCGGCGTTCTCGAAGGCGCCGGTTTGCATGTCGACACCTCGGGCGGCCTATTCCACAGCCTGCTGGCGCCGCGAGCGCTCGAAAAAGCCCGAGAAAGACTGCACGGTGCGCCGGAACACGTCGACCCGGGCATCGCGTGGCGGCACGGCGCCGGTCTGACCCGGGTCGTGCAGGCAGCCCTGAGCGTGGACAACGCGGCGTCGCGCTGGTTGGCCAGGGCGGGCGTGCAGGCTCCGGGGCTGTCGTGGTGGGCGTTATGCCACAAGTGAAACGGAAGGTTGCGGCCGGGACGGGCACGGGCACGGGTTCGGGTTCGGGTACGGGTTCGGGTTCGGGTTCGGGTTCGGGTACGGGTACGGGTACGGGTACGGGTACGGGTACGGGTACGGGTACGGGTACGGGTTCGGGTTCGGGCACGGGCTTACCCTTAAACTGTCATCCCGAGAGCATCCGAGGGACCTCACCCCCTCTGCATTCAGAGAATGACGCCAGACAGCACCAATCCCGTCACGGCCCCGGCTCCGGTTCCGGCCCCGGCCCCGGCTCCGGTTCCGGTCACGGCCCCGGCCCCGGCCCCGGTTCCGGTCACGGCCCCGGCCCCGGCTCCCTCCCCGGATCGATCACGCTCGTCGTCCCCTGCTACAACGAAGCCCGCCGGCTCGATCCCGATGAATTCCTGCGTCTTGCCCAGGCTCCCGGCCTGCGGTTGCTGTTCGTCGACGACGGCTCGCGCGACACCACGGCCGAGGTCCTGGCCGCTCTATGCGCGCGCAGTGCCGGTAAAGCCGAGTGGTTTTCATTACCTCGCAACGCAGGCAAGGCCGAGGCCGTGCGCCAGGGCCTGCTTCGGGCGCTGGGGCAGGGCGCGCCGCTCACCGGCTTCACGGATGCCGACCTTTCCACGCCCGTCGATGAGATCGTGCGTCTGGTCGAGGCCTTGCGCGACCACTCAGACGTGCAGGTGGTGCTGGCGTCGCGGATCCGCCTGCTCGGCAACGCGGTCGAGCGCAGTCCGGTGCGGCACTACCTCGGGCGCATCTTCGCGACTGCGGCGTCCCTGACCCTGGACCTGGCGATCTACGATACCCAGTGTGGTGCCAAGCTGTTGCGCGCCACACCGGCGTTGACGGCCGCCCTGGCCGAGCCGTTCCTGTCGCGTTGGGTGTTCGACGTCGAACTGATCGCCCGACTTCTGCGTGCCAAGGTGCCGGCTTCGGCCTTCCTGGAGGTGCCGCTGCGGTCGTGGCGGGACGTGCAGGGCAGCAAGCTCACCGCCGCGGGGATGGCCAAGGCAGCGGCCGACCTGGCCCGGATTGCTGTGCAATTGCGCAGGAGTTGATGCCTACGCCGGCTTGCCCGGACAGGTGTGCAAATCGGTCCTTGCGCTCAAGGCCAGACTCGCGTGATCCGTATCGGCAATTCGCGCGCGCGCCGAGATCTTGACCAACTTTCCGGCTGGACGTACACCGGTATTCACACGACCTGGAGGTCCGCTGTCGGCGCCTGGTTCGGAAGGTCGTCGAAAGGAGATTCCATGGCAGCGCGCGAGTTCATGCTGGTTTCGTTTGTGATGTTGGTGGCTTGTGGTGCGGCCGCGGGGGCCGGTGGCGACGGCACACCCAGCGGCGTCACGACGGGAACACCTGATAGCGCGGCGTGCATCTCGGCCAAGCAGCACTTGTGCCAGAACATCGGCGGTCAGGGCTGCTCGACGGCGACGATGGGCAACGCCACGGCCAAGGTGAGCACGGCATGCTCCTCTGCCTCGACCTCCGCATTCTTCCCCTGGGTCGAAAACGCCTGCGTGGCCAAGACCATGGACTGCAACAGCCTTCCCAAGTTCGTGACGCCCGGCGACCAGAGCTGCGCCCTGCCCAAGACCTTCAGCTACGCCGGCACCGCGACCGCCGATGGGCGCGCCGCGCAACTCGACTTGACGTTCAAGGGCACGACCGTCACCGGCAAGTTGCACGCGGACAACGTCTGCCAGCCCGACATCCACCTCACCAGCACGGACATCACGTTCAACGCTACTCTGGCAGGAACGTGGGAGGGCAATGGCAGCGTGATCATAGGTAGTTGGACGGGAGGCGACTATGACTGCGACGGCAAGATCGTCTCCAGCTATCCCACCTCAGGCATGGTGACGATCCTCCAATCGGGGACCAAGATCTCGCTCAAGCGCATCAGCAACGGCTGGAATTACGCTTTCAGCGCCAGCGGCCAGGTCTACAACCCGCCGCCTTGCAGCGCCGACGCGAGCAGCGGGGATGCGAGTCAAGGCGATTGAGGACGCCAGGCAGCCCGGCGCCGCGTCGCCCGCACAGAACGGCTACGAGCCCGCCGCAGTGTCGCGCAGGAGTTGATGCCTACGCCGGCTTGAGCAGCACCAGCATCGCGTAGGCACCATTGCGCCGACCGATCACCTCGAGCGTCTGCAGTCCCGCTTGCTCGCAAAGGAATTGCAGATCGTCCGGTGTATACAGGCAGTGCTCGCGGAAGTGTTGCAGCCGATTGTCGTCCAGTTCTGCCTCGCCGACGTAGTCCCGCAGGGGCTGCCTGCACCAGTCGTACAGCAGCAACTTCGCGCCGGGTTTGAGGATTCTCACGGTCTCGCGCAGCAGCGGCATCGGCCACGGCAGTTCGTGCAGCACGTGGACCGCCGTCACCGCGTCGGCACAGGCGTCGGGTAGGGGCAGTACACTCGCCAGATCCGCTTCGACAATCGTCGCTTGCAGTTCGTTGGCCAAGTCGCGCGCCGCCGCCAGCATCGCCGGTTGCACCTCGACGCCGATGATCCGCACGTCCCGGTGGCGCATCCGCAAGCTCGGAAACAGCCCGCCCGGCCCACAGCCCAGATCGACCACAGTGCCGACCGCAGGCAGCGCCGGCGCGATGTACTGGTCCCACACGCCCCACCAGATCGGTCCGAACCGCCCGACCGCCGTCTCGCGCATCAGATCGCGAAACGTCGCGAAATCTCCGTGGTGTGCCTGCAAGTGGGTCAGCGTGTCGTGGGTCATGGGCGGCCTCCGGACCGGCAAGATGCCACCGGGGTCGCGCGGCGGCAATGCCGGGGCGGGCGCCGTTCAGATCGTCGGTCGCTCACGATTGCAACTCTACGGAAATACATAAAAATAACGCGCTATTAGATCTTGCGTACTACAGGCGCTCCGCAAATGCATGGAATCTTTGTTGTTTCTGTTTGGGGTGGTCAAGCCAGGCAAGATTCAATCACCCCCTCCCCTGCGACACTGAACGCCCATTCAGTATCATCCGGCCAAGACAGCGGTGCTGCATCAGCCATGCAACGGCGCCACCGTCAGCTTGACCCCAAGCCCATGCAACAACTTGAGAATTGTGTCGTATCGTGGCTTGGCTCCCGGGGCGAGCGCCTTGTACAGACTCTCGCGACCCAGCCCCGTATCCTTCGCCAGCTGGGTCATGCCGCGAGCCTTGGCGACATCGGCCACGGCGGCCAGAAATGCCTCCGGATTAGGATCCTCGAGCGCAGCGGTGACGTATTCGGCGATGACCTCCTCGTTGTCGAGATAGTCCGCCGCCTCAAATCGAGCGAAGTGGCTCATGGTTCACTCCCTGACAGTTCCCGCAGGATCTGCTTGGCACGCCGTATATCACCGGCTTGCGTCGACTTGTCGCCGCCGATCAGCAGCAGGTACACCAGTTCGCCACGCCTCGCGAAGTAGACGCGGTAGCCTGGGCCGACGTGAATGCGCAACTCTGACACGCCATCGCCCACCGGCGCGACGTCGCCAAGATTGCCCAGCTCGGCAGAGCGAATGCGCTGCACGATCCGGGCTTTGCCGATGTTGTCCTTCAGTCCGGTCAGCCATCGATCGAATTCGGCGGAGCGGTAGAAACTGTACATGTAGCCAGTGTATCCATTCGGATACGATGACGCAAGGAGGCAACGCGGCACAGCGGTCGAGTCAGCACGGGGCCGGGGCCGGAGCCGGTGGGGCGGCGAACTGGCCGCTCGTGGTCCTGTAAAGAGATCCTTCGGGGGCTTCGAGCGCTATGCGCTCGAAATTCGCCG
>CAYHHL010000129.1:8168-16788 GCA_964356325.1 uncultured Enterobacteriaceae bacterium | reverse complement strand
GTTGCCGGTGGCCATGAAGCGGTCCCACTCTTCCTTGTTGAAGGCCTCGTCGACGTCGTTGATCCCGGGCTTGTCCTTGAAGCCCTTCCAGCCCATGGCCTGGCCGAGGTCGAGGAAGAACTGCGCCTCGCTGCGACCACCGATGACGCTGGCCACCACCGGCTGGCGCAGGCCGAGCGAGCGCTGACTGACCCAAGCGGCATTGAAGTCGAAGCGTTCCAAGTAGTTCGAGCCAGGGATGACGATATCGCCCATCATCGCCGTCTCGGACAGGTGGGTATCGACCACCAGCACGAAGTCCATCTTGTGCAGGGCTTCGATGTTCTTCTGCGTGTTGGGCGTGCTCATCAGCAGGTTCTGGAACACGATCACGCAGGCCTTGATCGGGTAGTCGTTGCCCAGGAAGTCCTTCTGCTTGAGCATGTTGTCGATCTTCTCGACGTAGATGCCCGAGCCGTGGCTGTACAAGTACTTCTTGGTGAAGGTGAGCTTGGTGCCATCCGCTTGCGGAATCGACACGTCGTCGCGACCGTCGACCCGCCACTTGTCCTTGGCTGGCCAGCCGAAGCTCGACGCCGAACGCCGTCCGGGACCGGTGCGCTTGGGGAAGATCATGGAGCCGGGCTTGTCGAGCGCGCCGAGCATGAGGCTGATGGCGACGATGGCGCGGCCGCCCTGGGTCGCATTGGTGTGGTGGCCGGGGCCGCTCCAGGCGTCGATGAGGATCTTTTTGCCGGCCACGAACGCATCTTCCAGCTTGACCGCGATGGCGTCGATGTCGGCGGCCGGGATGCTGGTGATTTTCTCGGCCCAGGCCGAATCCTTGACCACCTTGTCGTAGGTCTCGCCGTTCAGGAACTTCTGGTATTCGTCAAATCCCAGCGTGTACTTGCCGACAAAGGCCTTGTCGTACTTGCCGCTCTGGATGATGTGCCGGCCGATGGCCATCGCCAGCGCGCCGTCCGTGCCCGGGCGCACCGGGACCCAGACGTTGGCTTTGGACGCGGTCGTATTGAACACCGGATCGACATAGATGAACTCGCGCCCCGGCTTGGCCATGGTGCGCTGGAACACGCCGGCCAGGTGGATCCACTTGATGGCCGAGAGGAAATTCCAACCCCACACGAAAATCAGTTCGGCGCTTTCGAAGTCGTCGAGCGGTCGCTCGTCGCCGATCGTGCTCTTGAAGATCGACTTGCGCGACGTATCGCACAAATTCGCATGGTTGGAGTAGTTGGGCGTGCCGTAGGCGTCGCAGAAGTCCTGCTGGATGTGCGTGAACGAGTGATCCTCTCCGAACCAGACCATCGACGCGGCGCCGTACGCCGCCTTGTTGCTCTTGAGCCGGTTTGCGCACTCGTTGATGGCCTCCTCCCAGCTGATCGGCTCGAACTGGCCGGAGCCGCGCGGACCGATGCGCCGCAGCGGCGTCTTGATGCGGTCCGGGTCGTACAGCGAGCGCGCCGCGGAGTTGCCCTTGCAGCACAGGCGGCCCTGGTCGCCCTTGGCGATGGCCTGGTCGTAGTAGTCATAGGGCGCCGCGCCGTTGACGTTGGCAACGTTGGTCGGCGCCGGCAGCGGCTCGATCTTGCGCATCACGCCATTCTCGACGTAGACGTTGATGCTGCACTGGCCGCCGCACATGTTGCAGCCGCTCGGGATCCACTTGCCGCTCTTGTAGTCCTTGTACTCTGCGGCGCGCGCGGTGCCGCTGCCGTGCAGGATGATCTTGCCGACCGATCCGGCAGCCGCTGCGCCCGCGATCAGGCCTTGAATGAAGCCCCGACGACCGAAGCGCGTCGTTGCGGCGACCTTGATGGCGTCATCGAATCCAGACTTGGTTTCCATGGCATGTCTCCTTGCGTTCGTTGCCCACACGGGCGATGCGGAACAGCGCCTACGGCAGCTTGGCCGGGTAGTTCTTGTGGCAGACGGTGCAGGTCTTCGTGACGTCGACCTGCTTGCGCAGCGTGGCACCGGAGTCTGCGCTCCAGCCGCCCAGGTTCACTTCGGTGGCGACGTGGCAGTACGTGCACGCCATGGTGCCGTGCGTGGCCAGACCGTGGAAAGCAATGATGGTCGGGCTGGTGGTGGTGAAGCCTTTCATGTCGGAGTGGCAGGCCTTGCAGTTGTCGTCTTTGTACAAGGCGTTGGTCTTGGTGTGGACGGTGGTCAGGTTGACCGTGGCGGTCTGGAACCGCTCGAGGCGCACTGTCAACTTGGCCAGGCCGCCCGACGTGACGCTGGTCGCATCCGAATCGGCCTGCGCCAACAGGGTGCTGGCATTCACGGTCGTGCTACCGACGACGAGCTTCGGGGCCGATGCCGTGACCTGATAGACGCCAGTCGCTACGATGACTTCCACGGTACCGGTGCTGTCCGTGGTGCCAGAGAGCGGCAGCCCGAGCTTGGCGACGACTGCGGCCGCTGGGATGGGCGCGCCGGTCAAGGCGTCGAGCACGCGCACCCGCAGCGTGCCGGTGGCGGCGCCAGGATCGCCTTTGGCGCCAGGATCGCCTTTGCCGCCCGGATCGCCCTTGGCACCGGGATCGCCCTTGGCGCCCGGATCGCCAGCGGCACCGGGATCGCCCTTTGCACCCGGGTCGCCAGCCGTGCCCTTGTCCCCTGGGTCGCCTTTGGCGCCAGGAGCGCCGGGGTCGCCTTTGGCGCCGGCATCACCGTTAGCGCCGGGATCACCTTTGGCGCCAGGGTCACCCTTGGCGCTGGGCTCGCCAGCAGTGCCGGCCGGCCCCGTGGCACCCTTGGCGCCGTCTTCCCCTTGACAAGCGGCAAGGGCGAGCGCCGCGGCCAATGCCACGAGATGCGCAGAGAAGCGATGTGCCGAAAGCGTTTGCAACATAGTCCACCTCGAGCGGATGCGATGGCCGGCGTGCGGCTCGCTCCTCTCTTGTGCAGGTGCCGTGCCAAGTCTCGCGGATGTTTCAGACCGGAGTAACTATCCGAATGTACTAGGGTCGGCTGAATGATCCGTCGCCCCAGGCCACCGATCTCGTTACGGCGGCGACCGATCGGGCAGCCAAGACGTTACCGTGGCGTAACGCGCCGCATCGCTGATTGGATGACAACTTGCAGGGGCCGGAACTCCGCCCCGACATTCGAGCTGCGGCCGTCGCGTCGCGTTGCATGGCACGGTTCATGCAGGCTCACCAGATGCGGCTCCGGGCCGCAGGAGACGTCCTCGCCATGGATGCAGCCACGGGTCAGCGCCCTGAGCGCACGCTGCTGTTCGCTGCCCTGCTCGGGCTGGCCGCGCTGGCCGCCCTGGTCGCGGCGGTGCTGGCCGGCGTATGGTCGGGCGCCGTGGGCGACGCGCGCGTCGTGCGCATGCTCGATGAAGTGCCCGCGACCGTGGCTCCGTCCGCTGGCGCCGTGCCCGCGCCCTTGCGGGTGTTGGTTGCCTCGATGGTGTCGCCGGGCAGCACGCGAGACACCTATGCACGGCTGATCGAGCGGCTCGGTGCGCGGCTCGGCAGGCGCGCGGTATTGCTCCAGCGGCGCACCTACTTCGAAGCCAACGAGGCCGTCCGCAACGGTGAGGTCGATCTGGCGTTCCTGTGCAGCGGCGCCTTCGTCGAGGCCGAGAGTGAGATGCATTTCGCGGAAATGCTTGCAGTACCGGTGGTCAAGGGGCAGACGACCTACAACGCCGCCTTACTGGCTGGAGCGGGCGTCACAGGAAACAGGTTGACCGATCTCCGAGGCCGGTCCATGGCTTACGTCGATCCGATGTCCTTGACCGGCAGGCTGTGGGCCCAACGCGAACTGCGCCTGGCCGGGTTGTCCGAGGAGGCGTTCTTCTCGCGCATCGTCTACACCGGATCGCACGATCGGGCGGTGCACGCCGTCGACCTCGGTCTGGTCGATGCCGCCTCGGTGGACGAGTTGATCTTCGATGCCATGGTGGCGGCGCGGCCCCAACTGCTTGAACGCATTCGGGTCGTTGAGCGCTCCCCGGCGTTCGGCATGCCGCCGGTGGTGGTGTCGCGACAAACCGATGCGGCTCTGCGGACAGCGCTGCAGGCGGCCCTGCTGTCGATGCACGAGGACGCCGAAGGCCGCAGTGTTCTGGCGGAACTGGGCATCGATCGCTTCGTCGCGCCGCGACCGGACCACTTCGACAGCGTGCGCGACGCTTTCGTTCGCGGGCGCGACGGCGGAGTCCGCTGATGGCGACGCTGCGTCAGCTTTCTCGCTCGCTGGTCGGGTCCTTGACCGGGCGGGTCTTCTCCGTTGCCCTCCTGGCGACACTGATCTTCGGCATCAGTTTTGCCATTGCCAGTCGCACCTTCGTCACCGTTGTGCTGCGCAGCGACTTGCGGGCGCGAGCCGCGGCGCTGGGCCAGGGCCTGCGCGCGGCCGCCGCCGACGCGGTGGCCACGGGCGACTCGGTGGGGCTGCACCTCCTCTTGCGCGAAGTGGCCGACTCCAATCCGCACGTCCGCTACATCGCCATGTTCGACGGCGGCGGCCATCTCGCCGCGCACACCTTCGCGCGCAGCCCGTCGCCGCGCTTTCTCGCGACCATCCGGGCAGGCGATCGCGGCAAAGAACCCGTTGCGCTCGACACCGAACGCGGCGTGATTCATGACGTCCTCATCCCGGGTCGCAGCGGCGGCGCCGAGGTCCATGTCGGCATCGCCGAGAGCTGGGTCGCCGAAACCATCGATTCGTTATCGGTGATCTTCGCCTCGGCGGCCGCCGCGTCGTTGCTCGCCGGCCTGCTCATCGCCTGGCACATCAGCCGGCGGATCTCGCGTCCGCTGCGTGACCTCGCGGTGACCGCCGACGCCATCGGCCGCGCCACCAAGGGCCCTGGGCCCGACGCGCTGGCGGCATTGGTGGACGCCACGCCGGCGTCGTGCGGCATCGACGAGGTCGACGCGCTCGCGCGGTCGCTGCACGAGATCACCACCTCGCTGCACGACAGCCAGACCCGACTCGGCGAAGCCCAGCGCCTCATGATCCGCACCGAACGCATGGCCGCCATCGGCGCGTTCGTCGCCGGAACCGCCCACGCCATCAACAACCCATTGGGCGGTGTGCGCGCCTGCCTGGAGATGATCGAGGCGAATCCGGGTGACGCCGGCAAACTGCGGCGCTACGCCGGCATTGCCCGCGAAGGCTTGGGCCGCATCGAGGTGCTGGTGCGCAAAATGATGCAGTTCGTCCGCGAGGGCGCGGGGTTGCGCGTGCGCTTCGACGTCAACGACGTGATCGCCAGCAGCCTGATCGCCGATGGCGCGGTCGGCCGCGCGGGCCGCGCCGCCACCGTGCAACTGAATCTGGCCGGGACCGCCTGTGCCGTGGTGGGCGATGCATCGGAGATCGAACAGGCGTTGACCAGCCTTGTCATCAACGCGTTGCAGGCCTCGCCAGCCGGTGGCATCGTCCAAGTGGCCACGCAACTCACGCCGGATGCGCGCGTCCGCATCGATGTCGAAGATCAGGGGCCGGGCGTGCCGCTTGCCTTGCGCGACAAGGTGTTCGAACCTTTCTTCACGACCAAGCCCGAAGGCGAGGGCACGGGGCTGGGCCTGTGGGTCGTCTGGGGCGTGGTCGAGCGCCATGGCGGCCGCGTCGCAGTCACCGAGACCGAAGGCGGCGGCGCGCGGTTTTCCGTGTGGTTGCCCGCCGCAACGGCCCAACCCGCCGTAACCACTCAACCCACTACAACCACTGCTGGAGTCGTGCCATGAACCGAATCTGCGCAGCGTGCTGCTCGGTGCTCATCGTCGAAGACGAGCCGACGCTGCGTCTGCCGCTGCACGACTTCCTGGAGTCCAAGGGCGCGCGCGTCGTGTCCGTGGGCAATGGCACCGACGGCATCGCCGAACTGGTGCGCCAAGAGTTCGACTTTGTTTTCACGGACATCCGCATGCCAGGCGCCGACGGCTTCCAGGTGCTCGCCCGGGCGCTGGAGCGCGCGCCGAACACGTCGGTCGTGGTGATGACCGGCTTTGCCGATGTCGATTCCGTGGTGCGGGCGCTGCGCGGCGGCGCCTACGACTACCTCGCAAAACCGTTCACTTTTGCCCATGTCGAAGCCCTGTTGGCGCGCCACTGCCGCCAGCGCAAGGTCGTCGACGAGCGCGACGAACTGCGCCGCGAAGTCGATGGCAGCCACACCGACGTAGCCGAGATCGTGGCTTGTTCCAAGGAGATGCAGACGGTGCTCGATACCGTGCAGCGCGTTGCCGCCAGCGACACCAACGTCGTGCTGCTGGGCGAAACGGGCACTGGCAAGGAGCTGGTCGCCGAGGCGCTGCACCGCCTGTCGCGTAGGCGCTCGCACCGCCTGATCAAGTTCAACTGCGCCGCAATGCCGGACAGCCTCATCGAAAGCGAGTTGTTCGGCCACGAGCGCGGCGCCTTCACCGGTGCCGTGGCCCGCAAGCGCGGCCGGTTCGAGATGGCCGACGGCGGCACGCTGTTCCTGGACGAAATCGGCGACCTCAGCGCCACGGGGCAGGCCAAGGTGCTGCGCGCCATACAAGAACGAACGTTCGAGCGCGTCGGCGGCACCGAAACGATCCACGTCGACACGCGCTTCGTCGCCGCCAGCCACCGCGACCTGCGCGCCATGGTGCGCGACGGCACGTTTCGCGAAGACCTCTACTACCGGCTGTCGGTCATCACCATCGACGTGCCTGCGCTGCGCGACCGTCCCGCCGACATCCCGCTGCTGGTCGAGAAGTTGCTGGTCCGTGCCGCGCGACAACTGCGCGTGCCCCTGCCGCGCATCGCGCCACGCGTGCTGGAACACCTGAATAGATATCGGTTTCCAGGCAACGTTCGGGAACTAGCCAACCTGATCGAGCGCGCCGCGACCCTGTGCGACGACGGCGTCATCGACATGCAGCACTTCCCCGCGGAAGTGGTGGCGGCGCGCAGCGGCACGGGGCCAGATAGCAGCAGGGACGCAACCTTCCTGCCCTTGGGCGAGGCCACGGCGCGCTTCGAGGAAGCCTACATCGCCACCGCTCTGCGCCACACGGGCAATCGCCGTGCTGAGGCAGCACAACTCCTCGGCATTTCGCGCAAGACATTATGGTCGCGGCTGCACGGTTCGACCGAGGAACCGTCAGGTGGCGACGCCGAGCTACCTGCATGAGACAAGATGGCGCCATCGGCGCAGGAGGATCCGCCATGACAGTCGAGACAGCAAAAGACCGGTTGCCCGGTACCTACAAGGCGTTCATCGCCAAGTTCCCCGCACTTGGCGAGGCGCATGAGCAGATCGCCAAGACGGTCGACGTTGCCGGGCCACTCGACCGCAAGACCTGCGAGTTGATCAAGATCGGCCTGTCCGCGGGCGCCGGGCTGGAGTCGGCGGTGCGCAGCCACGTGCGCCGCGCCATGCAAGAGGGTGCAACCGAAGCCGAAATCGAGCAGGCAATCCTCTTGGCCATGAACACGTTGGGCTTCCCGCGCACGGTCGCTGCCTGGTCGTGGGCTCGCCAGCAGTTCGAGCGGGGCATCTGACAGCCTGGGAGGCGTTCATGAGCAATCTTGACCACACGATGTTGCAGATCAGCTACTTCGCCTCGGCGCGCGACGCCGCAGGCACGTCCGGCGAAGTGCTGCCCAGTTCACCCGGAGAGACCGTGGCGCAGTTGCGCACGCGGCTGGGCGCGTTGCATCCGCTTCTCGTCCGGATCCTGCCGTATGCGCGATTCGCCCTGGCCGACGAATTCGCCCGCGACGACGACGCCGTGCCGCCTGGCGCCGAAGTCCTGGTCCTGCCAGCGGCCAGTGGCGGTGCGCCGCGCTGCGAGTTGCGCGACACGGCAATCGACAGGGGTGAGGCCGAACGGCGCGTGACGACGGAAGGCGCTGGCGGCGTCGTCACGTTCGACGGCATCGTGCGCCGTGAAAACCTGGGCAAGTCTGTGCAACACTTGGAGTACACTGCGCATGCCGCGCTGGCGTTGCAGGAAATGGAGCGCCTCTGCGACGAGGCGATCGCGCAGTTCGGGTTGGTCGACGTCTGCTGTCTCCACCGCACCGGCGTGTTGCAAGTCGGCGATGTCGCGGCTTCTATCGCTGTCACTGCGGCCCATCGGGATGCGGCGTTTGCCGGCTGCCGCTTCGTCATCGACGAATTGAAGAAGCGCGTGCCGATCTGGAAGAAGGAAACCACCGCGGATGGCAGCAGTTGGTTGGGCTCGACGCCGTAGCGGAACGGTAGCCTGGCCTGCGTCAGCGTCGCCTCGGCCCCTTGACTGCCGCCAGCGTTCATCGTAGATTAACGATTAAGCGTAAACCGCTCGTCGGCCAACTGCCTTTCCTGTCCGGATCGGCGCACGCAATCGCACTTCGTCGACCGACGAAGCCCCAGGAGTTCCCATGTCCCCGATCAAACTCGATGTATTCGACCCGGCGATGTGCTGCTCGACCGGCGTGTGCGGCACCGACATCGACCCCAAGCTCATCCGCTTTGCCGCCGACCTGGAGTGGCTGGGCGACCAGGGTGTCGCCGTCGAGCGCTTCAACCTCGCGCAGCAGCCGACCGTGTTCGCAGAGAACGGCATCGTGCGCCAGGCCCTGGAAACGACGGGTGAAGCGTCCTTGCCCTTGCTGCTCGTCGACGGCCGCATGG
>CAYHHL010000129.1:0-8068 GCA_964356325.1 uncultured Enterobacteriaceae bacterium | reverse complement strand
TCTAGCGTTCGTCCGCATCAACGACCCCGGTGCGGACGCAGCCACATTCGCCCACCTGATGCAGTTCGACGCCATTCACGGGCGCTGGCAACAATCGCGCCACGGGTCACGGGCATGCGCACTGGCCGCGTACCTGACGGGCGAACCGCGTGCTTGCGGGCGTTCGGCCTCAGCGTCATCCCCGCCGGAATTGCGCTCGCGCTCTTGCAGGGTGGCCCACTGGGCCCTGTGGTCGTCGGCGGTCTCCTCCTCTTCGGTGCTCTTTTCGCTGTCAATTCGGCGGTACACAGCTTCTTGATCGTGCGCTATGCGCAGGCAGACGGGGTCTCGCTCGACGTGGGCTTCTACTTACATGGCCAACGCGCTCGGCCGCCTCATCGGCACGGTGCTGTCTGGCGTGGTCTACCAGCTCAGCGGGCTCGTCCCGTGCTTGTGGATCTCGGCCGTTTCTGTCGCCCTCGCTGCTGGAATTTCGCTTGCGTTGCCGCGTGATGCAAGCGTTGCGCCAGTGACGGCTGCCCCGGCATTCCCGGCACCGATTCGTGTGGATGACGATCCACGATAACGAATGAATCGACTTCGCGCCGGGTACCGCGCCCGACGCCTTGCCGGTCCAGACATTCAGCTTCCACGCGACCGCGTGTGCGGCTTGGGGTGCGCCCGGAAGGCGGGCAGCCGTCCGGCGAGCACGGGTCACGCACTACCCTCTTTGTTACCCGCTTTTGAAGGTCATTACCCCTTCTTGCTCCACTTCGCGCCGGGCCCGCGACCGATGCATTCGACGCTTTGGCCCTTCAATTCAGCAAGAACGTGGCGCACCATCTCGCGGCTGACACCGGGACAGGCCTGCTCCAGTTGCGCCAGCGTAAACTCCCGGGGCATGCGCGCCAGACCGGCTAGCACCATTTCGGTCTTGGAGCCGCGGGGCGCTTGGATGTCGCCGACACGCTGCTCGAATTCGCGATAGGCGGTCTTGAGGATGAACAGCACGTAGTTGATGTAGGGCCAGGGGTCGTGCCGGTCCTCGTGCCAATCTTGCGAACTCTGCTCCAAGGTTTCGTAATAGCGGTCTTTGTTCTGCTCGATGAGGCGTTCCAGGCTGATGTAGCGCCCGACCTCGAAGCCGGCGTGATAGCACTGCAAGAGCAGCAGCAAGCGCGAGACCCGGCCATTGCCGTCGCGAAACGGGTGGATGCACAGGAAGTCGAGGTTGAATGCGGCCATGGCGATCAGCGGGTGGACCCAGCGCTCGTCCTGGCAACTGTGCCAATCTGCGACGAGTCTGGCCATCTGCGCAGGCGTGTCCAGTGCTGGCACCGTGCGGAAGCGCACGCGCTCGCGGCCATCGGCATGGCGCTCGACGGAGCGATGGGCAAGTTGCATAGGCGACTCGGGCTACTTGGGCGGCTGGGCCTCCAGGTGCTTCCTGTACTCGGTGTCGTAGTACTTCTTCTGCTGCTCGGGCGTCAGGCTGCTCGCATCGCCGTAACGACTCGGGCATTTCACCGTCAGGCTCGAGGCTTGCAGCAGGGTCTGGCCCGCACAACCGCTCGGACACGGCACGACGCGGCCTTGGATGATGGCGTCGCGGCCCTCCTCGAACGGATCGGGCAGCAGCTTGGTGTAGGCAATCGTCAGCGCGTGGCCCTCGGTATCGGCGATGTCGAAGCGAAACGCCGCGCTGCCCGGCTCACCGCGCACGCTGCCGACCTTGACCTTGCCGGCGACCTTGATGTCGCGCCCCTGCAAATCAGCCCCGGGAGCGGACAGTTGCGCCAAGGTGTAGTTGTACATACCCGCGCCGCCGGACGTGCTGGTGCCGACCACTGCCAGACCGATGCCGATGACCGCGACGCCAATCACGATCGGGGCCCAGGACCGGCCCTTGCGGCGCACGGAACCCTCGCCATTGTTGCCTTGTCCGGTCGCCATGACGCTGCCTCCGCCGAGCCAAATCGCCCTGGGCTGGCTTGTGCAAGAATAGCACGTTCGGGGCCCGCGTCGTTCCCGAACCCGACCCCGAGCCCGAACCCGTTCCCGAACCCGTTCCCGAGCCCGAGCCCGTGGCCGGGGCCGGAGCCGGAGCCGGAGCCGGAGCCGGAGCCGGAGCCGGAGCCGTTTTCGAGGGGCGAGGAGCGGATAGCTCCGATTCCTCGAAAACGGGCAGGGCGTGTAGCGACCGCAGGGAGCGGACGTCCCTGCCCTGAGCCGGAGCCGAAACTACTTCCCCTTCGCCTTCACGCCCTGCCCCGGCAGCAAACCCAACTGCCCCAGCACTTCGCCCGGGTCCGAATACCCCCAGCCTTCCGCAATCTTGCCGTCGACGACGCGCACGACGTCGGCTCCGTGCATCTTCACGCGCTTGCCGGTCGGCTTGATCGGGCCGAGCAGTCCCTTGTGCGTGGCGCGGAACTCCGACTCGCCGATCACGTACGGCCCGATGGTGATGAACTCAGTCCGGTCCATCTTCAGGTCCGGGAACGCCTGCTTCCAGCCGAACAGCGCGCTGCGGTTGTCTTCCACTCCCTTGTATTCCTTGCCTTCCGCGAAGTCGTGGTAGACCGTGTCCGGCGTCACGCGGTCGGCATAGCCGGCCAGATCCGTAGTCGCAAACGAGGCATACACGCCCTTGAGCACGTCCGCGTTGGCCGGCATTCCCGCACCCAGGACGAGATCCAACTGCAACGGCTGCGCGGGCAGCGCCGGCCTGGTCATGTGCAGCGCGCCCATTTGCGCCAGCAACGCCGCGAAATTGCCGTAGGTCCGTGCCGACTTCAGCTTGCCGTCCTGCCACTTGAAGATGTGCAGCACCTCGTGGCCGACCCGCTTGCCGCTCGCCGCCACCCCGAGGAACGGCCCCTTGTGCGTGCCGGTGAACACCCCTTGCGCGACCCAGGTGTCCCCGTCCACGAACAGCCGGCGCGTCGCCAACCGCCCATCGGGAAACGCCGCCCGCAGCAGCGTCCAAGCCTGCTTCAGGTCCGCCTTGTTGCGCACCGGCGCCATCAGCGGCGAGCCGGGCCACGTCTGCGTGAAGTCGTCGGCGAAATCGGCCAACGCGTCGTCCAACCGTCCGGTATTGAACGCTTCGGTGATTCGCGTGAGCTTCCCGGCAGCATCGCCGGTGTCCGTGGGACTCGAGGCGGCTGGCACGTCCGCGGGCGATGCGGCGGTTGGCAAATCCGCGGGCGGCGCGGCGACCGGCGAAATGGCTTCCGGAGCAGGTGCAGGCACTTCAGGCTGGGCAGGCGCTTCGGGAGGCGCTGGCGCAACCTGGGGCGGTGTCTCCACCGCGGCCGGCGTGGCTTCCGGAGCGGGCGCCTCCTGCTTGCATGCCGTCACAGCCAGGGCGAGCAGGACGTGCGCGCAACCGAGCCAAACCAGTCGCTTCATCGATTCCCCCACGCCATGACCACGGCAACGTGTTGTCCGCCATCGCCGGTGTGCTGTCAAGGCCGCGAGGTTCTAGGGGATCAGTCGTGATCGCCGGCGGATCGGCGTGGCTCACAGGCCGAAGAATTGGTGCGCCAGGTTCAGCCGCATCGAGCTCAAGTGGTACAGCAGCAAGAAGAAGTAGGTCAGGAACGCCACGAACGTCGCCACCACCGAGAGAGGCCGGGCGCGGTGGCGCCACAACAGCAGCACGCCCAGGGAAACCAGTCCGGTCTTGACCAGCACGAAGCCGAGCGGATCGTGGTGCGCCAGATCGCAGAGGATCGGATTCGCTTCGATCGCGCAACCTTGGGCAATCCACGCCAGGGTCAAGATCGCGTCCAGGGCATTGAGCACCAGCAGCGCCTTGACGATCTTTTCGAGCCAGAGGAAGTCGCGCTCGCTGCCCACCCAGGGCGCCGCGATCGTCAGGTCGGTTTCGAACACTGCCGAAGGCGGGGCCAAGAGCGTGGCCCCTAGCGTGGCGGTTTGCGGACCTGGACTGCCCATGGCGCCCTCCGTGCGATGCTTCGAGGCCCCTTCCAGTCAGCATACGTTTTCCGTGCCTCGTCGCCATGCGCGCTGGCAGGCGTGTTCATCTGAGAGATTCTTCTTGAGGATTGTGCCGGCGCGTTGACAGGCGCACCGGGATTTCGCCATGGTGGCGGGGATCGGCCGCCCGCTCGCGGTCTTCTGCCCTTCGAGGTTCGCATGCGTACGTGTCTTTCCCTGCATCGGGCCGCTCGGCTCTCCCTGGCCCTCTCGATGTTGCTGACCTTGGCTGCCTGCGGCACCGATCAAGCGACCGCCGGTACCGCCGTGACCGACGCGGGTGGCCAGGTCGGTCCGGACGGCGCGCTCGGCGAAGTCGCGCAAGGCACCGATGGGACGGGCAATCCCGACCAAGACGCCGCGGCCGGAACCGATGACGCGAGCCCGGATGCGACGCCGGACACCGATCAGGACTCCGCGACCGACCCGGACGCCACTGGCAGCGAGGATGGCGGCGGCAGCGAGGACGGCGGCGACGTGGGCACAGACGACGGCCTGACGACGACCGACGGCACGGACGGCGACCTGGTCAACGTCGACGCGGAAGATGCTGGATCGACTGACGTAGGCCCCAGCGATGACGGCAACGGTTCGAGCGACGACGCCACGATCAGCGACGACCTGGTCAACGTCGACGGTGGCGGCGACTCTGTGAGCGACGACGCGGGCACAGTAGATTCGGGCGGTTCTGGCACGGACGCCGGCAGTGTGGATACAGGCGGTTCCGGCACCGATGCGGGCGGCGTCGACGCTGGTGGCTGCAAGCAAGACAGTGAATGCGCGACACTTTCTGAGTGCAACGTCGGCTCGTGCGTGTCTGGCGCTTGCGTGACCAAGGCCAAAGACGGCCCTTGCGACGACGGCAACGGTTGCACCAGCGCCGACGCGTGCCTGGCTGGAGTCTGCAAGGGCACCGCCAAGAGCTGTGACGACGCGAACGCTTGCACAGACGATACTTGCGCGGCGGGCCTCTGTGCCAACGCCCCGAGCACGGCGGCGTGCGACGACGGCAACGCCTGCACGGGCAAGGACGCTTGCAAGGCCGGCACCTGCCAGGGCGATCTCGCCGCCGTCACTTGCGACGACGCTGACCCCTGCACCACGGATTCCTGCGATGCCACGGGCGGTTGCAAGCATGCGTCCAACACCGCGGCATGCGATGACGGCTCGGCCTGCTCGAGCGGCGAGGCGTGCAAGGACGGCAAGTGCCAGGGCGGCACCGTGGTGGCTTGCGACGATGGCAACGCTTGCACGACGGATAGTTGCGACCCGAAGAGCGGCCTGTGCGTGTTCGCCTCCAGCGCTGCCGGTGGGGCGTGCGACGACGGCAATGCCTGCACCGCTGGCGACGCGTGCAAGCAGGGCCAGTGCAAGGGCACGACCAAGTCCTGCGACGACGCCAACCCTTGCACGGACGACACTTGCGCCAAGGACACCGGCTGCAAGTCGACGGCCAACAGCGCGGCGTGCGACGACGCCAACGCCTGCACTACGGGCGATGTGTGCAAGGTCGGCGTGTGCGGCGGCGCGGCCAAGTCTTGTGACGACGGCCAGCCGTGCACCACTGACGCCTGCGACCCGAAGGCCGGCTGCAGCCACGTGAACAACACCGCGGTCTGCTCGCTGGGCGATGCGTGCCAGGACGCCGTGTGCAAGGCCGGCACCTGCGCGGCCACGGGCGCGGCGAAGAACTGCGACGACGCAAACCCTTGTACCGTCGACAAGTGCGACAAGATCTTGGGCTGCCAGCACCCGACCGCGGCCGACGGCAGCACCTGCGCGCCGGGCGACGCATGCGTGGGCAACTCGACGTGCAGCGTGGGCAAGTGCGTCGCCGGCGCCAAGACCAACTGCGACGACGGCAACCCTTGCACCACGGATAGTTGCGACCCGAAGTCGGGCTGCGTGTGGTCGCCGAGCAACAGTCCGTGCAACGACGGCAACGCGTGTACGGTGGGCGATGTCTGCGCGCTGATCCCCGGCAAGGGCCCCGGTTGCGCGCCGGGCAAGCCGATCGACCTCAAGGCCTGTGACGACAACAGCGTGTGCACAACGGATTCGTGCGACGCCAAGCTGGGTTGCATCCACCCGAACAACACGGCGGCCTGCGACGACAGCAACGTGTGCACGAGTGGCGAGGCGTGCGCGGCCGGCAAGTGCGTGGGCGGCAAGCTGGCCAACTGCGACGATGGCAAGGTGTGCACCAACGACTTGTGCGATCCGGTGACCGGCAACTGCTCTTGGACGGCCAATACTTCGGCGTGCGACGACGGCAGCGCCTGCACCACCGGCGAGACCTGCAGCGGTGGCAAGTGCCAGGGCGGCAAGGCGAAAATCTGCGATGACGGCAACCCTTGCACCTCTGACAGTTGCAACCCGGCGACGGCGGCGTGCGTCACGGCCGCGACCACGGATCCGTGCAACGATGGCAGCGCGTGCACCTCGGGCGACGTGTGCGGCGCGGGCAAGTGCGCGGGCAAGCCTTCTGTGAACTGTGACGACGCAAACGCTTGCACCGACGACCTTTGCGACGTCAAGACCGGCCAGTGCAGCCACAAGAACAACACGGCGCCTTGCGATGACGCGGACAAGTGCTCGGTCGGTGACACCTGCAGCCTGGGCAGTTGCGTGGCGGGCACCAAGCCGGCTTGCGACGACGGCAACGTGTGTACCAAGGACGCGTGCGACGCCACGTCCGGCAAGTGCACGGTCACCGCCTTGGTGGACGGCACGGTGTGCGACGACGGCATCGCCTGCACCACGGAAAGCGCTTGCAAGTCCGGCGGCTGCACGCCCAAGGCCAATTGCGTGTTCCTGGACGCTCCGTTCACGTGCGGCGTACTCTCGACGCAGTGGAATTTCGACAAGCCGGCGCCGGACCAGCCGAACTACGCGGCGCGCAAGGTGCTTTGGGACATCGACAACGTGCCGGCGGTGGGTACGGCCGGGGAGCAGATTGCCCATGGTTGCACGATGAACCTCAACAACGGCGTGAACTACTGCGACAGCCTGGGCCAGGACAACTGCCAGATGCCCAAGGCTACGGCCACTTCGCCGGGGGTGGACTGGACGGCAGTCGGCAAGGCCGCGGGCACGGCGCAACTGACGTTGGACGTGTACCTCGACCTGGACACGGCCAACCCGGCCAATGACGTGCCGCTGCTGACGGTGAAGGACGCGACGACCAAGGTGGTGCTGGTGCAGAAGAAGCTGCCCAACGCCGCGCAAAACATGAAGAAGTGGACGACGTTGACCTATGCGCTACCTGAGGCTGTCGGCAAGAAGTGGACGGTCGAGTTCAACCTCGGCCAGTCAGACACCATCAGCAAGAACAATACCGGCGCGGGCTATTTCGTCGACAACGTGGTCGCGGCGGTGGTGTTCAAGGCCGAGGAGTGCAGCGACGGTGTCGACAACGACGGCAACGGCAAGGTCGACTGCGCGGACGGGGCCTGTGCGACGGCCTTCAACTGCTCGGCAACCAAGCTGATCAGCGACGATTTCGCCTGCAACAGCACCTCGTGGGTCAATGCCAGCTTGGACGCGAAGATCACCTGGGCGGTGGACGCCACCCCCGCCGCGGTCGTGCCCTATTCGGGCGCTTGCACGCTGAACTACAACAACGGCAAGGACTACAACCTGCTCGGCGGCAACAACCAATCGGTGGCGAATTCCGGGGTCGCGGTCTACAGCCAGGTCACGGATCTGAGCGGCTACAAGGAGATCGTGGCGTCGTTGCGCTTCTACTATGACGTGGAAAATATGGGCAATAGCGCGGGCTACGACAACATGTACCTGCAGGTCTCCGCGGACGACTTCGCTGGATGCTGCCACGTCCAGTGCGGAGCCACCCAGGTCGCCTGCAACACCGCCAATACCTCGTCGTTCCTGTTGTCCAAGGCCACGCTGAAGCAGTGGATGCCCTACTCGGCCGACTTGAAGGCGTTCGCGGGCAAGAAGATCAAGATCCGCTTCCGCTTCGACACCATGGACGGCATCGACAACGCACATCCCGGCGTGTTCGTGGATGATTTCCGGTTGTTGGCTAAGTAGGTTCGGGTTCGGTTCCGGCTCCGGCCCCGGC
>CAYHHL010000128.1:13256-16841 GCA_964356325.1 uncultured Enterobacteriaceae bacterium | reverse complement strand
CGACGCGACCGATGACTCGCCCGCCTTGGCATCCACTCCCAGCGCTGTCACGATGGTCGCGCCGCCCCGTTGAGCCGAGGCGCAGCGAACCGGAGCCCCGCCATGGACGAACGAGAATTCCGCGACCGCACCGCGGCCATCTACAAGGCCGTCGTCGCCCGCCTGGATCGCGAGGATCCCGATGACATCGAAGCCGAATACTCGTCAGGCGTAGTGCGGATCAAAGCGCGGGACGGCTCGAACTACGTGCTGAACCACCAGGTGCCGCTGTCCGAGATCTGGTACGCTGCGGGCGATAGAGCTTGGCATTACCGCTACTTACCGGACGTCGGCCTGTGGGTCGATCCCCGCAACGACGACGAACTGAGCGCGACGCTGGCGAGGACCTTGTCGGCGATCTCGGGGCGCGCGCTCACGTTCGACTTGCCGCGGTGACCTCGCGACTTGCCCTGGCCGCGTGGCGCGCTACCATGGCCGCGTGCCTTCCACCTCGCCCAGTCGCCGTTTCCTCGCCATCGCGCTGCTCACGCTGCTGCCCGGGCAAGCCTTCGCTTTTGCCGAGGGCGCGCACAAGATCCTGACCGAACGCGGCATGCGCGGCATCGTCCAGATCGGCAACCTGCCCAACCCGAGCGAACCTTCCATCGTGAAGTTCTGGCTCTGGCTCGGCCAGGCGCTCGCGCTCAGCAGCGAGGACTTCAAGCACGACGCTGGCGATCCAGAGCGATTTCGCGAACGCTTTCCCAATCCCCGCGCGTTCGACGCCTGGGCCGTCCGCGGCTTCTTCGCCTTCAACCAGGAGCCGGATCGCCCGGTGTTCGGCATCGAAACGTTCGATCGCAACACCATCGTCGAGCGCTTCGGCACGCTCATCGACGGCTCGGTCCGCCCGGATCTGGACGGCCGCAACCAGAATCGCCTCGCCTACGATGCGCAGCGCAAGCCGCTGACACTCAAGGACGGTCGCCGGGTTCCGGCGGATCCCATGTCGCTCAACATGGGCGCGCTGACCGGGCTGTCCAGCCAGGCGCACGCCCACTACCAGCTCGGCACGGAGCATCCCTCGGCCGACGTCGCGACGCTGCAGACCGAGCCGTGGAACTTCGCTACCCCATTCGGTTTTCCCACTCCCCATCTCGAGACCTATGCCGCGGACATGGCGCAATTGCACCTCGACATGGCGATCATGATCAAGTACTGGGGCATCGAGTCCATTGATTCGACTGCGGAATACCTGAGCCTGGTGTGGCTGGGCGCGGGGATGCACTACGTCGAGGACGCCGCCGGCCCGCTCCACACCGTGCAGGTCGGCAGCTACGAACTGTTCAAGCGCGCCAAGCTGCAGTACTGGCTGCAAGCGCTGGAAACCGGCGGTGGCGTGCTCGCGCCGTTGCACCCGTTTACCGAAATTGGCATGGATTTCCTGCGCAATCACCACCTGTTCGCGGAAGCCTGGGCCCTGGATGAGCTCGAGCGGGCGCGCGACGGCAAGCCCGGCCAACCAGCGATGCAGGCGGCGTGGCAGGCGGCGGGCCAGGACGACCCGGAGTTGCTCAAGGCGCTGGGCGATCAACTCCAACCGCACCTGACCGGGCCCTTGACGCTGCAGCCGTGGCAGTCTGGCGGCGCTGGGTTCATGCTGGTGCAAACGCTGGCGAAACTGGGGATGCGCGATGGCGCGGCCTTGTACGATGCCGCCGCCCGGGCTTCGGCCACCCGGTTGAGCCGGCCGGGCTATCACATCCGCGATGACGCCAGCCTGAACGCGGCGATGCTCGGCGACCGCAACGATGCCGACGTGCAGCAAGCCGAACGACAGATGGCGGACCTGCACGCGAAATCGGTGCGGCGCGCGACGACGGCGATCCGCTTGTACTGGCGGGCCTTCGAGCAGGGCAGTCCCGACGCGGCGGCACGGCGGTTGCGGCGCACGCGGCTGGACTACTTGGAAGCCCAGGAGAAACGCCGCGCGCAGTACATCGCCCATCCGCAGCCGGCCAACCAGCGCACGGAAAGGGATCCGCGCTGGCTGTACGGCGAAGCTGCGACGCTCGCGGGACTCTTGGGTCTGGGTACCGTGCTGGTGTGGCGGCGGCGTCGGCGCGCCAAGGCCTAGCGAACGGCTCGAAAGACGAACACGCGGGGGCCCATGGCGCACGACGAAACCGAACTGGCGGCGTGGCAACCCCTGCGCGAGGGGCGCGTGCCGGATGCCGCGGCCTTGCGCGAGCTGCGCGGGCAGTTGCACGCGGCGGGGCCGACGCTCTGGAACGAACCGCTGGCGACCCTCTGGCGCCAAGCACGGCCGACAGTGCGCGCTCAGGCGTTGCGCGAGATGCTGGAGGGGGGCCAGCCGGGGCCGCTGTTGGTCGAAGCCCTGCTGCAAAGCGTGGAGGCCGGGGATATCGACAGCAGCAACGCGGCGTTACACGTGCTGGGCGAAAGCGCGCAAGTGCAGTTGGCCACGGCGGGCTGGCGGCGCATCGCTCGGGTAGCGCGGCGCGAGCGCGGCCTGGTGCTGCCGGATCGAGAGGCGGCACTGCTGGTTGCGCGCCACGGTCCGGCCTCGGCCTTGCCCACGGTGCTGCTGACGGCCTTGCGCGACGGCCCGGAGGACGCCGACGATCGCCTGGGGGCGCTGGCCAGCCTGGGCCGGTTCGACGATGCCCGGGCGGTCCAACTGGTGGCGCGGGTCTTGGCGACGGGCGCGGCGGGGCTCGAGGGCCTGCAGGCGGTGGCCACGGCCGTGGCGCGCGGCGGTGATCCCGACGATTGGGTGGCAGGTCTGCAGGCGGCGGTGGGCCTGGACATCGATGCGTGGGTGCGCTGGTCGGCGTTGGACGGGCTGTCGCGCATGCAACCGGCCGCGGTCGTGCTGCCATGGGTGTTGGCGGCCTGGCGCGCCGCGGGCGAGGACCTGCCGGACTGGTACCTGCCGTTCTGCGAGCAGCGGGCGCGCGACTTGAAGCCCGGGCTGGATCTGCACAAGGCTGCGAGCGGTAACGTGAAGTTGGCGCCGCTGCCCGGGCTGGCCGGGCGGGTGCTGTCCCGGTGCCCGCGGGTCGCGCGCGCGGCGATGGTCGAGTGGCGCCAGCAGCACGGCGACGACGACGCCCTGGTGGCGCAACGGGCCGCGCTCGAGGTGTCGCTGGTGCAGCGCGGGCAGTTGCTCGGTTCGTTCGTGGCCCGGACCGACACCAAGGCGGCGCCCTTGGGCGAAAGCTGGCGGCCCTGGTCTCGCGTCTTGACTGCCGCCGAGCGGGCGACGCTGGAGGTCGAAGAGACCGCCTGGTTGGACGGCGCGACCTGATCGGCCACCTTGCCTGGTGTCCCGACGCCTCACCTGCCCACGCCAAACGTTGACCTGACCCGGCCTCGGGTTGTACTCATTCCAAGACGGAACGAGCGGTCGCTACACCTGGAGCACGTCATGCAGCAAGCCCTCAAGAAGCCCGACGCCAAGCACGCCCACGCCAAGGCCGCGCACAAGGCCCCCATCGCTTCCGCCAAGCACGCGCCGCATCAGGCCGCGTCGCCGCACGCCACGCCCGAGCAGCACAAGTCCACCGCTGCGCACGCCAAGCC
>CAYHHL010000128.1:2170-13156 GCA_964356325.1 uncultured Enterobacteriaceae bacterium | reverse complement strand
GACGCCGCCCACAAGGCCGCGCCGCACAAGCAGGGCGACAAGAACCACGCCGAGCAGAAGGGCCATCCGACCGCCCACGCGCACATCCCCGCCATGCTGTCACAGGGCAGCCATGGTCCGGAAGTGCGGATGCTGCAACTGCTCTTGACCAAGCACGGCCTCGAGACCGGGCCGGTGGACGGCATCTTCGGACCGTTGACCAGCGCGGCCGTCATCAAGTTCCAGGAGAAGCACGGCCTCAAGATCGACGGTATCGTCGGGCCGAACACCTGGGGCGACTTGCGGGAGCATTCGAGTGCGCACCTGGCCGAGAAGCAGGCCGGACAGCCGCACATGCCCAAGCATGTCAAGGACAAGCACGAGAAGAAGGGCGGCGACAAGCATGCCGCACCCAAGGGCCACGCCAAGAAGGTCGCGAAAGAACACGCCAAGACCAAGACGCCCGGCAACGAGCACGCCCACGGCGCCGGCAACAAGAAGACCGGTGGCGCGCACGAGGGCGGAGGCAGTGCCCACCCGAAGGCGCAAGTCGGCAAGAAAGGTGCGAAGGGCAAGGAGAAGCTGACCAAGGACGCCAAGTTGCGCAAGGAGATCCTCAAGATCGCCGAGTCGCAGGTGGGCACCAAGGAGAACGGCTCGAATGGCGGCGCGGCGCTGAAGTACCAGAAGCACTTCGGTCGCGGTCCGGAGCCGTGGTGCGCGGATTTCGTGTCGTGGGTCTTCTCGAAGGCCGGCAAGAAGACCAACAGCCCGTATTGCCCCACGTTCATCCAGAAGCTGAAGAAGGAACGCCGCTTCAAGCGCCACGACCCCAAGGCGGGCGACATCGTGTTCTTCGACTGGGGCCACGACGGCAAGGCGGATCACGTCGGCATCGTCAAGCACGTCAACCACGACGGCAGCATCGAGACCATCGAGGGCAACACCGGCAAGCCGGGCGGCGGCTCCGAGGGCGTGTGGGAAAAGAAGCGCTACGCGATGCAGATCGTCGGCTACGGCGACGTGGCCTGAGCTAGATTCTCGCAGCAGGGAAGCTATGAAGTGCGCGCCCGGTTCGCCAATCGAGCCGGGCGCGTGCATTTTTGAGCCTGATCAGGTTGCCGCGTGCAGGAGGTCAGATGCCCCGTCTGTTCGTCGCGGTCGTGCTGCCCGAAGACGCGCAGGACACGCTCGCCGAGCTCTACGCGGGCATTCCCGGCGCGCGCTGGACTCCACCCGGGCAGTTCCACCTGACGCTGGCGTTCCTGGGCGAGGTCGCGCCGAGTCGCCTGGAGGACCTGGAACGTGCGCTGGCCACGGTGCGCGCGGCGCCTTTCCCGATGATGTTGCGTGGCATTGGCCATTTTCCGCCGCGCGGCCATCCCCGGGTGCTGTGGGCGGGTGTGGAGCCCAATGAGGCGCTGGCGCGGCTGCAGGGACGCGTCGAACGGGCGGTGAACCGGGCCGGCGTGGCGACCGAGAAGCGCAAGTGGCACGCGCACGTCACTCTGGCCCGGCTGCAAGCGGCGCCACACGGCCGGGTCGCGGAGTTCCTGATGGAGCATGCGCTGTTCCGTGCGGGTCCGATCCAAGTCGAGGCGTTTCAGCTGATGTCGAGCGTCCTGCGTCCGGACGGCGCCGAGCACACGCCGGAAGCGACCTTTGACCTGGCGACGCCGTTCCCCGCCAAGCCGCTGTAGAGGCTGCACTTTCCCGCCGCTCGGTTGACCGCGTCCAAGCTGGGACCGGAGAATGAGCAAACGGGGAAAGCAGGGCGATGCGAGCGATTCCGCCAATTGCGATGGCGCCCTGCCTCCGCCTCGCCTGACCAATGGGCCGGGCACGGCTCGACGTTCGCGCCGGGCAAGGAGTGCGCGATGTCCGCCACCAAAATCATGCAGTTCGCGCTCGGCGCAGCGTGCCTGGGGGCCTTGGCTTGCCAGCGCGCCGATCCGGGCGTCACGCGGGATCGCGCCCGTGCCGAGGCCGAGGCGCGTGCGGCACGAACCGTTTCCGCCGACCGAGCCGCTCGCTACTACGCCCATGATCGCGCTGGCGGTTGGCAGCCCGTCGGAGGCCCGGCGGCCCAAGCACTACCACCTGCACCGCCACGCACGTTCGTCGACCTGCTGGACGATATCAACAGCGAAATCAGCGGAATCCTGGCCGATCGCGTCAGTCCCGGCGCTTTGAGCGCGCGCATCCGTGACGAATTGTTGGCCGAGCCCGGGCTGCGCGGAGGCGTCCACGAACTCGAGGTCGACACCAACGGAATGCGTGTCATCCTGCGGGGTTGGGTGCGAAGTCAGGCAGATCGGATGGAGGCCGCCGATCGCGCGCGGTTCATCGCCGGCGACGACTTCGTGGATAACCAATTGGAAATTCGCGACGATTAGGCGGTGGCGCGGGTCTGCAACGCCAGGTGCAGGCGATTCGCCGTCTGCAGGGCGCCATCCGCCGTGTCCTGGACCACCAGCACGTGGCCCATCTTGCGCCCCGCACGGGCGTCGCGCTTGCCGTACAGGTGCAGCCGCGCGGTGGGCTCGTTGAGCACGGGGCTCCAGTCGGGCTCGCCGGCCCGCCACAGATCACCCAAAAGGTTCAGCATCACCGCGGGCTTGTACTGGGTCGCAGCGGCAAAGGGCAGTCCGCACACCGCGCGCAGGTGCTGTTCGAACTGAGAAGTCGCGCAGGCCCCCAGCGTGTAGTGCCCGCTGTTGTGCACCCGGGGCGCCACCTCGTTGATCAGCAACTGTCCGTCTTCCAAAAGGAACTGTTCGACGGCGATGACTCCCACCTGATCCAGCGCCGTCGCTATCTCGCAGGCCAGTTGCACCCCCCGAGCGGCGATTTCGGCCGCCACCCGCGCTGGAGCCACGGTCATATGCAAGATCCCGCCATGATGGACATTTTCCGCAGTTCCGAACACGCAGGTCGCCCCGTCCAGGCCGCGCGCCAGGATCACCGACACTTCGGCCTGGAAGCGCACGAACCCTTCGAGCACGCAGGGCTTCTCTCCGACCGCCCGCCACGCCGCCTCGACGTCGCCGAGCTGGTGCAGGCGCGCCTGACCTTTGCCGTCATAGCCGCCCGTGCGCGTCTTCAGCACCGCCGGCAGGCCGATTTGCCGCACCGCCGCGTGCAGCCCCGGCAGATCGTCGACCGCCGCGAACGGCGCCTGGGGCAACCCCCGCTCGGCCAGAAACTGCTTCTGCAGCAGGCGATCCTGCACCGTTCGCAGCACCGCCGCCGAAGGCCGCATGGGCCGCACCGCCTCGACCTGTTCCAGCAGATGCCAGGGAATGTGCTCGGTTTCCAATGTCACGACATCGGCCAGGTTGGCCAACGCGAGCGACGCGCCCGCCTCGACGAAACCGCCGACCACGACTTGATCGGCGTGCGCCGCCGCCGGGCAGTACAGGTCGTGATCGAGCACGGCGACGCGGTAGCCCATCCGTTGCGCCTCGACCGCAATCATCCTGCCGAGTTGACCGCCCCCGAGAATACCCAGCGTCGATCCCGGCAGGAACGGCTTCACGGCAGGATCTCCGCGCGAACCTTGGCATTTTCCGCCGCCCGCAGCGCCTCCAGTCGTTCGCGCAGGGCAGGATCGTGCAGCGCCAGGATTTGCGCCGCCAGCAAGCCCGCGTTGGCCGCACCGGCACTGCCAATCGCCAGGGTTCCCACCGGAACCCCGCGCGGCATCTGCACGATCGACAGCAGCGAATCCAGGCCCTGCAACGCCTTGGACTGCACGGGCACGCCCAGGACCGGCAGCGTCGTCAGCGCCGCGACCATGCCCGGCAAGTGCGCCGCGCCGCCCGCACCGGCGATCAGCACCTGAAGGCCCCGTGCTTGCGCAGACTTGGCGTACTCGACCAACAGATCGGGCGTGCGGTGCGCGGACACGACCCGACATTCATGAGGAATTTGCAACGCTTCGAGCACGTCACGGGTCGCGTGCAGGGTGTCCCAGTCGCTGCGGCTGCCCATCAGGACGCCGACCAGGGGGCTCGCGGTCATGGGCACCTCCTGGAGTTCACGATGGCTTCGCGCTTGTACTTACGATGGCTTGCGACGCGACCAGACGCGGATCCCCAGCGCCGCCGCCGTCGCCACCAGCAGCGCGATCGGCAGCCAAGGCCTCTCCTCGTCTCCGGCAGGCGGCACGTCCGGCCCGCGTTTCGCCCCGTCCAGCCCCGTCAGCGGCGTCGGTTGCACCGCGAGTAGGGTTGCCGCCGTCGGATTCCCCGGCAGACCGGCCAGCGTGGGCGTCGGCGAGTCCGGCAGCACGATCCGCCCCTCGCGCACCTCGACCGGCATCGGCACCCCCTTCTGATTGGCCGGATCGAACTTCACCCGCTCCGGTCCCGGCCTGTCCCAATCCGGCGGCAATTCACCGCGTTTCATGAAGGCCAGCTCGGCCTCGACCCGTTCCGCTTTGCGCTTGGGTCCGACCGACCACGGCCGCGTCGTCATCGCCTCGTAGCGCTCCAGGTCGGCGATCGCCAGTGGCAGGTTGACCTTGCGGACGATCTGCGACCGACAGTAGAACACGTCGGGATCACTAGGACCTATCTCCACCGCGTGCTGGATCAGCGTCTGCGCCTCGGCCTGGTGTCCCAGCCAGAAGTGTGTCATCGCCAGGTACAGGGGAATGCGCGGATCGCGGCTGCCGGACTTGGCCAGCGCCTCCAATTGCGGAAGGGCTTCAGGTAGATGGCCCGCATAGTAGGCCCGGGTTGCCACCACGAAGCGCGCCACCAGATCGTTCGGATCCTTGCTGGCCGCGCGCATCCGGGCTTCGATGGCGTCCAGGTCGGCTTTTTTTCTCGGATCGTTTGCCGCCTCGTCGGCCAGGAAGTTCAGCAGGCCGGCGATCCGCCCCAGCACGATGTCGCGTTCCGGGTACTTGCGAGCCAGATCGTGCAGCGTCTCGATCGCCTCGCGCAGCCGCCCAGCCCGCGCCAGACCGGTCGAAAGTACGTCTGCCGCCTCGGGATCTTCCGGCCAGGCGACGTGCATCCGCCTCGCCACGGCCAGCACCGCGGCGGCATCGTTCAACGCGCTCGCCAGACCGAAGCGCAACTTGAGCAACTCCCGGCGCGGCGGATTGGCCAGCAAAGGACCGTTGTCGAGCAGAGCGCCCGCCTCGCGAAAGTGTTCGGTCGCCGCCAACGCGCGCACCAAGGGCACCACGTCGCACATCGACTTGGCGCGCAGGCACAGTTGACCCGCCTGGGCCGCCGCGGTGACCTCGCCCGCCAACGCCTGCGCCGCCATCCCTAACGCCCGTTCTCCTGCAGTATCAGGGGGTTGACGCAGGACCAACACCTCCAGCCGATGTCGCGCTTCGTCGAAAAGCGCCGTGACCTGGGC
This sequence comes from uncultured Enterobacteriaceae bacterium, assembly GCA_964356325.1. GTDB lineage: Bacteria > Myxococcota_A > UBA9042 > UBA9042 > UBA9042 > CAYHHL01. Next base: position 7,798 of record CAYHHL010000128.1, on the reverse strand, counting down.
TTCGTGAGCCAACAGCGCGACGTCCAGAAGGTCGTGGGCCGACGCCCGGGCCAGCGGCTGGTCCTGCACCGCCTTGGCCAGGGTCGCCTTGGCCGCCGCACGATTGCCAGTCGCCAACTGCTGTTGCGCGAGTTGCAGCCCCGTGTCCAGACCGCCGTGCGCACCGCCTGGCTGGGCGCGCACCAGTTGCCAGGGCAGGCTGGGCTCACGCTGACGCAGGCGATCGAGCAGATCCTTTTGCACCGCACCACGTTCCAACTCGCAGGCCGGCGAGGCGCAGGGCGGGGCGGGCGGCTGCACCACGAAGGCATCGCTCGACCATTGGACCGGCGCCGGCGCGTCGGGACCGCGCACCTTCAGCAGCCATGGAGTCGCTTGCCCTTGATTTTCCGGGAGCAACTGGCTCGGGCACTTCACCGCCACCACGACTTCGGTCGGCCGCAGCTGGATGTCGCCCACGCTGCATGGCCCTAGCTTGGCGCCGAGCAGCTTCTCGATTGGCCCCGCCGCCTCTGGCCCCAACACGCGCTGACCGTGCGGGGCAAACACCACGTCGTAGCCGGCATAGGGCTCGAGCAGGGCCGACGGTGGCGGCGCCGCGAACACGGCAACCGCCAGCAAGGGCAGGGCCAGCATCAGCGGACGACCGTCGCGTTCAGGATGTAGTCCATGCGCGGGAAGTCGGCCTTGAGGTACTTGTTGCCCTCGCCCTGCAAGCGCATCTGGTCGGGACCCTGACCGCGCGGGGCGCCTTCGCCGTACTCCGTGTTGATCTGGTCGACCACGTCCATGCCCTCGACGACTTTGCCGATCGGGGTGAAGCCCATGCCGTCGAGCATCGCATTGTCCTTGTAGTTGATGAACAACTGCACGGATCGCGAGTTCGGCGCGCCGGTCTTGGCGAAGGTGACCATGCCGCGAGTGTTGGACTGCTTGCCCGGCGGATCGTCGTTCACGCTGGCCGGCCGCCACACCGCGTTGACGGTCGGATCGCCGTGGATGCCGAACTGGACCATGAAGTCCTTGACCGCACGGAAGAACGCCACGTCCTGGAAGTAGCCGATCTTGACCAGGTTGTAGAGACGATCACCGCCGTTGGGCGACCAGTCGCGGTGCACTTCGATGACGATATCGCCCTTGGAGGTGTGCAGCTTGACCTTGTACTGATCCGGAGCCTTTTCAGTGGCCTTGGACGGATCGTGCATGGCGGCATGCTGCGGGCCCGCCGGGGCAGCGTCGGTCGGCGAGGCGGCGGCCGGGGCACCTTGCGGCGTGGCGACGTTGGCGGGCGCGGCGGGCTCGGCTGGTCGCGCCATCTGGCGTTCCGGAACGGGTTCAGCGGCTTTGACTGGCTCGGCGGGCGTTTCCGCGGCGACCGGTGCGGCGGGTGCGGGCGCCGGCTCTTCTTTCTTGCAGGCGGTCACGGAAAGGCCCAGCACGGCGACGGCGACCGTGGCGCGGGCTGCGAAGGCCGCAGGATTGAGGCGGAACATGGCGACTCCAGCGCAAGGGCCCGCGACGCCGTGGCAAGGGGCGGGGCGCGGCGGGCAAACATTCGAGCGCGTGTCGTAACCGAAACGCCTGCGGACGGCAAGCTCTAGCACGTGGTTGCCACCGCGTCAGGGCCATTTAGCGCAACCACGCGGGATTCTGCATCAGCGGCGAGCCGAACTTGGTGCCGGAACCGGTGTCGCGCGACTGGACGTTGACCACCGGTACTTTCTTGCTGTGGATGAGGAACTTCGTTTGCGACTGCACGCCGAACTGCGCGAGCTTGCAGCCATCTTCTGGCACGGTGATGTCGTAGCCGAGCCAGGTCGGTCCGCCCTTGGTGGTCTCGCTGTTGTCGAGAAAGCGAAAGGCGAACGCGTAGTTGTACGAATATTTGCTCGAGAAGTAGTGGTAGACCTTGGTGCACTGCCCGACGTAAGTCTGCTTGCCATCCGTCGAAATGGCCTGGAGCGCGGTGATCTGCGCAGGCTTGAGCTTGGTGGTGAACGGCGTCGGTAGCCACTTCCACCCGAAACCACTAGGGAATTGCTGCATGAACTTGAGATCGGCGGCGTATTCCACGGCCGTCCAGCCGCCGCCGTCCGTGACCATGTCGCATTGCACGTCCACCACGACGCCAGCGAGCTTGAGCCAGTAGGCGCCACTGGTCGCGGCTGGGTTGTTCTTCAGGATGGCCAGGCACGACGTCGCGGGATTGCTATTGATTCCATAGGCTGTGCACGTGAGGCCATCGCCCGTGAAGCCGGCCTTGCAGCTGCACTGGAAGCTGCCCACGGCGTTGACGCAGGTCGCGTTGGTGCTGCATCCCGAGGTTGCGGCCTTGCATTCGTCCACGTCCTGGCAGGTCTTGCCCGTGCCCGCCCAGCCGACCTTGCATGTGCACTTGAAGCCGCCCAAGGTGTTGGCGCAGGTGGCGTTCTTGTCGCAACCTGCTGTTCCCTTGGTACATTCGTCGATATCCGCGCACAGTTTGCCAGGACCGGTGCCGGGCGTGCTGACGTCGCTGAAGCCGGCCTTGCAGCCGCAGGAGAAACTGCCCGGCTCGTTGGTGCACAGCGCGTTGGCGTCGCAACCACCATTTTTCGTGGCGCATTCGTCGATGTCCACGCAGGTCTTGCCGTCGCCCGCGTAGCCCGGCTTGCAGCCGCATGAGAAACTGCCCAACGTATTGGTGCACTTGCCGACGCACAGGCCGTTGTCGGTCGCGCACTCGTCGATGTCGCCGCAGGTCACGCCGTTGCCCGAGAAGCCGAGTCCGCAAGTACACTTGGCTGTGCCATCGCCGCTGGTGGCGCAGGTCGCGTAGACCGAACAGCCGCCGTTGCCGATGGTGCACGGATCGACTTGCACGGACACCTGGCGCACGAACCAACCCGAGCCGGTCGGGTCGCTGCAGTCGCCGGAAAAGCGCAGGCGAAGGCGAAACTTGCTGCCGGAGAACTGGCCGATGCCGAGCTGGACCTTGGCCCACAGCGATCCGGCGGTGGGCACCGTGGCGATCGAGATCCAGGTCGTTTCATCCATGCTGCCAAGCAGTTCTGCCTTCCAGCCGGGGCCCCATTGCCCGGCGCTCTGCAGGCGCAGGACCAACGCCGCGTTCTTGGCGATGACCGAAGCGTCGATGCGCGGCGAATCCGCGGTGGCGACGACCTTGTCCTGGCCGGGCGCGCATTGCAGGTTCTTGCCATCGTTGATGTTCAGTGAACAGGCGTCCGGTTGCTCGGCGTCAATCAGGGGCGATGCGTCCAGGCTCCAGCGCACCGCGGGCTTGCCGGCGACGTCGCTGCCCGCCCCCGGCGAGACCTTCCAGCCGGTGAACCCGCTGTCTCCACACGACAAAGTCGCCAAGAAGGGTAGGGTGGCGGTGCCGCAGTCCTTGTCCGGTCCGGGCTTGAAGATGCAGCCGACCTTGGCATCGCAGCTGTCCAGGGTGCAACCAGTGCCGTCGTCGCAGACCAAAGCCATGGACTGGCAAGTACTTTCCTTGCAATGGTCGCTGGCGGTGCAGGCGTCGCCGTCTTCGCACGTGGCGGCGTTGGCGAGGGCGACGCAGCCCCACACCGAGTCGCAACTATCCGTCGTGCAGGTGTTTCCATCGTCGCAGCCTAGCGCCTGCCCCCCTGTGCACGATCCGTTCGAGCAGGCCTCACCCACGGTGCATGCGTCGGCGTCGCTGCAGGTGGCCGCGACCGCCACGCCCACGCAACCCTCGACCGGCTTGCAGCTATCGTCGGTGCAAGGGTTGTTGTCGTCGCACGAGACCGCGTTGCCGACGCACGCCTTGTCGACACAAGCCTCTTCCTCCGTACACGGGTCGCTGTCCGAACAGGTAGCGGCGTTGGCGAGGTGAACGCACGCCCCGATCTCACAACCATCCGTCGTGCAAGGATTGTTGTCGTCACAGCCGAACGCTGCCTCGTCGGTGCTGCCGTCGCAGTCGTCGTCCACGCCATTGCACAGTTCGGTCGCGGCGCTGGCACACGCCACAGTGTCCGCGGCGTCGCCAAATTCGTCGGCGTCGCCCGCGTCCTGAGGTGATGGCGTGTCAAACTCAGTGGTTGCGTCCGTGCCCGCGTCCGGCGCGTCCGAACCTCCCAGCCCATCGCCTTCGATCGCGAGGTCGTCGGCCGAGTCGGCGGCGAGCGGCGCGTCGGTGGCCGTATCCACGCCCGGTGCAAGCGGTTCAGCCGTGAACTCGGTCTTGAGGCAGCCGGTCGCCAGCCACAGGCTCGCCAGCAGAACTGCGGATGCGGTGTGCCTGAGGCGGCGGGTCATGGCGGCTTCTGGCGCACGAGAGGCGTCGCTCGGCTCGCAGGGTAGCTTACACGCGGCCGTGCCGCCACCTCCGAGTCGATCCCTCAGTGACCCGAAGCCCAGCGCCGCGCTTCCGCCAATGCCGAATGTGCGACCAACTGTTTGAAACGGCTGCGATCCATCCCCGGAAAACGCAGGGCGCGCACCTCGGTCCCCGCCTCGCTCGCCAGCGCCAGGAACGCCATTCCCACCGGTTTTTCCGCCGTCCCGCCACCCGGCCCGGCGATGCCCGTCGTCGCCATTGCCAACGTCGCACCCGTCCGCGCGCGCACGCCCTCGGCCATCGCCCGCGCGACCGGCTCGCTCACCGCGCCGTGGGCTTGCAGCAGCGCTTCGGGCACGCCCAGGAACTGTGATTTCGCGGAGTTGGCATAGGCCACCACGTCAGCCAGCAACGTCGCGCTCGCCCCCGGCACTTCGGTCAGCAGCTGGCCGATGAGACCGCCGGTGCACGATTCCGCAACGGCCAGCGTCGCATGCCTGCCTTGCAGGGCCCGCAGTGTCGCCGCCGCGTGGCTGTCCGTATCGCCTTCGCCGTAGATCCGCCAACCCAGCGCCTGACGCACCTCGGCCAGCAGAGCATCGAAACCTTGCGGATCGTCCTTCTCCGCCAGTTTCAAACGGATCTCCGGGTACTTGGGCAGCGACCGCATCTGCACCGCGGCGTAGTGGGGCAGTCCGGTCAGCACGCCTTGCATGTCGCTTTCGGGAATGCCGAACAGGCGCAACGTCACTTCTCGCCGCCGCGCCTCCGGCAAGGCCAGCCCCTGCAGGCCGACGGCGTGCAACAGCGGGTCGAGGTGCTCGCCCAGCATCGCGCGGAACTCTCGCGGAACTCCCGGAAAACACGCGACACGGCCCTGACCCAGCGGCATCGCGAAACCGGGCGCACTGCCATGGTCGTTGCGCAGCACCTCGGCGCCCTGTGGAAACTCGGCCTGGCGCTCGTTGGCCGGGTGCATCGTCCGACCCAGACTCGCGAAGCGGGAGCGGATCTGCTCCACCATCGCAAGATCGCGGAACAACGGCACGTTCACTGCTCGCGCCACGGCCGCCCGGGTGAAGTCGTCGTCAGTGGGGCCCAGTCCTCCTGAGATCACGAGCAGCGTCGGCCGGCGCTCGAAATCGTGCAGGGCTTGCGCCAGCGTCGCCATGTCGTCAGGCAGGACGCGCACTTCGGACAGGCGATGGCCGCGCGCCTCGAGCAGGTCGGCCAGCACCGCGGCATTGCCCTCGCGCGATTCGCCGCGCAGCAGTTCGTCACCGATGGCCAGGAACGCGATGTGCATGGGACCTCCGTGC
>CAYHHL010000128.1:0-2070 GCA_964356325.1 uncultured Enterobacteriaceae bacterium | reverse complement strand
GTGCGGATGCGCATGTCGCTGGATCTCCGCTTTGATTACGGCCATATCGCGCCGTGGATACGGTTCGAGGGCGCGCGGATGTTGGCCATCGCCGGGCCCGATGCTCTGTGCGTGCAAGCCAACCTGCCGGCCGGCATGACCCTGGCGCCGCACATGGAATTCACCATCCACGAAGGCGAGCGCGTGCCGTTCGCGATGATCTGGTACCCCTCGCACGAGCCGCTGCCCGCCGAGTTGGACATCGAGCACGTGGTCGCCGACACCGAGCTGTGGTGGCGCGAATGGAGCTCGCGGTGCACCTACCAGGGTGGCTGGAAAGAAGAGGTGCTGCGTTCGCTCATCACCCTGAAAGCACTGACCTATGCGCCGACAGGTGGCATCGTCGCGGCGGCCACGACCTCGCTGCCCGAGTGGATAGGCGGCGTGCGCAACTGGGACTACCGCTTCTGTTGGCTGCGGGACGCCACGCATACCCTGTACTCTCTGATGATCGCTGGCTATTACGAGGAGGCCCACGCCTGGCGGGACTGGCTGCTGCGCGCGACGGCCGGCGATCCGAGCAAGATGCAAATCATGTACGGTTGCGCGGGGGAACGGCGCCTGCCCGAGTTCGAGGTGCCCTGGCTGCCGGGCTACGAAGGCTCCAAGCCGGTGCGGGTGGGCAACGCCGCGGTCGACCAGTTCCAACTGGACGTGTACGGCGAAGTGATGGACGCACTACACCTGGCCGAACGCGTCGGTATGAATGGTGAATCTACGAGCTGGCAGTTGCAACGCAGCCTGTTGGACTTCCTGGAGACGAACTGGTGCAAGCCGGACAACGGCATCTGGGAAGTGCGCGGGCCGGTACGCCAGTTCACCCATTCGAAGGTGATGGCCTGGGTGGCGGTGGATCGGGCGATCAAGAGCTTGGAACACCATGGTTGGGAAGGCCCTTTGGAGCGCTGGCGGCAATTGCGCGATCGCATCCACGCCGAGGTCTGCGAGCTGGGCTACGATCGGCACCGCAATACTTTCACGCAGTATTACGGCAGCAAGGACGTCGACGCCAGCCTGTTGCAGATTCCGCTGGTGGGCTTCTTGCCACCCGAGGATCCACGCATTCGCGGCACCGTCGAGACGATCGAAAAGGACCTGTGGTCGGACGGTTTCCTGCTGCGCTACCGGACCGAGGAAGGCGTGGACGGGCTGCCGGGTGGCGAAGGCGCGTTCCTGGTGTGCACGTTCTGGCTGGCCGACAACCTGGCGCTGATTGGCCGGCGCGAGGACGCCGTGCGGATCTTCGAACGGTTGCTGGGCTTGTGCAACGACGTGGGCCTGCTGGCCGAACAGTACGATCCGGTGAGCAAGCGCCAGTTGGGCAACTTCCCGCAGGCGTTCTCGCACGTCGGTCTGATCAACACCGCGCGCAACCTGAGCTTTCCGGGTGGGCCCGCGGAGCATCGGGTGGAGGAGCAGGGCCGGGAAGAGCCTGCTAGCCAGCGACAGGCGTGACGTCCTCTGATGCGTCCGTGGCCGTCGGGTCGGCAGCGTCCGGGTAGGCAAGCGCGTCGGCACTCGGGCTGTCATCGATCGTGCCTGACCATTGGCTATCCGCGGCGGCATCGGTCACCACGCCGCCAGTGGGAGGCATCGCGTCGGCGGCGCTGCGATCCGTTTCATTGCCTTTGGTTTGGACGGTCAGACCGCCAGGTGTCGGCACCGGGTTGATCGCGCAACCGGACATGCCCGCGAGCGCGAGCAGCCAGGCAACGGCAATCGGGGACACCCCAGCGCGCATAGTCATCCTCTGGCAGCAAGCCTAGTTACGGGAATGAAAGTCGACCCGAACCGACCGAGGCGCACCCGGCCGGTTCGGGTCGTGTCCAGACTCACCGAGTAAGAGTGCAAGGGCCGTGCCAACTACCCGGACGGCGAAAGTGCGGGCAGCAGGCGGGTTGCGGACTCGTGGCGGTGCGACGTGTGTTGAAAAATTCAACACTGTGTGGAAAAGTCCCGCACTGTCGGTCGGGCGGCCATTGCCAGACTACCGCGGGGCAAGCATGCAGGCAAAGATCGATTCGCGTGGCG
>CAYHHL010000127.1:0-16909 GCA_964356325.1 uncultured Enterobacteriaceae bacterium | reverse complement strand
GAGCCAAGAATTCGCAGCACTCGTGCAGCGGACATCGAGCATGACCTTCACGAAGAAGGTTGACGCAGAGCGGTGGTACGGAGAGCAGGACAAGGAGGCGCAGGGCACGACGATTCCCAAGTTCGTAGCTGCGGCGATGGCCGGGACGTCCGACGCTTGGCAGCCGCTGCTTGCGCAGACAGCCGCAGATCTTGAGAAGGCGACAATCACCGCACAGCCGGTCCTCGCGCACGCCTTCCGGGAAGACCGTCTTGCCGTGCCTCGCGACGTACTGGCGGCCGAGTGGCAATTCGGCCAGAAGCGGCGTGCCGACGACGGCGCGGACGATCGCAGCGTCGAAGCTCCGTTGGCGCTGCGTTTGTCGGACGACCAGACGCTCCACGTGCATGGGCGCGTCGATCGGGTGGACGGCGACCGCGCACGGGGCGACACCGCGGTGGCCGACTACAAGAGCGGCAAGTCCAAGTCGGTCGGCAAGCTGGAAGGCGAATTCGGCGACGGCGTGCACCTGCAGTTGCCTCTGTACGGCGCGGCGGTCGAGCAATTGTTCGCCCCGGTCCACGTCGGACCATCGGCGCGTGTCGATGTGGGCCGACTGCAGTTCGTGCGCCATGCGAAGGAAGCCGAACTGTGGTTGGCGGCGGACAGCGAAGCCTGGCAAACGAAGCCAGGCGGTGACGACGTATCGACGCCCAACGTGCTGCACGCGCACCTGCGCCACTCGCTGCGTCGCCTGGACCAGGGCATCGTGCCGCTGCTGCCGCGGCGCTGTCCGTCGGTGCATGGGCTGGGATACTGTGATTTCGCAGGCATTTGCGGCGTACCGGACGACCCGGAGCGCGCGTTCAGCGATCCGGATCCGCAGCCGCAGTTCGTCCGGCCGGCAAGCCCCAGCGACGGCGGCAAGCCCAAGTCAGATGAAGCACAGCTGCCGGAACACCTGACAATCGTCAAAGATACCCCAGACGCCGAAACCGCCGGCAAGGCCCAGAAGCAAGCGATTCTGAATGCGCTGAAACTGGATTCGGACGTCGTCGTTTCAGCGGGCGCGGGTACCGGCAAGACCTACCTGCTCGTCCAACGCTATCTCGCCGCGCTCGCCTCAGGTTGCTCGCCAGACGCCGTGCTGGCCATCACGTTCACGCGCAAGGCCACGGCGGAGATGCGCAGTCGGGCGCGCCAGGAACTGTTGCTTCGGCGGGACAAGTTCGCCAACGCGGACGCCTTCCGTGCCAGCGTACTTGCGATCGGCTCCGCGCCGATCTTGACGATCGACGCGTTTGCCGCCCGCCTCGTGCAGTCTTATCGGGACGACGAGTTGCAGGTGGTCGACGACCTGCGCGGGTACCGACACCGGTGGGTCGACGCGCGCCTGATTACCGCGGTCGAGGCTGGCGAACGAGATGCCCAGGCCCTGCTCGCGGCCTGGCCTGTCAAGTACGTGCGCGAGGTCCTGGAGGATTTGCTGGCACATCCAGAGGCGCTCGCGGCCTCGGCCGACCTCGATCAGCAACGGCTGCTCGTCGCTTGGGAGGAGCATCTGGACCTGGCGTTGCCGGAGTGGCGCGCGGACCTGGCGACGTTGCGCGACGTCTCGAGCGGTTTTCAGGCCGCGGTTGCCGACACGAGTTTGGCGAACCAGGACGCGCTTGCCAAGTCGAATGCGGAAGTCCTGAGCGCGTGCGCGGCGGCCGAAACGCTGGGCTCTCTCGGATTTCTGTGGGGTATCCGGAGTTGCGGACTTTCGAGGAACAAGTTCAGTCCAGAAGGCGAGGCGGCCAAGGCCGCACTGCGGACGCTGCGCCAGCGCTACGCGGACAAGGGCGCGCCGACGCAGAGCCTTGCTGACCGCATGTACCAGTTCAAGACGGCCGAGGCGTTGCGCGAGGCGGTGGCAGTCGAGGCCGGTACCACCGCGACTGCCTTACGGATCGCGCTCGCCTGGCACGCGGAACTGACGGAGTACCTCGCTCACCACCATCTGGCCGGCTTCGACGACGTGCTGGCCCGCGCCGTCGCACTCGTCGAGGATCCGCAGCTCGACGCCAAGGACTTCGCGACGCGCTTCCCCTACCGGCACATCCTCGTGGACGAGTTCCAGGACACGAACGGCGAGCAGGTTCGCCTGATCGAATCCGTACGGAAGGTGTTGGAGCGCGCCGACCACAAGCCGCGCCTGTTCCTGGTGGGCGACCCCAAGCAGTCGATCTACAGGTTCCGTGGCGCCGAAGTCGACGTGTTCGAACGGGAACTGGCGCGTCACGAAGAGGGTCGCGTGCACGTTGAGCTGCCGGTCGGGCGGCGGGCTCGGCCGGCCTTGACGCGGGCGCTGGACCGCCTGTTCGAACGTATCTTCGCCGGGCGCACGTCGGACACCACGTTGGCGGACCCGCTGGCGACAGTGCCGTGGCAGCCGCTCGCGCCGCGTTGGAAGGAAGACGAAGACGCCCGCAAGGCCGACGACGATGGCCTGCCGTGCATCGAACTGCTGAAGATGTCCGACGAAGATGCGGCAGCGGCGATCAAGCGTGCCGCGCAAGACGACAAGGACAAGGACGAGGGCGAGGAGTCAGATCGCGAGTCGAGCGAGGAGGAAGATCCGCTCGACCGGTTGGTGGCTGCACGCCTGGCCGAACTCTGGGCAACGTGGCCGGTAAAAAAGGAAGGCAAGTCGCCGATTGCACTGCTGACGCACTCCTGGGCGCGGGCGCAGCACTGGGGCGAGGTCCTGCAGCGGTACGGCATCCCCGCGTTCGTGCAGGGCGGTCACGGGCTGCTGGGCACGACCGAGGTGCGCGCGCTGCTGAACGTGCTGGACGCGCTCGAGGCGGAGGACGACGACATCGCCTGGCTGGGTATCCTGCGCGGGCCGCTGACGGCGGTGTCGGACCCGACGTTGTACTGCCTGCGCCGGGGCTTCGGACTGCAGCTCAAGGACTTCAGTACCGCCGACGAGTGGCGGGCGGCCAAGGATGGTCAGCGGCTGTCCGTGCTGCGGCATGGCTTCCACTTCGACGCGACCGCGGCGTTGGCCAGCTTGGAAGAGCACAAGGGCAGTCCGCTCGACGCCGACGTCCAGACCGCGGTGCAGGCTGACGAGGCACGGCTGAAACGACTGGCACAATGGTGGCCCACGGTGGCCCGCACCTACGGTCTCGTGGCGCTGGCGGACACCGTGCGGAACCTGTTGGAGAACGGCCACCTGCGGCCAATCCTGCACGCGGCCGGGGCCCAGGACGGTCTGCGTGCGCTCGCCAACGTGCGGTCGTTTCTTGCGCTGGTCGATCAGGTCTCGGCCGAGCCAGGCCGACTGCCCGGCGATGCGGTGCGCGAACTGTGCCGGCTGTGCGCCGCGGGCGACGATCCATCCGCTGGCGGTGGCAATCTACAGCCAGGCGTGGCGGTCACGGTCACGGTCGTGCATCAGGCCAAGGGCTTGGAGTGGGACGTGGTCGTGCTGCCGGATCTGCACAGGGCCTCGGTCAAGGCGCGCGGGACGGGTGTCACGCCCGTGCGAATTCCAGGACCGGATGGGACGCCGGCGTGGCTGCCAGCGAGCCTGCGAACCAAGAGGGAAGACCTGTTCGCGACCGAGGGTGGCGTCGGCGCGGGCATCGCTCGTCTGGCATCGCTGGCGTTGGAGAGGGCGGAGTCGCGGCGGCTGCTGTACGTCGCCTGTACGCGCGCCCGTGAAGTGTTGATCCTGGCGGCGCCGTGGCCGGAGAAGGAGCAGGCGCACGAGGAGGAGTCACCGGAAGCCGCGGCGCCAGCTGCCTCAGGAAAGGCCAAGCCTGCGCTGGTGCCCGCGGCAAGGGCTGTCGGGCCGTTCCGCACCGACGTGATCGGGTTGTCCCGGTGCAAGACCTGGCTCGACGACGTGCTGGTGGCGCTGCGGACCGTCGAGCATCCGGAAAGTGGCGTGAAGTCCGTAGGTGTGTGGACCGAGGCCAGGGACTTCCGGTGGCGCGATGCACCGCAGATCGTCACGCGACCCGGGGCGGAGATGGCGGCGAACACGGGCGGCAATGCCCTGCCCTTGGGTCAACTGGCGGCCGAGGTGGTGGCAGTGCCGTTGAAGGTGAGCAAACCGTCCGACATAGGCCCCGTCAAGGGCACGATTCCGACGCCGGAAAAGCTCAGCGGCGCGCCCTGGGACAAGGCGACGCAAGCACGGCTGTTCGCGAAGCCCAAGCAGGAAGGTTTGGTCGTGCATCGCGCGCTTGAGCTGTGGAGCTTCCGGGGCGAGTTGGCGGACGCCATGGTGGCACGTGCGCTGGAGGACATTTTGCCCGGAGCCGCGCCGGACCAAGCTCACGCGCGAACGCAGCACCTGCGCGCGATGATCGAGCACGCGTGCGCTTGCCAGCCGGAGCTGCTGGAGGAGTTACGGGAGGCGGCCGGGCGCGGGAACGTCCTTCACGAGGTTGACATGCAAGCGATGGTGTCGGGAGCGGAGCCGACGGTCGTCGTGGGGCAGATCGACCTGCTGTACCGCGGGCGTGATGGGGCGTGGCATCTGATCGACTACAAGTCCAGTGAAATCGAGGAGGAAGACACGAGCAAGCGCAAGAGCCTGGAGGATCGCATCGCGGAGCACTACGGGCAGGTGCGGGAGTATGCGAAGCGCGTGGGTCCGTTGCTGCCGAAGGGTGAGCGACTGGCGACGTTCGGGCTTTGGTTCGTGAAGGATGGGGCGGTGGTGCGGTGGCGGGTGGCTGGCTGACGGCACCTGGCGGCTTTCTTCCACCTTCGGTTGACACGAACGGTGCGTCGAAATAGGCTTGATCGCAGGCGCTCGAAACGTGCCGACATGGTGTCGGCGCCCTTTGGGGAGCTTCTGGTTATGACCGCGCACGTCCGCACGTCGTTTGCGAAGGGCAATACATCGCCTCTTCTTGCGGTTCTAGTAGTTGACCAAATACGCGGGAATTCCCATGAGCATCCAGTCCCTTTGCAAACCTCGCCAGTCAGTATTCGCTGCTGACCGCCGCGCCACAGTTCTCAACCTTGATAATTTCCTGAAGGGCCAGATCAATGGCGCTGAATTCTTCGAGGAAAACTACTTCACCAACGGCATGCTCTCGCTTATCGATCGCGCATTCCGCCACCTGGGCGGTGCCGGTGCGGGTTCTTCGGTCTTCCTGCTGTCGCAGGCAATGGGCGGCGGTAAGACGCACAGCATGATAGCGCTGGGGCTACTGGCCCGTGATCCCGAGCTACGAAAAAAGGTGCTCGACGCGACGCAAAATCCTGCACCGAATATGGGTCCCTGCCGCGTGGTCGGATTCAATGGCAGAAACACCGATGCCGCTGGCGGCATCTGGGGGTCGATCGCTGAGCAATTGGGCAAAGCGGAGCAATTCGCTCGCTACGTCTCGCCCTTGCTTAGTGCGCCAGGACCCGAGGCATGGAAGCAATTGCTCGGCGGCGCTCCGCTGGTGTTGTTCTTGGACGAACTCCCGCCTTACTTGGCCAACGCTGTCGCCGTTCCCGTGGGCAACGCCGATCTCAGCGTCGTGACAACCGCCGCGCTTGCGAATCTGTTTGTCGCGGTTGCGGAAATGAACAATGTTTGCCTTGTCGTCTCTGATCTGGCCGGCTCGAACTACAGCGGAGGACAGGCGGCGCTTGAAGCAGCATTCAACCGTGCAGCCCACGGAATCGGCGCCGAAGGGAGGCGTATTGCCGTCCCGATCACGCCGGTCAACCCGAACGGTGACGAACTCTATCACATCCTGCGCAAGCGGCTGTTCGAGACCACGGGCAATACGACGACTGTGGCACCAGAGGCGGAAATCAAGAAGGTCGCCGGGGCCTACCGGGAGGCACTGCGCGAGGCGGCTAGAATGAACCTAACTACTTCGTCACCTGAGGCGCTGTTCACCCGCGTTACCGACGCCTACCCGTTTCACCCTGATCTGCGCGAACTCATTGGCAAATTTAAAGAAAACGAAGGCTTTCAACAAACTCGTGGCGTTGTTCGCCTAATGCAGATGGTAGTGGCTAGCCTGTGGAACTCCAAGAAGGCCGCTGGTATCGACTTGATTCACCCCTACGATCTCGATCTGAATGTGGATGAAATCGCGTCTGAAGTGCGCCAGATTAACCCGTCGCTCAGTGAAGCCATCGCCCACGACATCGCACACGGCGGCGCAGCGGAGGTAGAAGAGATTGACGTCGCCAACGGCAATTCCGACGCCTCGGATGCAGCTCGCCTAATCCTCGTCGCCTCGCTATCCACCACGCCGGGCGCGATTCACGGTCTGCGCGAATTTCAGCTCGTCGATTGTCTCCAGCGCCCCGGTCGCGACCTCTCGACCTTCAAGGCTAACGTCCTCGACAAACTGGCAACACGAGCTTGGTATCTGCACAACTCCGCTGACGGGCGTTTGTACTTCAAGAACCAGCAGAACCTCGCCGCCAAGCTTCGCGCCACGGCGCTATCGCTGCATCCCGAAACCGTGGACCGGATGCTGCGCCAGCATTTGGAGTCCTATTTTTCGGCGTCGCTGCGCGACTGCTACCAGGTCATCAAAGTGCTGCCGCCGCTCGACGAAGTCCAGGTTGAGCAGGAAAAAACCACGCTTATCGTCGTTCGCCCCGGCGGTCAAGCCAACCAGTTGCCGATTTCAGGGGACTGGCAGAGTTGGTGGGCCCAGCAGCAATACAAGAACCGGGTACTCTTTCTCACCGGCTCACGGGATACCTTTCAGAAGGTGCTCGATTCGGCTCGCCAGGCCCGTGCCCTGCAAAGCATCGACGACGAGCTCAAATCGGAAAACACCGCTGCCGATGATCCGCAATGGCGCGCGCTCGATGCCCTGCGCGACCGCGTCGGCCTGCAATTTACCGCTGCGCTGAAAGAAGCCTTCGATCAAGTTGTCTACCCGTCAATCAACGCGGCGCTGCGCGCCACCGGCACCGACCTTGCATTCGCCGGCAACCAAAATGGCGAAGCTACCCTGCGTCACACCCTCGAAGGCGCTCAGAAGTTCACTACCAAAATCGACGACGACAGCTTCCGGACTCGTGCCGAGGCCCGCCTGTTCGGTTCAGCCGACACCAAGGTCGTACTCTGGTCTGATTTCAAGCGCGCTGCGGCGGTCAACACCAACTGGCCGCTTCACAAGCTGTCGGCGCTCGATGACCTCAAGGCAGAGTGTCTGCGTCGCGACTTGTGGCGCGAAGAAGGTAGCTACATCCGCCGTGGACCCTTCCCACCGCCGGCGCCGGAGGTCTCGATTCGCGAACTCTCGGTGCAAGAAGACGGCGCCGGCATCACCTTTTTGAAAATCGAACCGTTGCACGCACCCGCGGTGGTTTTTGAAACGGGTGACGCTATCCCCACACCCGCGTCCAGCCCCGTGCCGACCCCCATTCGGTTTGAAGCCACCGGATTGCGTTACCGTTTCCTTGCCCATGACCCGGCTGATCCTGCCCGCGTCAGCGCCGTGAAGGAATGGACGGCGAAGTTGCGGCTGAAACACCAGTTGCACAACCGCGGCCTTCACTATGAGGTTGAGTATCTCGCGCTGCCCAAGACCAACGGTATTGTGATCCGCTACACAACCGACGGTTCATCGCCAACCAGTGCAGGCGCCGCCACGTACGATGGGATATTCCGCCTCCCGGCCAATTGCCGCGTCGTCTGTGCAATTGCTATTGCACCAGAATTCAATTTGAGCTCAGAAATCATCCGCATCCAAGTTCCTCGGGACGACGGGCCTCGGAAGTGGCCGCCCATCGATCTCGACAAACCTGCTCGTTGGACCAAGCACAGCAAGCTGGATGATGCTGGCGCGGTGTGGAACTTCCTCGTGCAACAGGAACTGGCGGCTGGGGTGACGGCACACGCCATCAGCCTCACGGCTGAGAGTTCCGATGGCCACCAGAACGTCGAGTATTCTGGCGCGTTGGAATGTGGCTACGTTGCCGCCGCCGTCAAAACCGTCGCCGAGCGCCTGCAAGAAATTGTCAGTGGCGACAGCCTGCGCCTGAGCGTCGGCGAACTGGCATTTCCGACCGGACAGGCGCTGCTTGACTGGCTCAAGGTCACCAATCAGCCGTTCGACGCGACAAAGGTTGTGCAGTAACGATGGCCCGTGCAAGCACTTCATCCAACCGCAAGGTTGTCGGTCTTGGGTTTCTGCCGGAAGAGGCCCGCCATGGTTTTTTGATCGACGTTCCCAAAGGCAGTGGCAGTGATGACATGGTGTCGATCACCGAACACCGGGGCGATGACCTTGACCATCTGGGGGCGCGCACAGCGAGCATTACATCGCCCTCTGAGCCGTCGCTACGCGTCGTCATCAATCGTGGCCGATGGTTGGCACTTAGCCCAGCCTTTTGGGAAGAAGCCAATCGTCGTCTGCGTGCCAACGGCTTGCCGGTGGCCAAGTATCTGAAAAATCCATCCAAGCCGGTGCCGGTGCATCCGTCGCTTGGTAAAGAACTCTGCATCCTTTGCTGGGCCGTGGAAGACGCATCTATCGACGACATCCCCAATGCCCTGCACAACTGGGAAGCGCTGGCTCCCGAAGAGCGTTGGTGGCTTTACACCATGACCGTCGCCACCACCGGTCAGGCGATGCAGAAAGGCCTCGGCTGGCGCAAGGCGCTGCGTGCTGCCATCGCCGACAACCCGTTTGTCAAAGGCGAGGGCCTGTCGCCCAAGGCCCGCCGCGAACTCCTGGGCCATTCGCAACTCTCCCTTTCACTATGAGCTCATCCGCAATGCCCACTTTCATCGAAACCCAATTCCCCATCGCCCGGCTCTCCGCCGAGTCCTACAAAGAGCGCAAGGCGAACAACGGGCAAACGCTCACCCGTCTGGGCAAATGGTGGGGGCGCAAGCCGCTCATTCTGGTGCGGGCGTGCATCCTCGGGATGCTCATGCCCGCCTCCAGCGACCCGAAGAAAGACAGGGAGATCTTCCTCAGAATTCTCACGATGGACGATGCGGGCGCGTGGGATCGCTGCAAGCCCGCCGTTGCGCGCAGGACGTCGCGCACCGCCTTCGATCGCTTGCCCTATGCCGAGCGCATCGCCGAGTGCGAACGCCCCGAAAATGTCGCGGGTCCATCGGCTGCGAGCTGGGCCGAGATCAACGCCCACCTCGGCACCCGAGCAAATTCAATCACGGAGTTGGTCGAACAACTTGGACAAAACACCTTCGGCCACACGCCCCGTGTGGGCGACAGCTTCTGCGGTGGCGGTTCCATTCCCTTTGAGGCCGCCCGCATCGGCTGCGACGCGTTTGGCTCCGACCTCAATCCTGTGGCCGGCTTGCTCACTTGGGCCAGTTTGAATCTGCTCGGCGGTGGCAATGCGGTGCGGGAAGACGTGATGCGCGTGCAGGCGGAAGCCTTCGCCGCCGCCGACCGCCAAGTCACTGCCTGGGGCATCGAACACAACGAGCATGGCGAGCGCGCGGATGCCTACCTCTACTGCGTGGAAGTGAAACCCGAGGGCTGCGACTACTACATCCCACTCGCCCCCGGTTGGCTGGTCGGGGAGAGATCCAAAGTGATCGCTCGTTGGCAGCGGGTTTCTGGCTCAGATCGCCTGCAACCGGACATTGCAGTGGTCAACGATGTCGAACTGAGACTATACAAGGAGAAGAAAGACGCGACGGTGGACGATAGCCGTATCATCGATCCTTTTGATGCCAGCCGCTCCTGGTCGGTGGAAGCCTTGCGTGGTCCGGCAGGTCTTCGCCGCTGGACCAATGACGACGTGGTGCCCCGGCCCGGCGATGTGTTTCAGGAGCGGCTCTACTGCATCCGGTGGATCAATGCCCAGGGTGAAAGCCGCTACGCTGCCCCCGAGGCTGCCGACCTGGCGCGTGAAACCCGGGTGCTGGAACTGCTGCGCGAACGCTTTGCGGAGTGGCAACGCGAGGGGTTTATTCCGTCGAAGGCGATCGTGAGTGGTTACAACACCGAGCAGCCGATTCGCGAGCGCGGCTGGACTCGCTGGCATCATTTGTTTACACCGAGGCAGTTGTTGACGCATGGGGTTCTCGCAGAGATCAGCGGCAGACTAGCCATTTCACAACAAGCTCGGGCAGCTTGTCTTCTGGGCCTTGGGCGCATGGCTGATTGGAACTCCAGATTGAGCGCATGGATGTTTCACGCGGGAAACGAGAAAGGTAACCAAGTTTTTTACAATCAGGCACTCAACTGCCATTTCAACTACGCCGCACGGCCACTTCTTAAGCTCAAAGATACATTTCAAATCCTCAATGGAGCTGCTCAACAGGCAAGTTGCAAGTCAACGATAGTAGTCTCTGATGCTCGAGATCTCCGGAATACCTGCGACTTCTGGATCACCGATCCGCCCTACGCCGATGCGGTGAATTACCACGAACTGGGGGACTTCTTCCTCGCCTGGTATGACAAGCAGCTCGCCAAAGTCTTTCCCGAATGGATTCCTGATGCCCGCGCAGAGCTCGCGGTGCGCGGCGATGGCGAAGACTTCCGTCGTTCCATGGTGGAGATCTACCAGAACCTCGCCCGGCACATGCCGGACAACGGCATGCAGTTGGTCATGTTCACCCATCAAGATCCGGCTGTTTGGGCCGACCTCGGCATGATCCTTTGGGCTGCGGGACTCAAAGCCACAACCGCCTGGACGATCAGCACCGAAACCGAAGCCGTCGGCATCAAGAAAGGCAACTATGTGCAAGGCACCGTCTGCCTCGTCCTGCGCAAACGCACCGCCAATGAACCTGGATTCCTCGACGAGGTGTTTCCGCTGGTCGAAGATGAAGTGAAGCGCCAGATCGAGTCCATGCAGGTGCTCGACGAAGGCGGCGAGCCCAACTTCAACGACGCCGACTATCAGCTCGCCGCCTACGCTGCCGCTCTCAAGGTGCTGACGCAATACGGCAACCTGGATGGCAAGGAGGTGGAGCACGAAGTCTTTGCTGTGCGGGCGCAGAACCAGAAGAGCGACTTCCAGACCGTGATCGAACGAGCACTGGGCATCGCCTGCGACACCCTCGTCCCCCGTGGTTTGGACAACTCGTGGCGCGAACTCTCGCTCGTGGAGCGATACTACCTGCGGGCGCTGGACATCGAGAGCCGCGGTGAACGCCGCCAAGGGATGTATGAAGAATTGGCGTTTGGTTTCGGCATCACCGACATCAGGCCGCTCCTGAAAAGCGACAAAGCAAACGGCGCGCGGATGTTCACCCCCTCGGGCCTGGCGGCCTCGCTCCTTGCGGCAACCGGTGGCGCGCAGCAGCCCACCGCGAATGCATTGCCCACCCGACGCGGCCGCGCAGGCGGCGGCGCGGCGCATCCCTTTGCCGCGTCGCCCCTGCGCCACCTGATGTTTGCCGTTCGCGAAACCACCGCTGCGGACGGCAGCCCCGAAACCGGCCGCCAGTACCTGCGCGACGCCTTTGGTCAGGGCTACTGGGGCAAACGCGAAGGCTTCGTGGCAATGCTCGAATGGCTGGCCGCGCTGGGTAACGCCGAAGGGATGATTGACTGGATTGCTGATTCCGACTCCGCCCGCATTTTGGCTGGTCGGCTGCGGAACGATCACGCATGACGCTGCAACGCCATTCCAGCCGTCGAAATCGACTCGACCAAGCGGTGCTGGCCGATCGCCTTGACGGGGCGGTGTCGTATGACCGCATAGCGGGTTATTTTCGCTCCAGCCTGTTCGAGGTCGCCGGTGAAGCCATTTCAAAAGTGGCTGGACCGGTACGTATCATTTGCAACTCAGACCTCGACCCACAAGACCTCATTACGGCCGCGGCCGCGCAGGCAGCGTTGCGTCGGAGTTGGTGCGCGGGTAAGCCGGAAGACGCGCTGCCCGCCGCGCTCCCTCGATATCAGGCACTGTTCCAAGCCCTAACGTCAAGGAAGATGGAAGTCCGGGTGCTTCCAGATTCAGCCTTCGGATTGATCCACGGCAAAGCTGGCGTGGTTAGGCGGGCCGATGGCTCGGCCACAGCCTTTATGGGCAGTGTGAACGAGAGCTTGTCGGCCTGGAAACTGAACTACGAGTTGCTTTGGGAAGACAACGCCCCGGAATCGATTGCGTGGGTACAGGAAGAATTCGATGCGCTGTGGAACGATGCCCGCGCCGTGGATCTTGCCTGCTGTCCGTTCATTGTGCAGGACGTTGAGCGGATCATTTCGCGCAAGGTCATTGATCCACCGGACTTTAGGACGATCGACGACCCGACTATGGCCGCCGCCGCCGCCGCGGTCGAAACGCCGGTGTATCGCCGCGAACAAGGGCTGTGGCCTCATCAGAAGTATTTCGCTCGTCTTGCGTTGGAAAGGCACCGACTGGGCGGTGCGCGCTTGGTGCTGGCCGATCAGGTGGGCTTGGGGAAAACCGTCCAGCTTGCCATGGCCGCTATGCTCATGGCGTTGGATGATCCCGACGGCGGGCCGATTCTGGTCCTTGCGCCCAAGCCGCTGCTGCAACAGTGGCAAGATGAATTGATGGAGTTGCTGGCGCTGCCTTCCGCGCGTTGGAATGGGCGGGCATGGGTGGATGAGAATGATCTGGAATACCCGTCAGATGGAGCAAAATCGCTCGGCAAATGCCCACGCCGCATCGGGTTGGTTTCGCAGGGGTTGGTGGTGCGTGGTTTGTCAGAAGCCGTGAATCAACTGTTGAGTCGGCGGTACACCTGCGTGATCGTGGATGAAGCCCACCGCGCCCGCCGCCGCAACGTGCCGAAGGTGGATGCGGATGCCGATGAAATCAACGAGCGAGCTGACCCAAACAAACTGATGGCGTTTCTGCGCGAAGTCGGCCCCAGAACCAAGAGCATGTTGCTGGCCACCGCCACTCCTGTGCAACTGCACCCGGTTGAGGCGTGGGATTTGCTGCATATTCTTTCCCACGGCAACGAGAGTGTGCTCGGTGGCTGGACCCAGACCAGCCCGTGGTACCGCCCCAGCCATTGCCTGAAAATTGCCACCGGCGATGCAGCCATACCTACCGCTGATGTGCGCGAGGGCTGGCAATACGTGCGTGACCCGCTGCCCTCCAAATTCGAAGGCCCGGTATTTGCAAGCATTCGTCGTCGCCTGAATGCCAGTGACACGCACTGGCAGTTCAAGCCGGAAAGTCTGGACACGCTGCCGCTCGCGGTCCGCCAGGTTCAGCTCCAGAACGGTCTGCTGCCGAACTACGGCGAAAACTTCAATCCGCTGCTGCGCTGCATCGTGCGCCGCACCCGGGCCTATCTCGAAGAGACGGTCAATCAGGCGACGGGGGCCCCCTTCCTGCCGAAGGTGACGGTGAAATTGGACGATGCAGGTGCTCTCGTTCTCGGCGGCTATCTTCGGGAGGCCTATCAGGAGGCTGAGGCGTTTTCCCTTTTGCTCCAACAACGGGTTAGAGGTGCGGGTTTTTTCAAGACGCTGTTGCTGCGGCGTATGGGCAGTTCGATGGAAGCCGGACGCCATACTGTTGCCAAGCTGCTTGGCGAAGAACCAGACGCCGTCGATGATGAAGACGACGACGAGAGCGAAGAGGAAGTGCCTGCACAAGTCGGGCGACCACGTCAAGGTAGCAGTGATTTCAAGAACTTTACTAATGCCGAAAGGGCATCATTACAGCGGTGCCTCGATCTGCTCCAGCAAGGTGGTAACAACGACCCGAAGCTCGAGGCGTTAATTGGCTACCTTCTCGGCACGCAACCGGGCGTCAGCGGCAGTTGGCTTGATCGAGGCTGTATCCTGTTCTCGCAGTATTACGATACAGTTCGCTGGGTCGGTGACGAGTTGGCAAAGCGATCTGAATTTGGGCACATGGACATCGGTCTCTACGCCGGCAGCAATCGCTCCGGCTTGTGGCGCGGAGGCAAGTTTCAGCGTTGCGACCGCAATGGCCTGAAAGGCCGAGTCCGCGCCGGTGACCTCAAGCTTTTGTTGGGGACGGACGCTGCTTCAGAAGGCCTGAATCTTCAGCGACTTGGCACGCTCATCAACATCGACTTGCCATGGAATCCCACCCGACTGGAGCAACGCAAGGGCCGCATTCAACGCATCGGCCAGGCCCGCAGCGAAATCTGGATTGCCAATCTCCGCTACGGGGGTTCGGTCGAGGACCGAGTTCACCAAGTGCTGGCCGATCGCCTCGAAGCGATCCACGGCTTGTTCGGCCAGATTCCTGACACGCTGGAGGATGTCTGGGTGCAGGTCGCTCTGAATGACGAGCAGGCCGCCCGACAACTGATCGACCGGACTGCAGCTACTAGGAACCCGTTCGACGTGAAATACAGCAAGGTGGAGGACGCCGATTGGGAAACCTGCGCGTCGGTGTTGGACGCAACGGGCATGAAAGAGTTGCTGTCACAGGGTTGGTGAGGGTTGCCGGGCGACGTCGAGGGTTGATCCGAATTGCTTCCGGAACTGGAATACGGCCGCAGGCCACAGTTTCATGAATATATACAGCAGATTGCACGCGCCCGACATGTTCGCGCGAGCATCGCATGCCCGGCGTCGACTACAATTCTCACTTGTCCGCCAGCGGCTCGTGCTGCGCTTCTGCACCGGGAATCGGAATCCTCCCCTCCTGGACGAGCGCAACGAGCTTCTCCAGCAAAAGCCGTCCCTTGACGATCCGATCCTCCATGTCGAATTTCCCACTCGGGTCCTGTTTGACACGGCAGCGGAAGCGGACCATCGTGTCGCCCGTCGCCGGGGCGACCGCCCACTCGCCCATCGGTTGGAGATCGAAGGCGACAAGCTGCTGTGTCAAGAGGCCGGCGCAAGTGGCAGGTACGTGGAGGTTGAAGCCAGCAGGGTCGGAGGAAATCCGCAGTCCGGTGCCGCGACCAACAGCCATGTGCATATGTTCGTCCTGGACGCCATCCCACGACGCTTCAAGTTTCAACGAGTTTCCGACCAACCCCGCGACGACAGTCCGCAGATACGGATCCCAATACGGCCTGGCCCTCGTGCTCTTGCGGAATCCAGTCAGGCAATACTCAGACTTGTTCATCCAAATGTAACCCAAGGTCTCCCGGTCGTCTTCGAAATCGAGCATGGTGGCGAAGTAGGTCAACGCGTACCTACGGAGATCATAGATTCCGGGCGTGAAGGCAGCTTCGGCCAATGGCGCCCTTTGCTCGATGAACTCCGAGAGAGCAGCCCTGATACTGCCCGGTCCGCGCAAGTCCTTTCCGGCAAACGCGTCCAGCAGGCAAAGGAGCGCCGTGCTGGCGGGGCGCGAATTTTTCGTGAAGAAATTCTTCCAACTGTTGTCGCCGGAAAACGCGCCCCAATAGGTTCCGTCGCCGTCCTTGAACCGGTACAGTTCCTGTCCCCCCGCCAGCAGCAACGCGTGGCGCAGCAGCCCGTCGTTGTTGGAGTCCTTCCAGCCGCCAAAAAGGGCGCAAAAAACTTCCGCGCGAAGCTCGAAATGCGTCCAGAAGCGATCCAGCAGGTCCTGGTCGGCGGGTTCAGTCGAAATGTCCTGGCAGAACACGGCAATCCGTCCTTCGAGATAGGGGTGCTCCTCCATGCCCCAGACCGCCTTGGCAACTGCGGAGTCGGCTCCGCTGCGAGATAGCGCGAAGTTCTTGAAGATTTCCTCGTTGACCTGATCCGCGGTAAAGCGCTTGCCTTTGGCGCCCGCGTACTCTGCATAATCCCGAACTTCGCCAGTCGTTACGAGCGCTGAGGTCGCGTTTAGCAAGTAGTGTAACTGATTGAAACCGAGGTCCATTCGCCGCAGTAGGTTGCGAATCGTGCGGAAGCGCAACTCGATACGGGGAAGATCGTCGCCATTTGCCAGCATGACGATGATCGCGTTAAGCAGGACGAATTCGTCATGGTGGAATGCCTTGCCGCTACCGACGTCTGGGCCATAATGAAGGAGACAGTGCTCCAGGAGTTGGACGCTGGCGTTACCAAAGAAGCGAATCTTTCCCGAGGTTGCCACCTTGCCAAAGCGATGGTCGAAGAAGTCGACGATGTTCTGACCGTCGAATGTCCTGGGCTCGGTCTGCACGCCGCATTCGGCAATCCTGCACCAACAATCCACCGACGCCATGAAGTCGGCAAGGATGTCCTCGTTCAGCGTATGCTCGCCGCTTTGCACATCGTGCGAGACAAAGAGCGCTTCCATGCGGTCCCGATCGAATTGGTCCGGAAGTGGACTCCGGTCCTTGACAAGGACGTCCTTCTGGAAGGCGATGGCATCCATGAGGAAGTTGATGTAGCGCATCAGGTAGGTGTCCAGGCCTCTAGTCCTAAGCCGGTCGGTGCGCACCGGATCGTTTTCGTCCCGGCGCTCGCATGCGCGGATGTAGGACCAGAAGCAGTTTTCCCACCTCCTGTCAATGGTTCGCTCGATCTCTTTGGTCTTATGGGGGGCGTGACCGAAGTCCTTCAACATTTTCAGGAATGCCGTCTTGAAGTACTCGAATTCCGTCAAGAGCTTTCCGCGCGAGTTCATCTTGATGAAGATGTCGTTCGGATCAGCCTCCATGTCGTTGATCGATAGGAACTGGAACGTGACGAAGTTACGCTGCCGGTCCAAAAGCTTATCCAAAAGATCTGGCACGTCGTGGAATCGATGGTTGATAGCACCCAGCATGACCAGCATGCCAGCGATAGTAGGATCCTTCTCCCAGCCCGAGGAGAAATCGCGCATGTTCTTTAACCAGAAGCTCAGCGGATTGCGCGTGGCCTCGTCCACATTCCCGCCCAACGCGACATCGCCCAATCCGGGGGGAAAGGACGCCGAATCCGTCCATTCCGAAGCACGCAGCAGTTCCTGGGCGGCCCTGCGACGGTCCTCCTGTGCGGTCAGATTGGAAGCACTGTGTTCGTGGTCCGTCCTGCAGTCCATCGGATCGAATGTCTCGATCCCGGTCAGGAACGAGCAGAAGGCTTGGGCCGTAAAGCGGGTCCGATACTCGAAC
>CAYHHL010000126.1:14146-16951 GCA_964356325.1 uncultured Enterobacteriaceae bacterium | reverse complement strand
CCCCCAGCAGTCCCTCCAGCCGCTGCCGGCGTACCCGCACCCGAGCCCGAACCCGACCCCGCACCCCACCCCGAACCCGAACCCGGAGCCGGAGCCGGGACCGGGGCCGAACCCGAACCCGCGTCCGCACCTGACGATCTACCCCTGCCCCTGGCCAATGAACCAATCCTCGCGGTCCTTGAACAGGTAGTTGAAGCTCGTCAGCGACCCATAGCACGAGGTAATATACTGCTGGATCTGCACCTTCTCCGTACTGTCCAGATTGTCGGAGCCGTTGATCTTCTGCTCGAGCACGCGCAACTTGTCGCGCACGCCCACGACCTTCTTGAACAGCACGTCGATCTCGAATTCCTTGGGTTGCAGTTCCGAGTTCGCCGGCTGCACGATGACCTTGCCGCCCCGGTAGCGCGGGTGGATCGGCGTGTCCGACGTGCCCATCGCCTCATCGAGCACTTCGGCCAGGATGCCCCGCAGCGTGTCGCGATCCATGCTTTCTCCTTCGTTGCCAAGGGTCAGGTCGATGTGCTGGACTTTGGGCGCCGGCGTGTCGTCGTCGTCCTGCCGGCCCTGGCGCGGCCCGCGCGGCGCACTGCGCACTGGCACGTTGCGCATGGCCTCTTGCCGCCTGCGCATCTCGCGGTCACGCGGCGACAGGTCGGCATCGGCCGGCGCGCTCGTGCCCGGCAGCAGGCGATCGCGATCCAGGTGATAGTTCTCGCAGCCGAATTCCTGAGCGCCCACCACCGGATGCGTCGGCTTGCCGTGACACTCGCCCATGGTCCGGTTCATCCGGTCGGTCCGCTGGGGACGGAAATTCCGGCAAGATCCGCAGCGATTGTAGTGTTCCTGCACGTGCATGGCGACTCGTCTACGCGCGCCCGCCTGCCCCGTCAAGCGCAGGCTGACTCGTCTTGGCGACTTCCTATTTCCCGGTCGGCGGTTGTGGCACGATCTTCGGGGCAGTCCGATCGACCTGGGGTTCCGGCGGCCGGTCGGCGTCGCAATGCCGCTTGGCCTCGGCCGCTTCGTCCGCCTTGGCCGCCTTGCGCGCCACCTCGGCCAGTTCGCACCAGGCTTCCGCCCGATTTGCTGAAGTTTTCGCACGTTCCGCCGCCATCCGGTAAGGTCCGAACGCCGCCTCCGCCCGCCCCTTGGCCACGAACAGCCGGGCCTCGGCCAGCACGGCGCTGCTTCCCGCCAGGTCCGTCTCTTCCAGCGCCTGGGCGGCCAGGTTCAGATCTGCCAGGGTTTCCGCGGGTTCCACGCCAGCCTGGAAGTCCGCCCACGCCATCTTGGCCAGCAGCGCCGGCGGCCGCGGATCGTTGGGCTCGGCGCGCACGACATGACGGAGCAACGCCCGCACTTCCGAAGGCTTGCGCCCAGGCGAAATCGCCCCCAGCCAGTCCTGGGCCGCCGGTGTCTTGCCGCCCTTGCGCTCGGTCTCCAACTGGCGGAACCCGAGCGCGGCGATTTCCGCCGCCACACCCATCGCCGGGCCGTCTTCCGCATCGAGTTCCAAGGCCTTGCGCACGTGCTGCACGCTCTCGCCCAGCTTGCCCTGGCGCTTGCTCAGGCTCGACAGGACCAGCTGTTGCGTCACGCCGTCGCAGCGCCCGCCCGGCTCCTTCACCAGCGCCTCGGCCAGTCGCCCCGCCTCATCGCGATCGCCTCCCTGCATCGCCAGTTCCATCAGGAAGAAGCGCGCCGTGCACAGGTCCTGCGGGTCCACGGTCTGCCCCGCCAGGTTCGCCAATGCCAGCACCTGCTTGAACGACGCCAACGCCTGGCCCGGTCGCCCCGTGCGCAAGTGCTGGATCGCCGTGATCAAAGCCGCCCTCGCCGCGTTGGCGTCTTCACTCGCGCGCGGGTCGGGCTCCTCGTCGCCCTTGTCGGCCAGGTTCATCGCCCGCGCCAGATCCGCGACGTTGGGGTGGAAGTCATGGCTATACTTGGCCAAGCGCTTCTCCAGCCAGGCCGAGAACTCGCGGTCGATCGCGTGGGCCGTCGCGCCCAGGTGTTCCTGCAAGAGCTGCGGTGTCGCCTGCCCGGACTTGTAGCCGGCCACCAGCGCTCGCAACTTCTCGAACCCATAGCGCGTGTTCAGGAACTCGACCACCAGCGCGGCCTGGAAGTACGCGTCGACGATGTCCTGCATGGAAGTCGCTTGCGAAAACGCGAGGTTGAACTTGTCGATCGGCGCCATCCGCCCGGCTTTCCAACGCGCGAACGCCCGCCGCTCCAGGTGCGAGGCCCAGCGCGGCTCCGCCCAGACGCTTTCCATCATCGCCAGGCCTTCGGTCAGCCAGCGCGGCACCCGCCCGTCCGAGGCCTGGATGTGGAACACGTGGCTCAACTCGTGCTGCAGCACCATCTTCCAGTTGAACGGATGCTCGACCGGCGAGCGCGAGGTGATCAGGTGCCCGAAGCACACGGCATGCGCGCCCAGCTGCGGCAGGCCGACCGTGCGCACCGAGAACTGCTCGACTTCAGGAAAGATCTCGACCTGCAGCGGCCGCTCCGGCGCGAAGCCGTACTTCTTGACCAGGCCCTGCCACGCGGTTTGCAGGAACGGCAGCATCGTGCGTTCCAAGGCCTTGCGATCCTTGCGATGTACCCGCAGATCCACGCTCTCGCCGGGCAGCAGCACCATCTGCTTGAGCACGCCGTCGTACAGCACGTTGAGCTGGTTGGTCGTGCGCACGTCGAACGGATCGCCCGCGTAGGCCTGCTCCAACTCCTTGCGCGCCTTGACGTCGTCGGCAATCCGCGCGTAGCCCATGCCCAGCGCCGCGTGCGCCTGCCACA
>CAYHHL010000126.1:7111-14046 GCA_964356325.1 uncultured Enterobacteriaceae bacterium | reverse complement strand
GCCGGCAAGTCCTCGTCGGTCATCGCGACTTCAGCACGCAGCGACAAAAGGCCCGGGTGGTTCGGATTGCGGCGCAGCGCGGCGTCCAGGCGCTTCTTGGCCTTGGCGATGGCGTGATCGCTCTCCAGGTCGACGCGCGCCGTTCCCGCCACCGCGTCGGCGTCCTCCGGGTCGATGGCCAGCACCTTGGCAAAGCTTTTGTCCGCGTCGCGCCAGTTGTATTTCGCCAGGAACAACTCGCCCCAGCGCGCCTCGATCTGCTTGCGTTCGCGATCGTCGGTCGCCGCTTCCGCCGCCTGCTCGAACACGCGGTTGGCGTCGCGGGCATAGCCGTTCAGCGCCAGGGATTGCGCGACCGCCAGCAGGTCCAACGGCTCGTCGAACTCCTCGGCCTCGAAACGATCCGCCAGTTGATCCAAAAGCTTGCGCGCCTGCACCGACCGGCCCATCGCGTACAGCAACTGGCCGCCCGCGACCAATAGCTGCGGATGGGTCGGGTGCTGTTGCAGCGCCTTCATCAGGAAGCGCAGGCGATCCTGGGCGTTGCCGGACAAGCGCTCGAGCTCGGCGAACTGCAGCAGGCGTTGCGGCGCTGCGTTCTTGGCGGACACGTGGGGTTGCAGGACCTTGCGCGCTTCCGGGTAGCGACCCACGGCGATGAGCGCATCGGCCAGCACGCCCGCTTCGGCCGAGGTCCAGGCCGGCTTGTCCAGCGGCACGTCCTTGCCGTTGGAGCGCAGCATCGAAGCCTGCACGAACAGTTGCAGCACCGCCTCGGCATGGCCGTGCAGCAGGTGATCGCCAGCCTCGCGGGACAAGGGGCTTTCAGGTTGCGCCCAGGCGGGCAGCGCCGGCAAAAGCAGGGCGAGCGTCAGCCCCAGGCCCACGCCCAGCCGCCGCAAACTCACAGGCCGGCGACGATTTTCCATGCGCCCGCTTCCCGCTCCAGGCGCATCGCGCTGCGTTCCTGGTACTGCTTGGAACGATCGACGCCGCCCTCGGTCAGCAGCGCGTGGCCGTCGTAGAAGAACTCGATGGTGGCGTTGTTGCCGGCCACCTGGATGTCCAGCAACTTCAGCTTGAGGTTCACGTTCTTGATGTTGTCGCGCAGCATCGGCAGGCGTTGCTGGATGAGCTTGTCGTAGCCGTAGTCGTCGCTCTGATCGTCGGTCGTGCCGCCGTTCTCGTAGTAATGTACCGAAACCAGAGCCTTGATCGCCTCGACGTCCTTGTTCTCGATGGCGTCGTGGTAGGTCTTCCACACCTGGAACACCTGCTTGTTCTCGTCGGTGGCGCGCACGTGCTTGTCTACGTCCAAGTAGCCGGGACCACAGCCGGTCAGCACCCCGGCGGTCAAGACGGCGCCGGTCAAGGCAACAGTGGTCAGGGTCGTGGCAAGTCGTGCGAGCATCGGGCGTCCTGGCTGAGAGGTCGGGCAGGTTCGAAGACAGGCTGTCACGATCAGCGAAGCCTCACCGGGCGCGAGCAGCGTAGTGCGCAGCCCCGAGTGCGTCAAACCTTTGCCGGGTTGCGGATATTCCGCCCGCGCGGCCGAGGTCGAAGTCACGCGTGCGGAATCTGCACGACGAAACGCGCGCCCGTCTGACCATCGGGCCGGTCTTCGACCCAGACGCTCCCGCCATGGCGCTGCACGACGTCGCGCACGATGGCCAGGCCCAGTCCGGCGCCGGTGCCGCGCTTGTTCGGTCGATGAAACGGCGCAAAGATCGCTTCCCGTTGCGCGGCCGGCACGCCGGGTCCTTGGTCGGCGACGGTGACTTGCCAGGCCTCGGGGGTCACTTCCAAGTGGACGGTCACGCTCGTATCGCTGGGAGCCAGGCGCAAGGCGTTGTCCAGCAGATTGTCGAGCACCTGTCGCAGCGGATCGGCCTGGAACCGCGCGCGAAGACTCGGCAATCCGCTCCTCACCAAGCGGATGCCGCGTGCCTCGGCGATGCTGCTTTGTGCCCGGATCGCGGCATCCACGACCTCGGCGACATCGCCCTCGGGCCGGTCCCAGGCCGTCTGGCGCACCGCCGCGTGGTCGAGCAGCCGTTGCGACAAAGCGGCCAGGCGATCGACCTCCTGGCGCGTCCTGTGCAAGGTGTCGCGCAGTTCGGCAGGATCGCGCTCCTTGCGCAGCGCCAGATCGACGTCGGTGCGCATCGCCGCCAACGGGGTGCGCAATTCGTGCGCGGCGTCGGCGAGCAGACGTTCCTGGGCGTCGCGCGCCGCCTGCAGTTGCGCCGTGGCTTCGGCAATCGCATTGCGCAGTTCGGAGACGACGTCGCCTTCCTCGTCCAAAGCCGGCGCGCCCGCGAAGTCACCCAACCGCAGGCGCCGCATGTGCCGCGCGAGGGCGACGATGCGCCGGTCCAGCATCCGCGCGTGGCGAATCTGCAGGCCGAGCAAGAGCAACGTCATCGCCAGACCGATCGCGCCCGCGGCTTGCCAGTAGGTGCGCATCGTCGAGCGGTGGCGCTGCAAGTCCACGGCCAGGCGCAGGGCGTGCGGCAGCCCGTCGGGCGAACGGATCGACACGACGAGCACGCGCTGGCCGGCGACGGTGTGCAGGCTGGGCGCCGCGCCGGTCTGTCCTGGAACCAATTGCAGTGGCACGGTAATATCGACCGGCGCCTGAACACGCAGGCGGCCATCGGGGCCGTACAACGCGCTGGACGCCGAGATGTCGTGCGCCACTTCCTGCATGGGCGACCGGTCGAGGTGCAAGTGCGGCGCGTGGGCCAGCCGATCGAACAGGCTGACGGATTCGACCGCGGCCTGGCCCAGCAACGCGCGGTCGATTTCGCCCAACAGCAGATGGCCCAGCGCCAGACCGACCAGTCCGAACGCGGCGCACAGCAGCACGGCTGGCACCACGGCACCGTACAGTTGCAGGCGGGTCGAGAGCTTCATGGCCCGTCTTGCAGGCGGAAGCCGACGCCGCGCACGGTGCGGATGCCGGCGCCGGCGCCCAGCTCGGTCATCTTGCGGCGCAGGTAACCGATGTAGACGTCGACGATGTTGGGCTCACCATCGAAATGCGGTCCCCACACCGTCGCCAGCAGTTCGGAGCGGGTCAGGACGTCACCGGCGTGCTCGAACAGCGAAAGCGCCAGTGCGTGCTCGCGGGCAGTGAGCGTGGCCTCGCGACCTGCGCAGATCAGCGCGCGTCGCCGAGTATCCAGCGCGAGATCACCCACTTGCAACGTGACGCGATCGCCGCCCCGGCGTTGCAGCGCTTCGAGCCTGGCCAGCAACTCGTCGAAGTCGAACGGTTTGACCAGGTAGTCGTCGGCGCCTGCCCGCAAACCCTGGACGCGCTCCGGCACCGAACCGCGCGCCGTCAGCATCAGGACCGGAAAGCGCACCGCCCGGGCGCGCCAGACCCGCAGGACGCTCAGACCGTCCAGATCCGGCAGCGCCCAATCGAGGATGGCGGCGTCGTAATCCAACGCCAGGCCTTGGGCCAGACCATCGGCGCCGTTCGCGCAGACGTCGACCTGATGGCCCTCCTCGGTCAGGCCGCGGGTCAGGAGACGTGCCAGGCGCTCTTCATCCTCGACCAGCAAAAGCTTCACGCGCGTTCTCCCCGTCGAGGTCACAGCCAGCGCCGGCGCCCCAGCCACCCGACCAACGTCGGCAGCACCAGCAAAGTCAGGGCAGTAGAGGACACCAGGCCGCCGACGACCACCGTGGCCAGGGGGCGCTGCACCTCGGCACCGGCGCCGGTCGCCATCATCATCGGCACGAAACCGAGCATGGCCACCAGCGCAGTCATGAGCACTGGCCGCAGCCGACTTCGCGCTGCATCGGCCGCCGCGTCGATGGCCGCCATGCCCTCGCCGCGCAGGGTCTCGATTTGCGTCATGAGCACCACGCCGTTGAGCACCGCGATGCCGGAAAGCGCAATGAAACCGACCGCCGCCGAGATCGACACCGGCATGTCGCGCAAAGTCAGGAACGCCACGCCACCGACACCGGCAAACGGCACGTTCAGCAGGATCAGCAGCGCCGGACCGAGCCGACCAAACGTCACCACCAGCACGCCGAGAATCAGCAGCAGGACCACCGGCACCAGGATGGCCATGCGTTGGCGCGCCTGGGCGAAAGTCTCCCATTGGCCGCCCCATTCCAGGCGCTGGCCCGGGGTCGCAGGCACCTGGCGCTGCACCGCTGCCTGGGCCGCCGCCACCACGGGACCGAGATCGCCGCCGCGCACGTTGAAGCCGACCACCAGACGCCGCTGGCCCTTTTCGTGGTTGACCAGGCCGGGCGTCTGTTGCGCGTCGATGGTCGCGACCCGATCGAGCGGCACCAGCGTCCCGCTAGAAGTAGGCAGCATCACACTGGAAAGCGTGAATGCGGTGGGAGTTCCCGCCAGTCGCAGTCGCACCGGCAGCCGCACCGGACCGTCGTAAGTCTGGCCGACGATGACGCCCTGGCGAATGGCCGTCACCGCGTCGAGCACGTCGCGCGCGCTCATGCCGAACTGGGCGACTTCCAATGGTTTAGGCCGCACCTCGAGCAGAGAGACCCCAGGCGGGGCCAGGATGCGCACGTCGACCGCGCCGGGGGCCTGACGGATGGCCGCGGCGATCGCCTCGGCCGTCAGCCGCAACTTCGCCAGGTCTTCGCCGAACACGCTGACGTCGACATCGGTGACCGAACCTCCGAGCAACTCATTGAACCGCATCTGGATTGGTTGGGTGAACGACGCCTCCGCCGCGGCATCCTCGCGGGCGAGCACCTTTTGCATCTCGGCAATCAAGTGGTCGCGATCCAGGCCCGGGCGCCATTTCTCGGGGGGCGCGAGGCTCACGAAAACATCGCCTTGTTCCAGCCCCATGATGTCGGTCGCCACCGCGGGACTGCCGATGCGCGTGACCACATGCCGCACTTCGGGCACGTGCCGCAGCAGGGCCGCTTCCATCCGGGTGGCGCCATCGACCGCCGTTTCCAGCGAAATGTCCGCGCTTCGCGTGGTCTGGATGACCAGATCGCCCTCGTCGAGTTGGGGGACGAACGCCGTGCCTGCCCGCGCCAGAAGGATGCCACCGCCAGTCAGCAGCAGCGCCGCCAAGGCCATCACGACCATGGGCTTGCGCATCGACATGGCCAGGAGCGGCGCGTAGGCCTGATCGGCGAGGCGCACCAGCAGCGGCGGTCGGGCGGCGACGTGACGCGGACGCAGGATCAAGCTCGCAGCGGCCGGGACGAACGTCAGCGACAGGACCAGCGCCGTCGCCAGGGCAAACAGCACCGTGGCCGCCATGGGCCGGAACATCTTGCCGTCCACGCCGGACAACGCCAGGACCGGCACGTACACCAGCAGGATGACGAGCACCGAGAAGAACACCGGCCGGGCGACAGAAATGGCTGCGCGTTCCAGGTGTTCCTGCGGTGTCTCGCCTTCGCGCGGTTTGGCGTGCAGCGCGTGGGCGACGGCCTCGATCAGGACCACGGCGCCATCGACGAGCAGGCCGAAGTCCAGGGCGCCCAAGCTCATCAGGTTGCCGGCGATGCCCATGACCACCATGCCGACGGTGGCCCCGAGCATCGACAGCGGAATGACCAGCGCCACCAGCAACGCCGCGCGCAGGCTGCCCAGCATCGCCAGCAGCACGGCCACGACCAGCAGACCGCCCTCGGCCAGATTCTTGCCGACCGTGCGCAGGGTCCGCCCGACGAGATCGCTGCGGTCGTAGATCTGCTGGAGCGTCACGTCCTTGGGCAGGAACGCCCGGATCTTGGGCATCTCGGCGTGGATGCCGCGCATCACCACCAGCGCGTTGTCGTCGCGCAGCATCTGTACCATGACGTAGACGATTTCCCCGCGACCATCCGCTGTTGCCGCACCGATGCGCGGCTGGGCCGACTCGACCACGTCGGCGACGTCGGCCACGCGCACCGCGGCGCGTTCGGCCGTGGCGGGCCGGACCACCGCGACGGCGAGATCCTCGGGGCGATGTGGCCACGACACCCCGCGCAGCAGGGTTTGCGCCCCTCCCGCGGGCAGGTTGGCGCCGGGCGCGCTGCCGATGGTGCGCCGCAACGCCTCGAGCAACTCGGGCAACGTCACACCCAGCCGCGCCAGATCGACCGGCCGCGCCACCGCGTCCAGGGTGCGCTGCTCGCCGCCCCACCAGTTCACTTCGACCACGCCGGGCACGCCGCGCAGCAGCGGCGCGATCTGCAGTTGCACGATTTCCAACAATTCCGATTGGGTGCGAGTCGGAGCCGCCACCGCGAAGTGGTAGATCTCGCCCAGGCCTCCCGTCAGCGGCCCGAGCTCGGGCGAGTCGACTTCGGCGGGCAGCGACAGGAGGTTCAGGCGTTCCTGCACGACTTGCCGGGCCCGAAACGGGTCCACCGCGTCGTCGAACACCACCGTCACCGACGACAAGCCGTAACGCGACAGACTACGTTGCGTTTCCAGGCCCGGCACGCCGCCCAAGGCGGTCTCGACTGGGCGGGTGACCAGCCGTTCGACTTCGACTGGAGTCATGCCCGGCGCCCGGGTCAGCACCAGCACCTGGTTGGAGGTGACGTCGGGCAGCGCGTCGAAACGCAGACGTGAAGAGACGATGGCCGCGACCACGACGCACAGCAGCGTCAGGATCAGCACGAGACCGCGCCGTCGCATGG
The DNA here is from genome assembly GCA_964356325.1 of uncultured Enterobacteriaceae bacterium. Lineage (GTDB taxonomy): Bacteria > Myxococcota_A > UBA9042 > UBA9042 > UBA9042 > CAYHHL01. The sequence continues at coordinate 7,398 of CAYHHL010000126.1, read as the reverse complement.
ATCCGCGAACGAGGGCTTCGATCATCGGCGGGTCTCCGTCATGGCTCGGCCACGGGCGGCGGCAGCGCACGGTCCGCCTCGGCAGCAACCCGCTCGCCGGCCCGCAGACCGCGAACCAGGGCAATCGCGCCCGCCGAAGCGATCACGACGACATCCACCTGCTGCCCCACGGCACCGCGCTGCACGATGACCTGGGCTTTGCCTTCCCGGTAAAGCAGCGCCCGCGCGGGTACTTGCAGCACGTCGGCGGCCAGGCCTGCGACCCGCACGACGCCGCGCGTTCCGGC
>CAYHHL010000126.1:0-7011 GCA_964356325.1 uncultured Enterobacteriaceae bacterium | reverse complement strand
CTTGCAGCACGTCGGCGGCCAGGCCTGCGACCCGCACGACGCCGCGCGTTCCGGCTGGCAGGGAAGTGGCCGGCAGCGTGTCGAACCAGGCGACAGTGCTGCCATCCGCGCCGTCCACCGTCGTCGCGACCGGCGTCGGATCCAGCGGCAGGGCGGTGCCGTCGGCGAGCACTAGCGTCAGGCGCGCACCCGGGGGCAGTGCGTGGTGCAGGTGGACTTCGGCTCGGCCGTTCTGCGGCGCGTCCAAAGTGGCCAGTCGGTTCGGCGGCTCGATCACTGCGCCCGGCACCGCCGTCACCTCGCGCACCACGCCGGCAATCGGCGCGCGCAACAGCCAGCGTCCCGTCGTCAGCAGCGCCGGTACATCCGCGTCGGCCACGCCCGCGCCGCGCAGCCGCGCTTCGGCCTCGGCGCGCACGGCATGCAAGTCGGCCAATTGCATCTCGATCTGGAAGACTTCGGCCGTGCGCACCAGGCCCTCGCGCTGCATGCTGCGCAGCCCGGTGACGTGGCGCAGGTGCGCGGCAATCCTGGCTTCGGCACTGCGCCGGGTCGCCGCCGCCTGCACGAGGTCGGGCGCCTCGACTTCGGCCACGGTCTGGCCCGCCGTGACCGTATCTCCTGCACGCACGGCGACTTTGACGACACGCACGCGCGCGGTGACCGCCACGTCGGCGTGACCGGTGGGACCCTGCACGATCCAAGCGGGCACCTCGAACAGCGCGACATCGTGGGCGGGTGGCTGCACCTCGACCCAGCGCACGGCGGCGCTGGCCACCACGGGCGCAGCGGCCGCAGCGGACTCGGCCGGCGCCGCGGCGTCGTCCACGCGGCCGCAGCCCAGCAGGGCGACCCACGCCCAGGCCCATTTGTGGCTCATGGCCCTTCCTCCGCGGGCGCACGCGCCAGTTCCGCGTACAACAACCAGGCTTTCAGCTCGGCCCAGGTGCGCACCGCGGTCGCCTCGATGCGCCGCCGTTCCGCTTCCAGTCGGGCCTGCCGGGCCCGCAAGACGTCGAACACCGTGCCGACGCCGCGGGCAAACTGGCGATCTCTCAGGACAACCAGCCGTTCCGCGCTGGCCACGACGCGATCCCGCAAGACCTGCTCGCGCTCGCGGCCGTGTTCGACCTCGTGCCACGCCGCCGCCAGCCGGTGGCCCGCGTCGATGTCCGCATGGATCGATTCCGCATCGGCTCGGACCACGGTTTCCTGCGCCTGGCTCGCCAGTCGTTGGCCGCGCTCGAACAGCCCCCAGCGCAAGCCGAAAGTAGCCAGGATCGCCGTGGTTCCCTGGCCATCGCGCTGCACCGCCGCGCCCAGCGAGACCATCGAGCCGTGCTGGGCCGCCAGTTCCAGCACCCGCGCCCGCTCGGCTTGGACGTGCAGGCGCTTGGCCACCGCGTCGGGCAGTCGCGCGGCCTGCAGGATCAAGGCGTGCCAGGCCACCGCGTCGGGCAGCACCGGCTGGGGCAGCGCGCCGGTTGCTTCCGGCAGGGACGCCGCGGGCAGGGACAAGCTGCGCGCCAGGGCGACCGAGCGGTCGTGGGTATCGCCTTCCAGACCGACCAGGCGCAAATCCACTTCGCTCACGAAGAGATCCGCCTCGGCCACGTCGGCCTGGGTCAAGACGCCGCGCTGGGCCGCCGCAGCCACGACCTTGGCCAATTCGATCGCCAGTTGCCTTTCCCGCAGGGTCGCTTGCACCAGGGACTGGGCGGCCCAAAGCTCGAGCCAGGCCTGGGCCGCGCCGAGCTTCTGTTCCAGGGCGTCGGCGCGCAGCAGCACCGCCAGGGCCGCCCGTTCATCGGCCGCCGCCCGCCGCCGCGCCTGGGCCAGGTTGGCCAGATTCCAAGATTGTTGCACGCCCACTTGCAAGGCGAGGCCCGGGCCGCCGGTGGCGCGATCCGAGCCGAGGCTGAGGCCGGGCGCGACGGTGACCTCGGGGTTGCCGGTTTGCCGAGGCAGGTCGGCATCCAGGCGGTTGCGGGTCTCGAGCGCCGCGCGCGCCCCCAAAATCCGCGGCGTGCGACTGGCCGAAAGCAGGGCATCGTCGAACCCCAGCGCGTGCGCGGCTGGGCCGGCGGTCACGAGCAAGAGGATAGCGAGGAGGCGGACGACGTTCATGCCCCGACAGAAGACCACGAATGCGCCCCCGTATCATGAGAAATGCTTGAGACGATTCTCAGAAATGCCGCCCGAACGCGAAAACCCAGGCAGCACTCAAGCCAAGACGATCCGCCAGCACCGGTGCACCTGCCGATTCCGGAAGTCCGCCGGCACCGTCTCCTCGGTCATCTCCCGCGCCGACGCTCCCGGCAGGTCCTCCAGATCCGGCGCGAACTGCTGGTGATGGCTCGTGAACCACAGCACGCCGTCCGGTCGCAGCACCCGCAGCGTCGCCTGCACCAACTGGCGGTGGTCGCGCTGCAGATCCAGGTCGCCATCCATCTTCGGGCTGGATGCACGCGCCGGTGGATCCAGCACTGCCAGATCCCAACGTTCACCAGTACGTTCAGCCAGTTCCAGGAAGCGCAAAGCGTCCGTCTCGGCGAAGCGATGCTGACTGCCGGCCAAGCCGTTGTGGCGCAAGTTGTCCTGCGCCCAGGTCAGGTACGCGCCGTTCAGGTCCACCGTCACGCTCGACGCGCAACCTCCCTTGGCCGCTGCGCAAGTGAACGAACCGGTGTAGGCGAACAAGTTGAGGAAGTCCTTGCCCTCGGCCTCCTTCTGCACCCGCCGGCGGATGTCGCGCTGGTCCAGAAACAAGCCGGTATCCTGGAAGTCATTCAAGCGCACCAGAAAACGCAGGTCCCGCTCGCGCACCTCCAATCGTTCGCCCGCGCGATCCGGCCGGCCCTGCCCTTGCGGTGCCGCCGTACGCTGGCGAAAGTGCACGTGGCCAGGCGGCACCTTCAGCCGGGTCGCCACCGCCTCGGCCATGGCTGGCAGCCAGTCGGGCGGCGTCTGCTGGCGCACGTATTCGCCGAGCACGAGATGGCCCTCGTACCAGTCCACCACCGCGCGGATCTCGGGGATGTCGCGATCGTACAAACGAAAGGCGCCGATGCCCGCCTGCTCGAAGCGCTTGTGCAACGTCGTGAAGGTCTTTTCCACCCGATTGGCAAGCATGTGGGCGTGGCGGGCGTGCTGCGCAGTGTTCATGACGCCAGCGTAGCATCGATTGCCATCGACTGCAGGCGTGGGCCTTGGCGCAACGGCTTGCAGCCGGCGACCAGATCGCCGACGCTCGGCCAAGGTTGGTGATGCACTCGGACTTCCCGAGTGTGACTGGCGCGCGCGAACAGGAGTAGCGACATGCCGGACGGCCTTGCCTGGCACGACCTGATGTTCGCGTTACCATTGGCGATCGGCATCGCGATGGCGGCGGGGGTCGCGCTCGGCGGCCTGCATGGCCAGCAAGGCGACACGGATACCGGTCACGGCGACGCCGGGCATGCCGACGCGGGTCACGATCTGCACCACGACGCGCATTCCGTCGATCTCAACCTGCCCAACCAGCCCGCCCGCCGTCCGCTCGGCCGCGCGCTGTGGATCCTGCTCGGCCTGGGGCGGGTGCCACTTTCGCTGGTGATGATGGTCGGGCCGCTGCTGTTCGGCGCTACCGGTTGGATCCTCAACGCGATTCTCGCCACCGTGATCGCGGCGCCGCACGTCTACGTCTGGCTGTCCCTGGCCGGAGCGACGATCGTTTCGCTGCTGGCAACCGGCGTTCTGGCCCACCTGATCGGTCGCTGGCTGCCCCTGAACGAAAGCTTTTCGACCCGCAACGAGGATCTGGTCGGCTGTGTCGGGCATCTGGTCCACGCCGCGTCGCCGATCACCGGTTTGGCCCACGTCCACGATCGCCGCGGCAACCTGCATCAGGTCCAGTGCCGGACCGAGGCTGGGGCGTTGGCCAAGGGCGCGGAAGTCTTGCTCGTTTCGTTCGACGATCGCACGCAAAGGTTCATCGTGTCCCAGGATCCGCTCTTGTCCATGCTTCCGGCGGGCTGACTTCCGCGCCTCCTGGCGTCGCTACTTCCGTCGTTGCTTTTTCACCGCGCGGTCCGGCTGCGCACGAGGCCTCCGATGCAGTTGGGTTTGCTCTTGTTCCTCGGTCTGGCCTTCATCGCCGGTCCCGTGCTCGCGACCATTTCGGGCCATCCGCTGGCGGCGGTGCCGACCACCATGCTCATCGGCACTGGCGTGTTCCTGACCGTCATCTGCGCGGTTCTGCTGGTGATCACCAAGCTCTATGTCAAGACCAAGGCCAACGAGGCGTTCGTGCGCACCGGCATGGGTGGCATGAAGGTGGTGCAGGACGGCGGCGCCATCGTGTTTCCGGTCATCCATGAACTGGTGAAGATCGAGCTGTCGACCATCCGCTTGCAGGTGTCGCGCACCGAGACGGATGCCTTGATTACCAAGGACAAGTTGCGGGCGGACATCTTCGCTGAGTTCTACGTGCGGGTGCAGCCCCTGGAGGAGAGCATCAAGTCGGCGGCGCGCTCGTTCGGCGCCAACATGAACGACGGCGCCGTGACCATGGTGGTCGAGGACAAGCTGGTGTCAGCGTTGCGCAATGTCGCGGCGACCAAGACTTTGGAAGAGCTCAACACCCAGCGCGACGAGTTCATCGCCCGCGTCACCGAGATCGTCAGTCCGGATCTGGCGCACAACGGCTTGACCCTGGAGACCGCGACCATCTCCAAGCTGGACCAGACGGATCCGAAGAACCTGCGCGATACCAACATCTTCGATGCCCAGGGCCTCAAGACCATCGCGCTGACCACCCAGGAGGCGCTGACCGAACGCAACCGCCTGGAACGCGAGGGTGAACTGGCACGCAAGCAGATGGACGTGACGACCCGCCAGCACATCCTCGGGTTGGAACGGCAGCAGAAGGAGACCGAGGCGGGGCAAGCCGCGGAAATCGCCAAGATCCAGGCGGCCAAGGACCGCGAGGCCAAGGAGAGCCAGATCCAGTCGCAGCGCGGCATCGAACTGGCCGACGTCGAGAAGCACAAGGCTGTCGAAGTGGCCGAACAGCAACGCGCGCAAGCCACCGAAGTCGCCGAGCGCGAGAAGCAGCGCGCCTTGACCGAGGCCGATCAGCGTGTGGAAGTGGCTCAGCGGCAAAAGGAAGCCGCGATCGCCGAGGCCGAGACGTTGCGCGTGCAGAAGGAAGCGGAGCGGGCCATTGCCGAGTCCGAGCGCGAGCGGGCCATGCAGCAGGTCAAGACCGTGCAGGTCACTGCCGAAGCCGAGCGCGAGAAGGCCAAGCAGGTGATCGCGGCGCAGGCAACCGCTGAGAAGGATTACGTGACCGCGGCGAAACGGGCCGACGGCGATGCGTACAAGACCCAGAAGGACGCCGATGCCCGGCAAGCGGCGGCGCATGCGGAAGCCGAAGCGGTGCGGATGATGGCGGCGGCCCAGGCGGATGCGACCAAGGCGACGGCCGAAGCCGATCAGGCCACGCAGTTGGTTCCCGTGCAGATTCGCCAACGTCAGGTCGAAGTGGACCGAGCCCAGGCGATGATTCCGGTCGAGGTGCGGGCGCGCGAGGTCGAGGTCGAGAAGCGGCGCATCGAGGAGGTGCTGAAGCCTGAGCTGGAGGCGCGCAGTCAGTTCGGTCGGGCCGCGCAGGACTTCGAGTTGGCCAAGCTGCGGATCGAGAAGGAAGCGATGGTGCGCATCGAGGCGGCGCGGGCGACGGCGCAGGTGTATGGCAAGATTACCGCGACGGTTTATGGTTCGCCCGAGGACGTGGCCAAGGTCGGCCAGGCGGTGGTGAAGGGCATCGAGGGGGCGTCGATGTTCGAAGGATTCTTCGGCGCGGCGGGTCCGAAGACCCAAGGTGCGATCGACGCGACCGGGCACGCGATGCGCGACCTGGTGCAGGCGCTGACCGACAAGCTGGGCGAGGGCAAGACGGCGGAACCGAGCGCGGTGCCGGAAGTGAGCGTGGCGATGGTGGAAACAAAAAGCGACGGCGCGGGCAGCGTGGCGGTATAGCGCTTGCGGGCGCCGGGTGAAACCTGTACGTTGGCGAGTCTGGCTGTGCAATGGAGACTCGAAATGCGACAGAAACTCGTGATGTTGGCAGTGGTATTGGGCGTTGCGTCGGGTGCGGTGCTGCTGCCTGGCGTGGCTATGGCGAGCTATCCGATGGGCATGTGGATGCGCATCGACACGATCTTCACCAACCTGAAGGTCACGCCAATGATCCTGAGGGTGGACGGCACCTTCGTCGCCGGCAAGAACCTCGGCACGGCGTACAAGGGCTACGTGTACTACGCATGTCCGGCGGGCAAAGAAGACGTTTGCAAGCTCGAGTGGGTGGACCTGGCCAAGCACGTCGGTACGAAGGACTGCATGGGCATCGGTTCGAACTCGGCGCCCGCCGGGACGATCCATGCGCCGGGCGAGGAGTGCGCGGCCGAGGAGTACCCGATCGCGATGGGCGTGCAAGTGGGGTATACGCCGTGCAATTCGATGGACGAGGGTACGCCCGCGGACGCGCCGAAGACTTGCGTGGCGGCGGTGGACGCGGGGGCGGCGCCGGATGCCGAGGCGGTCGATGCGGGCTCGGCGTCGGATGCCAGCCAGACCGTCGATGCGACAGAAGCCAAGCCGGACGCTGGCTTGCCGGAAGACGTGGCCCAGGCCAAGGACGTTCCGACCGCGATCGACGCGGGCAAGCCGTCGGCCACGGACGCTGCGACCGCGGACGGGCAGTCACCGCAGAGCGATACCGCGACTTCCGGTGCGGATGTGGCGGACGCCGGCACTATTTCCATGCCTGACTCGGGCCAGACCACCAAGCCGGTGGCGACGGCCGCGAAGTCCAGTGGTTGTGATGCAGGCGGGGCGGGCAATCCGGCCGGTTTGCTGGGTTTGCTGTTGACGTTTGCCGGTTGGGCGGTGATGCGGCGGCGGACGGCGTGACTGGAGCCGGAACCGGAGCCGGAGCCGGAGCCGGAGCCGGAGCCGGAACCGGAGCCG
>CAYHHL010000125.1:2754-16961 GCA_964356325.1 uncultured Enterobacteriaceae bacterium | reverse complement strand
AGGTCATAGAGCGACGAAGGAGCGTCAGACCTGCCCTGGCCCGAACCCGAACCCGTTCCTGGGACCGGAGCCGGAGCCGGAGCCGGGACCGGAGCCGGAGCCGGAGCCGGGACCGGAGCCGGAGCCAGATGCGGAGCCGGAACCGGAGGCAGCAGTTCCTCAACCGGCGCATCTCCCCCGCGCACCTCAACCGGCCGCTCCACGCAACGAGCCGCGTCCGCCGCGTTGTCGAGCACGGCGACGGCCACGCTCTGGCCCGCCGGCGTCTCCAGGTGCGTCGTCGCCCACACCCGTGATTCCACGCGCGTTTCGTCCAGCTTTACCTCGACCTGGCCGCGCAGGGCCCGAGGCGACTCCACGACCAACGTCCAGCGTTCGCCCCAGCGCGCGCCCAGGGCTTTGGCCTGCAGTTCCAGGGGCCCTTGCGTGCAGTCGACGCTGGAGACGAACGCGCGCTCAGCCTTGGTCTGGAACTGCAGAGTAGGCCCGCACGCCGCGAGCAAGGCAGCCAACGCCAGCGGAAAGCGTCGGATCGGCAGCGGCGCGAGCTTCATTTGCGGTCATCCCCGATCTGCCGGAATTCGCAGTCGAGCCAGCACAACGGCAGCGGCGCGCCCGGCATTCACCGCCAGTTCGCTCAGGCGGCTGCGGAGACGGCCAGGCGGTTCTTCACAGTGCCATCGGTCAAGGCTTTGCGCAGTTCCCGGTTGCCGCCGACCAGCACGCCGCGCACGTACACCTGCGGGAACGTCGGCCAACCGCTCCACAGCTTGATGGCCAGCCGGCGCTTCCACTCCGAGACATAGCTGCCGTATTCCAGGTAGGTGTACTTCAGACCGGCCTCGTCCAGGGCCTTGCGCGCCTGCTTGACCACAGGGTTCTGCTTCATGCCGACGATGACGATGTCGTTGGCCTGGATCGCCTGGATGACTTCGCGCACCGTGTCGGCGTGAAAGGTTTCCATGGCGGCAAGGGCTTCGTCACTGATGGAGGTCGCGGGCAACTGGGGACGCGTAGGCATCAGAATCTCCTGAGTAAGTAGGGCTAGAACCGGAGGCGGACCGCTTCCTGGCGAGGCGGCGCGCGGCGGTCAAGGTAGGCGGCAAGTCTGGCGGCGCAAGGTCTGCAATGGCCGATCAGTCCGCGTCGTCGTCGGGCATGGCGGCGGGCATGGCCGTAGCGGTCCGTTCCGCGTGGGCGCCGCTGTCCACCTTGACCGTGCGAGGCACCGCGGTACGGCGGCGAGCGCGATCGACCGCACGCAGGCCGCCCCACTTCTCGCGCAGCCGATCGTCGTAAGTGTCGGCAACCGTCAGGACCGTGTGCACCACCGCCGTCAGCGCGGCCGGATCGATCTTGTGCACTACCACCGCGTCGTGAAAGACGATTTCGCCCTCGGTCGTCATGCTGAACGCGCCGAGGTCGACCTTGTCGTTGTGCTCGAGCAGCAAGGCCAGCAGTGCCGAACTCACTTTCACGCCGCTCAAGACCACCGATCGCACCACGATCCGGCACAGTTCGCCGCGCCACGGCTCGACGCGCACTTCGGCCATCGCGCTGCCTTGCCACAGCTTGAAGCGGGGCGCGTCGGCGTCGACCTGCACGCCCTCGCCGAACGATTCGCGCAAATGCATCGCCACGCGGTCGTAGCAGCGGCGTTGGACGTCGGAGAGGAACTCTAGTGCCATGGCGACCTTGCCCGCGGAAGGAAGCGGCAGGGTAACGCGGTCGGGATCGGGCTGCAACGCGAACGTGCGCGGCTACAACCCCAGCGTCAAGTAGCCGGCATCGCCGCCGAACTCGCCGAAAGCGTGCGCAAAGCCCAGTCGAACCAGGCCGTACGGCTGATACCCCAGGTCGTAATCCAACCGCAGTTCGGCGCCGACCGACCAGATGCCGCCCGGCTGCAGGAACGAGCCCTTGGGCGGCAGGAACGCGTAGGCCGCGTCCGCGAAAGGCACGACGAACAGCCGCCGCCCGTACACCGGCAGCAGGTCCAGTCCGTGGCCGACGTCGAGCAGCGGCACGAACAGCGACGCCGTGCCAAAGGCAATGCCATTGCCCGCGAGCAAGGTTGCGCCATCACCCGCCGCGCCGCGCACCGCGATGCCACTGGACAGCGGCCCCAGCACCATCGCCGCCGACAAGGGCAGCAGGCCCTGCACGGTGAACGCGGGCTGCTCATCGGGCGAGACCGGTTGCGCGATCAAGTGGGCATCCAGGGCGAGAACCCGGCGCTTGCCCAAAGGAAAGTGGTGCGCCGTCGCGACGTCGAGGATGACCCGCTTGCCAGTATTGCCGAGCACGACCGCGCCGTCGGCCCGTCTGCCGATCGTGGCGCCGAGGCTGTAGAGATGCAGGCGATCGGCGGCGATCGATTCGGGGTAGGACTCGCCGTAGCCCCAGGAGACGCCGAGATCGGCGAGCTGTTCCCAGCCGGTCCAAGGCTCGATCGGCTCGGGGCCGCCGGGATCGTAAGGGAAGTCCAGGCGGTAGCGGTCGTTGCGCAGGGCGGAGTGCACGGCTCGCAAGCCGCCGGTGAACGTCCAGGCGTCGCGCAGGCCGGGCAAGGCCCAACTGCCGGCGGCGCGAAAGCCCAGGCGATCCGTCGGCGTGGCCCGGTAGCGGAAGCCGCGGCGCAGGAAGGCGTAGCCCTGCTGGTAGGCGGAGTCGAGCTCCCAGGTCGGTTCCCAGCGGGTGATGCGCAGGCGGGCGAGCACGATGGGATCGGTGCCGTCGGAGCGCAACTGGCCGGAAAGGGTCCAGTTCCAATGATCGAGGGCATCCTGGCCGTACAGGGCGAGGCCGAGCCAGGCGCCGCCGTTGTAGAGATCCGGGTTGTCGCCGGTGGCTAGGAGCAGGGGATACCAGGCGCGAGGGTAGGCGGATTGCCAGGGGTGATAGGGGGATTCGGTGGTGGTGATGGGGGTTGGGGCGTACGGGAGGTCGGCGGGGACGGCGACGGGCTCGGGTTCGGGTGCGGGTTCGGGCGTGAGTTTGGCGCTGCCTGGGGTTCCGGCTCCGGTCCCGGCTCCGGCCCCGGCCCCGGCTGCCGGAAGCTTTGGCACGAACACGTCCAGGCCTGCACCTCGATGCTCAACGGTGACCGGTTGCCAGCCAATCCACGTGGCAGACACGACACCGGTTGCAGGAATCGTCTCGGAGCCCCAAATCGCGAGTACATTGCTCCCCCCGTACCAGCCGGCCACCCTTCGTGCGCCTTGTTGGGTCACCGCGAACAAAAGGTTCTCAGGGTGCGGAAAGTCCCCGCGGTGGTCGTACGAGCAGCCGGGCGCTTCGATCCCAGTCGCGCGACGATCCACCTGCAGGTCTGAGACCCAGGTGGGGCTTTTCGCATCAGACCCGAATTCAACTCCGCGAACCAGCGACCGTGACGCGTAACCGGCGTTGACTGCCCGTCGCCTGTCTCCGATGCCACGCGTCCAGTACAGGAAGGACGTGTCCGCCACCGGACTATCCAACACCTCCCCCAACGCCGGCGCCTCCACCACCAGCCACGACTTCGGCGCCTCCACCCCCGCCTGCACCGCCGTCACGGTATTGGGCAAATCCAGCGCCCGGATCTCCGTCCTCCCCTCCCGCACCGCCACGTACAGCACCTCCCGCCCGTCCGGCGTCACGCTCGGCGACCGCATCCGTGCCCCCACCGTCAACCGCAGCGCCTTGCCCCGCACCGGCAGGTTCGCCACCGCCTCCCGACTCGGCCGCCACTCCGTCGCATCCACCGCCGGCAACTTCACCGCCACCAGTTCGCGGAACAGGTAGATCCGCCGCGAATGCCGACTCTCGGTGAACAACAGCCACTTGCCATCGGGCGTCACCATCGGTTCATCGCAGTCCAGCTCGCAGACGTGCAGCACCCGCCGCAGCTTGCGCTCGACGTCCAGCTCCTCGATGCGCACCAACCCATCCTTGGGCGCATGCGCCACCACCACCGTGCCCGGCTGCGTCCCCGGCCTGATCCTGCCGCGCCACTCGCCATCAAAGGTCAGCCGTTCACTGTCGTCGGTCGCGGTCGGATCGATGCCCAGCTCCGTCCACTCGGCGTGCACCCGCTTGGTCAGTTCCTGCTTGGCGTCCTCCCACAAGCGCTGCAGGCTGTGGCCCCACACCTCGCGCGCCAGGCTGTTGATGCCGAACGGCACCACCCGCGCGCCGTACTTGCGCAAGAACTCTTGGATTTTGTCGTGGCCGTAGGTGCGCGCCAGATAGTCCAGCAGCACGCCTCCGTACAGATACCAGCCGTTGCCGCGCGGCCACTTCACCGGCTGCCCGGTCAGTTCGTCCAGCGTCGGCAGGGTCTTGTCCAACACCGCCGCGCGCAGCAACGCCATGTATTGCGCCGAGTCCACCCGCCCGCCGTGCCCCGCCACCGCCTTGTCCTGGCCGGTGAAACGCGTCTCGGCGTAGGTCGCCAGGCCCTCGAGAAAGAAGCGCGGCAACGCCTGGTTGGGCAGCCAGCGCCGGCCGACGACGTGGTTCGCCAGCTTGGGAATGCCCGAGACTTCGCCCATGTGCATCACGTGCGTCAGTTCGTGGAAGACCAGGGCGCGCACCCAGTCGCCGTGATCGGCCAGATCGCTGTTCACTTCGGGCGGATAGGCCTGCAAATGCACGTGGTCGTAGGGCAGGACCGTGGCGAAACCGTTGGCGCCGTCGCTGTAGTCGTCCAGCGTCAGGTGCAAGAGCGGTGGATCGTAGGGGAAGTGCTTGCTGAGCGTGGCGCGCGCGTCGCTGTAGGTGGCGATGACCTTCTGGGCGAACTCACGTAATTGGCTGGGGAAGTGGACCTGGACGCCGGGAGCGCGCAGCGTGCGCCAGGTGAGCGCGCCGTCGCCTGCGTGGGCCAAGGTGGGCCAGAGCAGCAGCAGGGCGAGGAGGGCGAGGCGGTGGGGCATGGCACTCGCGGGGAGGTGGCGGGATCACAGGTCACGTGCTCGCGGCTACTCGGCGCGCTTGTCGATCGAGATTTCTGCAACTGGGCAGCTTTCCAGGTAGAGCGTGTCGTAGGACAGGTCGATGTCGCCCGGCCATTCCACAGACCCCGCGACGACCCGAGCACGCGAGAACAGCGCTTGCGACTGCAGCTTGCGGAAGACGCCGAGGTCGAGGTAGGGCGTCAGGTCGAACTCGCGCGCCTCTCCGTTGGCGAAACGGAGCCACAGGCGGTGCGCGGCGAGCGGTCGGACGGCGGTGACGGTCGGATTCATACGTGACCTCAAGCCAGCGGGGCGATCCTGAAGAGTTCCTCGCCCTGGATTGCCAGGTTCCAGTCTGCCAGCAGTTCGTCGCGATGCAATTCGATCCAGGCGACGACCAGGCGTTCCTTGCTGCGTGGCAGTTCGCCAGCCAGTCGTTCAGCGTTGGCAATATCGAAGACGGCGGTAGCGCCCTGATACTCGACGTGGATGTGGGCCACGGAATGCTGACGGTTGTCGAAGAAGTACATACGGACCAGGATGCCGAAGAACATGCTTATGACTGGCACGGTGGCCTCCTACCCTGCTCGAATTGGCTGCTATGACACTTGGCGGTTCGCGGCGTTGCGCGCCTGCGCCAGTTGCTCCTTCAAGTGCGCCGGCATTTCCGCGAACACGTCCTCGAACATCGACTCCAGCGGCACCGGCGCCACCTTCTCCACCTCCGCCAGCGTGGACCGCACCTCCTCGTCGTACTGCGCCTGCAGCCGTTCCAGGTCGGCGTCCTGCAGCACCCCGCGGCCCTTCAGGTATTTCACCAGCCGATCGATCGGGTCCAACTTCGCCCACTGCTGCGTCACCGTCTCGTCCCGGTAGCGGCTCGGGTCGTCCGAGGTCGAATGCGCGCCCACCCGGTACGTCACCGCCTCGATGAACACCGGCACGCCACCCGCCCGCACGCTGTCCGCCGCCGCCTTGACCACGCGATACACCGCCAGCGCGTCGTTGCCGTCCACCCGCGCGCCCGCCAGCCCATAGCCCAAGGCTTTGATGGCCAACGTCGGCGCCGCGACCTGCTTGTGCACCGGTGTGGAAATCGCCCACTGGTTGTTCTGCACGTACAGGATCAGCGGCAAGCCCATGGCCTTGGGCCGCATTACGCCCGCGAACGTCATCGCCACGTGGAAGTCGCCCTCGCTGGTCGCCCCGTCGCCAATCGCGCCAAAGCAAATCGGCCGATCCGGCGTGCCGTCCGCGTTCTTGTCGGTGTGTTCCATCGCCATTGCGTAGGCCGTGCCGATTGCTTGGGGCATCTGCGTGGCCATGACCGAACTCAGCGTCACGAAGTTCAGCTCGCGCGAGCCGTAGTGGCAGGGCATCTGCCGGCCCTTGGTCGAGGTGTCGTCGGCATTGCCAAAGATTTGCGCGAGGTACTGCCACAGCGGCCAGCCCCGGTGCAGCAGCATGCCGCCTTCGCGCAACGCCGGGTGGATCCAGTCGCGCAGTTGCAGCGCGTGGCCCGCCGCGATGGTCGCCGCCTCCTGGCCGGTCGCCGCACCGTAGAAGCCAATGCGGCCCTGGCGTTGCAGCGCGAGCATGCGGTCGTCGAGCACGCGCTGGCGGACCATCGAGCGCAGCATCGCCAGGGCGTCGTCGTCGGAAACGCCGGTGCCGTTTTCCAGGCTCGGATCGGGGGCGACTGGTTGGCCGTCGGGGCGCAGGACGCGGAACAGGCCGCGCATGGCGGCTTCGTCGTCGCGGGTCAGGCGGGGGAAGGGCGTTGTCGTCACTTGGTCAAAATCACGATAGGTCGGGCTCTCGGCGTCGACGTGCGCCGTCGTGGCGTTTGCCGGGAGATCCATTTGGCGAGTCGTGTCGGTCATCGGGGGTCCTGGGGCCAGGGGCGCGCTGGCGGGCGCAGTTTCGCGGATGCGGGCGGGCGGGGCAAGGCCGGTGGTTCATCGGGAATTCATCGGGAATTCGCTGCCACAAGGGGAACCCCCAAGTGGAAACTGTCAGTTTCCCCTTAGAGTTTCCCCTTGACCCCTCCTGAAACCCCTTCCTTCAACTCGCGTTCGGCACTTTTGCGCGCAGCGGGAGGCGGCGAGGGTGACCCTGGGGCGGCTTGCCCAGGTTGCGTCTCGGCCTACGCTCCACCCGCTCGGTGGCCGGCCGCCCGGGTGTTGCTGGTGGAGCCTCCACTCCGGCCTCGGGGTTGGTTACGGGATGCCGTTGTTGCCGGAGGGTTACGTCGGAACCTTGCGGCGGCGACTGGCCAGGAGGAGCAGGACGGCCCCGGCCAGGAGTATGCCGGCGAGACCACCTCCGCTGTTCGGGCTGGACTGGCAGCCGATCGGTGGCTTGGCCACGAAGGGGCAGGGCTGCGGCAGGCCGGTCGCGTACCAGCCATACGGTAGATTCGCCGGTACCACCGTCAGTTCGAGGTCTTCGGCCAACACGACGCCAGAGGCGAAACGCAGGCCCTTGTGCAGGCGGACGTGGAGCTTCTGGGTCGCCTTGGGGCGCTCGGGCAGGTTCTTGAAGTAGATATGGAACGACTTGCCGGCGATCTGACCCGTCTGGATCTTGGGCACCAGCGCGAAGCCGTCGACGGTCGCCGAGACCAGGGTCGAGCCCTCGGCCAGGTCGGTCGGCTGGAGCACGGGCTCGGTCAGGTCGACGTCCACCGCGTGCAGTTCGCCCACCGCACCGATGAAGTTCAGGTGGCGGATGGCGGGCTTGGCGGCGGTCGTGAAGGTGGACTTGCCCGTGGGCGTGTCGCAGGTCGAGTGGTTGCCGAACGTGACGGTGTAGGTGCGGTTCGGCGCCAGCGGGGCGAGCGGCTTCAGGCTGAAGTTGCCGCCCGTGATCACGAAGTCGGCAGGGACGGTGGCACCCGTGTCGTCCACGAACTGCGGCGCTTGTCCCGAGCAGACCGACGTGCCGGTCACCGCGGCGTCCAACTTTACCCCGGTCGCGCCGTCGGCGGGTGAAGTGATGGTGGTACGGCACGGCTGTGCCGGAGGGGTGGCGAAGGCGAGCGCGGGTGCGAACGCCAGACTGAGGAGCAGGAGGAGGCGGCGGGTCATGGCGGGGCTCCGGTCGTTCGGGCAGGTGTAGGGCGGGTCCTTGTGGCCCGCCGTTGTGATCGTGCGGGAACCGAGGCGGTCACTGTGGCAGTTGCACGGCGACTTGGCCACTTGGTGCCGTTTGACGATCACGGTTGGCTTGCAGCGCCGCACCTGCGGATCCACCTCCCGCACCATCGGATCCGCTTCCCGCACGTTCGGATCCACTTCCCGCAGGTGCGGATCCGTTTCCCACGCCTGCGGATCCGGTTCCCATGCCTGCGGATCTGCTTCCCACGCCTGCGGATCTGCTTCCCATGCCTACGGATCCGTTTCCCACACCTGCGGATCCGCTTCCCGTACCTGCGGATCCACTTCCCACGCCTTCGGGGCCATGGTAAAGCCACGCTGCGGCATGACGCCGCGCCACTTCCGGAGGAAACCCATGGCAGGAATCAGCGTTTCGATCGGCAACCAACTCACCCGCATGTCGCTCGCCGCCGCCGGCGCCAAGAAGTATGCCGCGCAATTGCCCAAGGAGACCGCCAAGCTCGGTTCGTCGCTCGGCAAGGACCACGCCGAAATCCTCGCGCTCAACGCCAAGCAGGAAGGCATCAAGGCCCAGCTCGCCAAGATCACCCAGGAGATCAACGCTCGCCTCAAGTCGGCCGGCGTCACGCGCGCCAAGGTCGTCCGCATGGCCGAGGCCACGTTCGGGCCCAAGGCCGCCGAGATCAGCGAGTTCCGCCCCAAGACCGAGGGCAAGGTCAAGTGATGCGCAGGTGATTCTTCGAGCGGGCCAGTGCGGGCTTCTTCCACACTGTGCTGGTTCTTTCGACACGGTGCGGGATTCTTCCACACTCCCGCTCGATCGGCCGGCCCGCGCATTCCGAGCTTTGCCTGCGACTTCAGTAGGTCGGCTCCTCTCGGCCAGGATGCGCGGGACGGCACGGTTCTTGCTCCATGACCAGGAGCAGGGCAGGCGATCACCTCGTCTGCAGCGGAGACATCATGCGCGGCTACATCCTGGGAATTTGTGCACTCGCGGCGCTGCTCGCGGCACCAGCCGAAGCCTGTTCCTACGTGGCGTGTCAGGGCTGGGCGCCGGATTGGGCTACGCCGGCCAAAGGCGAGACCATTCCAGCCAACGCTCCGGCCCTCGCCGTGGCTATGGCGTTGCATCCGGGAGGCGTGCCGCTGCCGACCATGACGCTTGTCGGTCCCGACGCCGCGACCCTGCCGGTCACCGTGACGCGCGATTCTTGGGATCCAGGCGTTGCGCTGGTCTACCTGGACGCGCCGCTGACGCCCGGTCTCGCCGTCGACATGACCGCGACCGGCTGCCAGGTGAACGTCCCTTGGCAAGGCGACTTCCTGGTCGGTCCCGCCGCGGCCACGCCCACTTCGGCCGGTTCGCTTGTCGTCACGGTCCAGATCGAGACGGTGACGGTGCCAGTGGGGACGGGGGCGTGCACCGGACAATTCACTGGGCCGACCGCGCGGCTGAACTGGACGCCCGACCCGACGTTGCTGCCTTGGCTGCCGCTGACCCAGGTCGTGGTGAGCGTCGACGGCAAGGAGTGGGCGCGCACGCCGTACGGTCCGGAAGGCGGCAAGCTGATCCGCAAGCCATGGCACTTTTTCGACTTCGATCCGCAGGTCGTGGTGACGAGCTGTACGGACGGGCCGGTGAACCCGGCGTGGATGACTCCGCCCGGAGTGGCGCAAGGCAAGCACACCATCGAACTGCAGGTGCACATCGCCGGTATGACGTCGAACCCGCCGCCCTTGACCGCGAAAGTGACGCTGAATTGCGCGCCGAATCCGCCGGGAGCCGACGCACTCGGTGGCGCGGACACCCAGGCGGATGGACTCGCGGGTGCGGACACGGTGCAGGTGCAGGGGACGCCGCGCCAGGAGCCTTCGCGCTCCGGGTGCAACGCGGGACCGCAGTCGGGCGCGGGCTGGCTGGCGGCGCTGGTCGTGCTTGGATTGGCTGGGCGTCGGCGCCAGGCTGCCGGCCAGGCGTGATTCTCAACACCCTGGAAAGCGGTGTCTTCTTTGCGCCCGCTTGTCACCGCCCCCGCCAGCGCCTACCTTGCCAGGCATGACTCTGCCTCGCACCGACGGCCAAACCAAGAAGACCGTCGGCAAGCCGCCGCGCGATCGCAACGTGCTGGAACGGCTGGAAGAACTCAACGAATTCGTGCGCCAACTGACGCCACCGGGAACCAAGGTCGATGACGACTTCGTTCGCAAGACTGTTGGCCGCCCTCGTCCACGGTGACGTGCGGTTCGCGGTCGTGGGCGGCGTGGCGTGCGTGCTGCACGGTCACGTGCGCGCCACTGAAGACATCGACATCCTGATTGACGCCGACCCCGCCAACGTCGAACGGCTGCTCACCGTGCTGAGCGCGTGGGGCGAGGGCTATGCGCGCGAACTGACCGTGCACGACTTTCCCCTCGAACCCGGGGCTGTGCGCATCATCGAGGAGTTCCCCCTGGACGTGTTCACCGAAATGTCGGGGCTGACCTGGGCCGGTGTCGCCGGGCACGTGCTGTGGTGGCGGGCGGGCGAACTGGCTGTGCCGCATCTGGACTTGCCGACGTTGGTGCGGACCAAGGAGCGCAGTGTGCGGCCCAAGGACCAGGAAGATGTGCGGGTGTTGCGGCATTTGTTGAGCGAGCGCACTTGAGTCTCACCTCCGCGCAGCACGGCATGAGGCGGATTCACCTTCCCGAGTCGCGCGAACTGCGCTAGCTTGCACCGCGGTCGATCGTTCGGCCTTCTCCCGAGATTCATGACAGACACCAGCAAGCCGTTGACCGAGGGCAAGCTGCTCTTGCTGGTCGGCGCCGTCCAGTTCGTCAATATCCTCGATTTCGTGATGGTCATGCCGCTCGGGCCGGACTTCGCGAAAGGCTTGCACATCCCGGCCTCCAACCTCGGCTTGATTGGCGGCAGCTACACGGCGGCGGCATCGGTCGCTGGCATGGTCGCCGCGCGCTTCCTGGACCGCTTCGACCGGCGCACGGCTCTGGCCTGCACGCTCACCGGTCTGGTCCTGGCCACTGTCGCGGGCGGTTTCGCCACCGGCCTGGGCACGATGATCCTCGCGCGCGTCCTCGCCGGCATGTTCGGCGGGCCCTCGACTTCGTTGGCCTTGTCCATCATCAGCGATCTCGTGCCGCCGCAGCGTCGCGGCCGGGCGCTGGGCAAGGTCATGGGCGCGTTTGCCGCGGCAACGGTGCTGGGCGTGCCGGCCGGGCTGGAACTCGCCCGGTTGGGCGGATGGCGCCTGCCGTTTTTCGCGGTCGGCGCGCTGGGCATGGTGGTGGCGGCGAGTGCGCTGGCGATCATGCCGCCGATGACGTCGCACTTGCACGCCCAAGCTCCGGCGCCCGGTGCGGACAGCGGCTTCTGGCGCCGGCCGGTGGTGTGGCTCGCCCTGAGCGTCACCGCCGTGTCGATGTTGGCGAACTTCGCCCTGATTCCCAACCTCTCGACGTTCCTGCAGTTCAATCTCGGCTACCCGCGCGCGAGCCTGGGCATGCTGTACCTGATCGGTGGCACGGTCAGTTTCGCGACGCTGCAGGTGGCGGGCCGGCTGGTCGATCGCTTCGGCGCCGCCAAGGTGGCCTTGGGCGGGACCCTGGTGTTCATCGCCATCTTGTACGAAGGCCTGGTCCAACCGATGGCGCGGCTGCCGGTCCTGGTCTTCTTCGTGGCCTTCATGGTGACCAACAGTTTCCGCATGATCCCCATGCAATCGCTGTCCTCCCGGGTACCTGCGGCCCACGAGCGCGCCCGCTTCATGTCCATCCAGTCCGCGGTCCAGCACATGGCGGCGGCGGTGGGCGCGGTGTTGGCCTCGCAGATGCTGACCGAACAGCCGGACGGTCGGCTGGTCGGCATGGATCGCGTCGCTGGCTTGGCGATCGCGCTGTCGTTGTTCTTGCCGCTGCTGATGTGGCTGCTCGAACGCCGCGTCGGTCGGCAAGAGCGTCAGGCCGCCGCCTCGCCCCCGCCAACGGCGCTGACCCCCGAACTGGCGGCGGATTCAGCGGGCTGAACCGGCGTTGCGGCCGATTCGACCTGGATACCGGCGCCTCTACAACTCGCCCAGCTGCCGCAGCTTTTCCTTCAGCTCGCGCAGGCTTTGCGGCGGCACTTCGCCGATGGCATCGCGGAACCTGACGTTGTCGATGGCGCGGCTCTGGTCGACCATCAGTTCGCATTCCGCGACGTTGCCGGCCACGCCTCGTTCGAGGACCACGCGCAATACCGACGCCCCTGTCAGCCGCGTTGTACACGGCACGATCCACGTCGAAGGATGACCCGTGGCGTTCAACAGGTCCGACTGGATGACGAGCACCGGCCGCAACTTGCCCGGCTCCGTGCCGTGCCTTGGGCTCAGATCGGCGACATAGAGCCAGCCGTGGCGAGGGTTCATGGCGCCAAGCCTTCGTCGGCCAGTTCATCCAGTTCAGCGACTTCCGCTAGGGTCGCGTCGCGTAGGCGGGCGGCAGCGGTCGTGTAGGCTTGCGCCAGAGCACTACGTTCGGTGGCCGCGTCGAGCAGACGCAGGGCGCGACGCACAACTTCGACGTTGGAACGCGCCCCCACGCGGGCTCGCAAGCGTTGGATTTCCGCAAATTCATCGGGAGGGAGGGTAATGCTGGATTTGGCGTGACGCGTCATACCTTCAGGATACCTGCTTTCGAGCCTCGGTCAACGGCGCGTTCTGAAAACACGTGGAAGAGCACCAACCCAGGAGTGCAGGTCAGATCGCTCCAGTAGCTGCCGACGCGCGTCGACCTGGGCCCTATCCGTTTGTCTCGCCACGACGTGGCGCCGCATCTGCATCGAGCAGGCGATGCCCCTCGAAGACCGTGAGAACTTGGACTTCATCGCCCTTGACCCGGTACACGATTCGGTACGTGCGGACGAAGACCTCACGAACATCCGGCAGTTCCGCCTCGGTGACGACCCGACCAGCCAGAGGCGCCGTCGCGGCGGCCCTTGCCCGCGACTGCAGCTTGCCGATCCACTCGCGTGCCGCTACAGGATTATCGCGGGCGATGTACCGACGAATGGCGTCGATGTCCCGCAGCGCTTGCGGCATCCAGCGCAACTTCATGGCTTGTCGAGCGGACCGAACTCACGGTCGAGTGTTTCGTTCAGATCCGCGTCGTCGATGCCGAGCCCAGCGTCGGCCTCCGCCAGCCCCTGATGGATGGCCGCAACGAACCGCTCCCGTTCTGTCAGGCGGTCGAAGTCGGCCGGGGGGACAAGGACCCCGGCTGGCTTGCCGTTCTGCGTGATGACAATCGGTCGGCCGTTGGCCCGCAGTTGCCGCATGATGCGGGAGGCGTGCGTCTTGAACTCGCCGATAGGGATGATGTCGTCCTGGATCTGAAGCGCCTTCATGTGACCTCCGGGACCGAAGTCCGCTCCGTATTCTGGTCTGTTTGCTGGTCGGATGCAAGCGCGGAGCTTGTCAGCTCACGGCCAGTGGTCCCCGACGCGAGCAGGGATTGCAGGTCGCAACGTCTTGCACCCAAGCCGGACCCGCCGCCAGCACCCGCGCCTGCACCGGGCAATCGTCGCCGTGCGCGCCCGGAAGCCAGCCGGTGGACATCAGGAACTCGCTGGTAATCTCGCCGCCTGTGAAGTGGAACGTTTGCTTGAACAGCTTGACCCACGCCGGCTTGTCCAGCGGATGGTGCGCGTTCAGCCAGGCCTCGAATGAACCGTGCCGCGCGCGCAACTCCAGCACCACGCCGGCATTGTGGATGGCCGCGTCGATCTTCAGGCGGTTGCGGATGATGCCCGCGTCGTTCAGCAGCCGGGTGCGATCCGGCTGGCCGAAGCGCGCCACCACGTTGGGATCGAAGCCAGCGTAGGCACGCTGGAATGCCTGGCGCTTGGCGAGGATGGTGGTCCACGAGAGACCGGCCTGGTTGATCTCCAGTACCAGCCGTTCGAACAGGGCCGCGTCGCCATGGAGCGGAAAGCCGTATTCGTGCTCGTGATACGGACCGTGCAGAGCGTGCGAGGGCGCGGCGAGGCAGTAGGGCTGGGGCATGGGCGGCTCCTGGATGCGCGGGCAGGGTAGCGCAGTTCGAGGAGAAATCACGCCACATGACGCCGCGAGCCCGACCCAGCCCCCGACCCCGAGCCCGAACCCGGAGCCGG
>CAYHHL010000125.1:0-2654 GCA_964356325.1 uncultured Enterobacteriaceae bacterium | reverse complement strand
CCCGAACCCGAACCCGGCCCCGCCCCGGCTGCCCCAAGTTCCCCTATCCCCGGACCTCGTGCACACTGCCGCCATGCCCCACGCCCCCGCCGAACTCGTCCGCCCGCTGCATCCCGCGCTGTTGGCCGGCCTGGCCCTGGTCGCGCTGGCCCTGGGGCTCGCCGACGCCCAGGTCATCGCCTCCACGCACGCCAGCCTGCGTTCCGACATCGCCCTGAAGCTCGCCGCGGTCGCCGCGCTGCCCCTGCCGCTGGTGCTGCTCGGCCTGCTGACCACGCCGCGCCACGCCGTCCTGCGCCGCATGCTCGGCGAACCAGCAGAAGCCTTGCTTCACCAAGCCTTGCGCCACGCCGCGCTGTGGACCGCGGTCGCCTGGCTGGTCCCCGCCGGCATGCTCCTGGCTTCGCGCGACCTCGACGTCATGCGCGCCGCCGGTCTCGCGGTGCTGGGCATCGGCCTGGCGTCCAGTCTGGGCGTCGCCTTGCTGCTCGCGGCCTTGCGCTCCATTGCCGCCGCCGCCGCCCGACACGGTGAAGCGGGTAAACTCTGGCAATCTCTCGCAGGGGGCGGCGCTTTCGGTCCAGCCGAAGCCGCGCCGTTGCTCTACGCCCCTGCCTTTGCCCTGGTCGGCGCGATGGTCCCGCCAGCGCTCTTGTCGGCCTTCTGGGGCGCCGCGCCCGACCTGCTGACCGTGCCGGCGCTGGCGATCTTCAGCACCGTCACATTGGCAATGGCCCTCGGCTTTGCCCGCGTGCAAGTCCGCGCCACCCGGCCGATCCTGCAAGACGCGCTGCTCGCCGTCGAAGCGGTGCACGCCACGCCGTTCGCCCACAACGTGCCCTTGCCGGAGCCGCCGACGTGGCTGACCCAAGGCCAACCCGACGGCGCGCTGCAACTCCTGGCGCGGGCGTGGACGCGGCGTTGGCCCGGCTCGTTGCTGGCCTCGGGGCTGCTCGCGGCGCTGGCGGCGTGGCTGCCTCCGCGCTCGGATCCGTGGCGGGTCGCGCTGTTGGCGGCGTCCTTGGCGCTGTACTCCACGGTGCGGGCGGCGGCGGTGCAAGACGATGGCGCGTACGGAGCTGCCGCCTGGCTGGGCGCGGATCCCCGCAAGCTTCGGCAAGCCTTGACCAAGCTGGGCATCGGCCTGTCGCTGCCCTCGCTCGCCGGCCTGCTGCTCGTCGCGGCCGGGGCGCCGGTGCTCGCGGTACTGGCGGGGCTGGCAGTCGGCACGTTCCTGGGCCTGCTGTTGCTGCACTTGCGGCCTTGGCCACAGCTTTGGCGCGTGGCGCTGCTGACTTACGGCGCGGCGTTGGCCTGGGCCACCGCGTTTGCTTGACCTGTTGCCCGAGGTGTCGATGTCCGAGCCCATCCCGACCACGCCGATCCTGACCGCCAGGGCCGTGACCAAACGCTACGGGGCGCACCAGGTCTTGCGCGGCCTCGATCTGGACCTGACGCGCGGCCACGTCACCGTCGTGCTGGGCGAAAACGGCGCGGGCAAGACCACGCTGATGCGCGTGCTGGCCGGCGACCTGCTGGCCGACACGGGCACGATCACGATTGACGGTCAGGACTTGCACCGCACCCCGCAAGCCGCGCGCTCCCGGCTCATCCACGTCGCCCAGCACCCGCCCTTGGCTCCACTGCTGTCGTTGCGCGAGCACGCCCAGGCGCTCATCGCCTTCCGTCAGCTCGATGCCGCGCGCGCCCAGGCCGATCTCGTGGGTCTGACCGCGGCCTTGCACCTCTCCCACGCGCTGGACCGGCCGGTGCGCGCGCTGTCCGGCGGCATGGCGCACAAGGCCGCGCTGGTGCTCGCGTTCATGGCGCACACCCCGCTGGTCATGCTGGACGAACCGCACGCGGGCTTGGATGTGCGCTCGGCCCTGGCGCTGCGCACGCTGATCCTGGAGGCGCGCGCGGCGGGCACGGCGTTCCTGCTCGCGAGCCACCTGGCCGAAGCGACGCTGGCGGTGGCGGATCGCGCGCTGGTCCTCAGTCAAGGCGGCGTGGCGCTGGACCTGGACGCCGCGGGATTGCGTGAATTTGCTGGCGATGCCAGGCAGTTCGAGCAGGCGGTGCTGGGGGCTATGGGCGAGCCGGCGGCAACGTGATCGTGCGACCCTGGGGTGGCGCCCGCCTTACGCCCCCGTCAAAGCCCGCTCCACCGCCGCGACCCACGCCTTCACCGCGCTCAAGTGCGCCTCGACCTCAGCGCGCCCGCGCGGCGACAGCGCCCGCACTGCCCGCGCATCGACCGGCCAGCCCGCCGCCGCGCGAGCCATCTGCCCCGCCGCCTTGGCCGGCGCAGGTTTCGGCTGCCTGCCGCCCGGTCCCGGGGGCAGCGCCGCCTTCCAGTCCGCCACGGCTCGCTCGATCTGCGCCACCGTCCAGCCCTCGCGCACCGCCTGCACGGCCAGCCGCGCCCGCTCGGTGCTGTCCGGCACCGGCGCGAGCTTGACCAACGCGGTCAGATACAACTGCTTCTGGGGCTCCGGCGGCAACTGGAGCCAGACGAGCCAGGCCCGCACACAGTCGCGCAGCTTGTGCTCGGTCAGGCCCAGGCGCTCCAGCGCTTCGGCACGGGCATCGATCAAGCCGTCCAGTTTGGTGGGCTTGCGCGGGTTGCGGTCGCGGTAGGCGTGCTCGTCGCC
>CAYHHL010000124.1:0-17011 GCA_964356325.1 uncultured Enterobacteriaceae bacterium | reverse complement strand
CCGGTGGCGCTCAAGGAGGGCGGGCTGGAAGCCCGCCCCTACAGGTGATCGTTGACTCGGCGCTCTTGCCGCGGAGCCCGACCAAGATCTCAAAACTGCACCCCGGGCTGCGCATCACTGTAGCCAGCCGGTAAGGCAGGTTCGCGAAACAAAACCTAGCTACCTAGAGCTGCATGCAACGTCACTGTATCCACGTGGATGCAGTGACCCGGATGACGGCGCGGCCCGGCCCAGCTACCACGTGACCTCATCCGCCACCTGCCACGGCACGGCATGACCGCGCGAGGCCAACACCGCCTGCCAAAACCACGCCGACGCCAAGGGCACCGTTGTCGCTGCCAGGTAGATCCGCTCCGTCAGCCCCGGATCGTCCGCCGCCAACGCAGCCAGGGCCCGCCAGTCGCCAATCGAGCCGCGGTCCATGATTTGCACCAATGTTTCCTGGCTTTGTAGATCCAGTTCACGGCGGTTCCACAACGCGGCGGAATGCGCGAGCACGGCCAAGGCGTCGGTCTTGTTCATGGCTTCTCCGCAAGTGGCGAATCGATCACCAGGGCGGCGAGCCGTTGTGCCCACTCCCGCCCTCGCGCTGCAAGGTAAGACCAGTCGGTCCAAGGAGCTTGCAGACCGCGAAAGCTTGCGAGCTCCACCGCCGCGCGATCCCCCGGCGTTGCTCGCGCCAATCGATCGACGACCTCGGCCAGCACCGACGCGCCACTGGCTTGCGGATACAGCGCGTCGATCGGCGAAAGCGCCGCACATGCAGCAAGATTCAAGCGTTCGAGCAATACCACGCAGTCCAGGTAGTCGCGCGTCGTGTGCCGGGTTGCCAGCAGCCACGCCTTGATGCGCGCCATCTCGGGCAGTGTCGGCACGACCAAACCGGCCACGACTTCGGTTTCCAGGGGCGCTACTCGGCGCATCTGCCGAATTCCCGTCGGGATGCCGTCCAATTCACCCAGGATCAACACCGGACGGACGAGCCGGTGGGTCTGCCAACCTGCTGCGGCCTCGAGCGACTCTACGACTTCACTAAAGTGTTCGCGCAGATCCAGAAGAACGTGGTCGCCATCCTGGCTGAACCGGTGGTCTGCGTGCATGGCCGCAGCGGTCCCACCAACCAGCACGGTACCGGGCACGAGGTGCTGCAAGTGCCGCTCAGCGGCCAGGAGGCGCTCCCAATCTGCGGCCGGATCAGTCATCACCACAGGGTATCATCGAGTTCGATGGCCTGCCAGCCAGCCGGCAGCGCCTCGTCCGGAGCTATCCGTGCCAGTGTGGGACGATGGCGGCGCGCTTGTCGCGGGATCGGTACCGCCGCTCAGCCCTTCTTGACCGAGTTCTTGTTGCCCAGATTGCTGATTTTTGGCTTCTTCTGGTTCTCGGCGCGCTTCCACACCACCTTGTTCTGGTTGCCCATCACCTGGATCATGGCCACGCTTTCGATGGTCACGCTGTTCTGGTTGCCCATGACGCTGAGTTCGCGACAGGGTCCGGTGACGGTGATCTTGTTGTCGTTGCCGTTGACGGCCACCTTGCCGCCGCCACAGGCGATGGTCGAGGTTTGGCCGTTGTCGTTGACGTCCTCCGCCAAGGCCGGCATCGCGAGGCCCAGGGACAGAAGTGCCAGAAGTGAAGCGAGTTTGCACGCAGTCACGGTAGCCTCTGCAATCGCGCCGGTCCTGGCGCGCGCCAGCATTCTGTTGAGCAAGGTCAGGCAGGTCAAGGGGGCCTTGCCCCGGAGCCTGGAAAGACGCCTGGGAAGTCGACGGTGGGTGGCTGACCCTGGGGGGGGGCGCCCTGTTAAACTGCACACCCGCGGGATGCTGGATCTTGCCAGGTTCCAGCGCGCAACTTCCCATTCTGGAACGTGCATACCCGGCGTGCAGTCGCCCGTGTCGACGGCGTCGCCGATCCGCGTGTCGAAGGCTTCTCCCGGCAAGTGCGCCGGGGCGAGGGAACTTCCTGTAATCATGCGGCGCTGGTTGCCTGTTCTCACGAGACCCGCGACTCCCGACCGGGCTTGCGAACAAGTGACTCTTTGAACTTCGCAAGCTTGGACGGAGGCGGCGCTCGCAGCGGAAAACGCCGACGACGCGCGGGAACTCGACGCCGTCAACACACGGAAATTCGCTCTGCGTGCCGGCGTGAATTGTCCTGGACAGCGCGCACCGGGTCATGTACATGAAGCCTGTACACACCGGAGGCTGCAATGGACCGCGTCACGATTACAGAGCTGCGGCACCATATTGCGGATTGGGTCGACCGCGCCGAAGCTGGTGAGGAAATCGTCATCCTGCGTGGTGGCCAGCCCGTGGCCCGAATCGTACCCGTCGAGAACCGGCGCGCGGCGGCGGAGCGGCGACTTTCCGGCCTGCGGGCGGGCGCCATCGTCGGCGACATCGTGTCCCCGGTTGGCGAGGGCGATTGGGAGGCGGTGACATGATTCTGGCCGACACGTGCGTCGTGCTGTTCGAGGCCTTGCAATCGCGCCCGTTGAGCCAAGCGGCCTTGACCGCCTTGGACGAAGCCGACCGGTGCGGAGAACTGTGCGTGCTCGACATTACGCTTTGGGAAATCGCGCAGTTGATCTCGGTCGGCCGGCTGCAAGTCGCATCGGATCCACAGTCGTTCATCGAAGACTGCATAGCTCGCCGGGACATGCGCGTCTTGCCGATCACGCCAACGATTGCCGCGGTTGCTGCGCGCGTCGAACTGCACAAGGACCCGGCGGATCGGCTGATTGCAGCCGCAACGCTGGTTCACGGCGCCAGCTTGGTGACGGCGGATGAGCGGCTGCGCGATGCCGTCTGGCTGCCGACGATCTGGTAGCCGGTGCGGAAGTTGCCCTGGTCGATGTTGGCGTGAAGCGAGGGCGCGGAGTAATGGCGAAGACGTCTTCTGGACCGATTCGGCCCGAACGCGCGTCCGCCCCCGCACCCGCACCCGAAGCCGGAGCCGGAGCCGGAGCCGAACCCGAAGCCGGAACCGAACCCGCACCCGAACCCGCATCCGAACCCGAACCCGAACCCGAACCCGCACCCGCACCCGAACCCGACCCCGAACCCGAACCCGGAGCCCAAGCCGAATCCGAACACTCGCTGCCCAGCTCACCGCAGGAGAACCATGGCCGTCGACGTCCTCACCGAGATCGTCATCCACCGCCCGCCCGAGGTCGTCGCCTCCTACGCCGCCGATCCCAGCCACGCGCCGCAGTGGTACGTCAACATCCAGTCCGTGCAGTGGCAGACGCCGCCGCCCGTCGCGCTCGGCAGCAGCATGGCATTCGTCGCCAGCTTCCTCGGCCGCAAGCTCGCGTACACCTACGAGATCGTCGCGTTCCAGCCTGGGCAGCGGCTGGTCATGCGCACCGCCCAGGGGCCCTTTCCCATGGAAACCACCTATACCTGGGAGTCCGCAGGCGAAGGCCACACGCGCATGACGCTGCGCAACCGCGGTGAACCGAGCGGTTTTGCCAAGGTCGCCGCCGGCCTGATGGTCGCGGCCATGCGGCGGGCCAATCGCAAGGATCTGGAGAAACTCAAGGCCTTGCTCGAGAGCATCCCGGCGTCCTGACCCGTGCCCTGCGGTAGCCCTATGCCACTGGGTGCCGGCCCGAAGTGACATCGGCGGCGGTCAGTGCAGCGAGCTTCTCGACCTTATAAGCGTCTATCAGGTGCAAAATCTCCGCACGCTTGTCATGGCCAACGGACGGCGCCAGGCTCGGCCGATCTACTGGCCCGTCCGTTCGCGGTGCTTGCACCCCGGCCAGCAACAGGGCCGGCGCAGGCCTTCCTCCAGCTCCTCCCGGGTCCGGCGGATGCGGCGCGCGCGGGTGGTCGCCTGCTTGGCGTCCTCCACCCAGCAGATGAATTCGTTGCGGGCCAACGGACTGATGTCGTGCCAGGCGGCGAGTGCCGGCGCGCTGACCTCCAGGCCGTCACGGAGGTCCGCGGGCAGTTCATGCACAACGCCACCGGGAAGTTCCTGGACGCTCATGGGCCTACCGTTTGAGGAGGAACTAGAGGCACTTGCCGCCACCGTCCAGCGCGTGACGCATGCACGGCACTCAACCCGCACCCGAACCCGAACCCGGAACCGGAGCCGGAGCCGGAACCGGAGCCGGAACCGGAGCCGGAACCGGAGCCGGAGCCGAACCCGCACCCGCACCCGATCCCGTCCCTAAACCACCCCCCGAACCATCACCGAGTCCCGCTTCCAGTGCTCATCGTCCGTCTCCGGATGGTCGCTGACCCAATGCAGCCCGCGGCTCTCCTGCCGAGCCAACGCCGCGTCGACGATCAGCATCGCCACCTGCGTGATATTCCTCAGTTCCACCAGGTCCGCGGTCAAGTAAAACCGCCACCAGTCCTCGCGAACCTCCTGCTCGATCAACAGCAGCCGGCGTTGGGCGCGCAACAACCTTCTGGTCGTGCGCACGATGCCCACGTAGTTCCACATCAGCCGGCGGATCTCGTCCCAACTCTGCGTGACCACGACTTGTTCGTCCGGATCTCCCGCGGAGCCCGTGTCCCATTCCGGCACCCGCAGCGCCGCCACGTCCTCGCCGTCGCGCACGTGTTCCAGCGCTGCCTTGGCCGCCCGCTCGCCGTAGACCGCTGCTTCCAGAAGCGAATTGCTCGCCAGCCGGTTCGCGCCGTGCAGTCCCGTGCACGAGGTCTCGCCGATCGCGTACAGCCCGGCGATGCTCGCCCGCCCGTCCATGTCGACCTGCACGCCGCCGCAAAGGTAATGCGCCGCCGGAACTACCGGAATCGGTTGCGTGCGCATGTCGATGCCCAGGCTCATGCAGCGCGCGTGGATGGTCGGAAAGTGCTCGACCAGGAAATCCGCCGGCAAGTGCGTCATGTCCAAGTACACGCAGGGATCGCCGGACTGCTTGAGTTCACTATCGATCGCTCGGGCCACGATGTCGCGCGGTGCCAGTTCCTTCAGGGGGTGGTAGCGCACCATGAAGGTTTCGCCGCGACCGTTGCGCAACAGGCCACCTTCGCCGCGCAAAGCCTCGGAGATGAGGAAGTTCTTGGCGTCGGGATGGAACAGGCAGGTCGGGTGGAACTGGATGAACTCCATGTTGGCGATGCGGGCCCCGGCGCGCCAGGCCATCGCGATGCCGTCGCCGGTCGCCACGTCGGGGTTGGTCGTGTAGCGGTAGACCTTGCCCGCGCCACCGGTGGCCAGCACGACGGCCTTGCACGCCATCGGGATGACGTGCCGGCTCGCGAGATCAAGTACATACACGCCGAGGACCTGATCGCCCTTGCCGCCCGGAGTGCCTCGCCCCGTACCGCGCGCCAACCGACCGCGGGTGATGAGATCGACCGCCAGGTGCTGCTCGTAGATGCGGACGTTCGGGTGTTTGCGCACCGCTTCGACCAGCGCCAGTTCGATGGCTTCCCCCGTCGAGTCGGCATGATGGGCGACGCGGCGAGTGGAATGGCCACCTTCGCGGGTCAGATGCAGATGGCCCTGGTCATCGTGGTCCAACTGCACACCGCGCTGCAGCAGCCGTTCGATGGCCTGGGGGCCAGACTGCACCACCATGTCCACGACTTCCTTGCGACACAGGCCTGCGCCGGCGGTCAACGTGTCCTGTACGTGCGCCTCGAAACTGTCGTGCGCGGGGTCGAGCACCGCGGCAATGCCCCCCTGGGCCCAGCGCGTGTTGGTTTCGGTCAGACCGCGTTTGGTGACCAGGGCGACGCGCACGTGCTCGGCGACGCCCAGCGCGAAGGTCAGGCCGGCGATGCCGCTGCCGAGGACGACGATGTCGTGGTTGTGGGAGTGGTTCATGGCTACGTGAGCTCCGCGGTTGGGCGCGAGGGGTTTAGCAGACGGAGGCGCGAGTGCCAAACCGGGGACGGAGTCGGGGTCGGGGACGGGTTCGGGAACTGGTTCGGGTTCGGGAACGGGTTCGGGTTCGGGAACGGGGACGGGTTCAGGCGCGTGCACAGCGACTTGTGCCCTCGCGTGCGAGTGGCGCCCGGGGGAACGGCTACCGTGAGAGCAAACATCCCCCCGGAGGCATCGCATGGCGTCGCTGAACCAGGTGCAACTGCAGAAACTGCATCGTGCTCTCGAGGCGCGTTACGCGACCCTGATTGCCGAGGCGCGACAGGAGATGCAGCGCGCGGGTGAGGGCGACCAGATCGAGCCCCTGTCGCGTGTGCTGGACGACGGCGACGCCGCGGTGGAGGACATGCTGGCGACACTGGACTCGAGCGATGCCGAGCGCCACATGGCCGAGGTTCGCGCCATCATCGACGCGGGAAATCGCTTGCGTCACGGCACGTTCGGCGACTGCATCGACTGCGGCGAGGAAATCGGCTTCGAACGGCTGGAGGCCATCCCCACCGCCTTGCGCTGCGTCATTTGCCAGGAGGAGGTCGACCGCACGTTGGACGGCGTGGAGAGGCCGACCCTGTAGGCCGGGAAGACGCAGATCTTACAAGTGCTTGGCTGTGGCCGGGGCATTCGCCCGCAGCCGGCCGATCAACTCCTCGCGCAACCGCCCAGGGGCAATCACCGCATCCAGCGATCCCACCGCCACCGCCCGGCCAACGGTGTGCACCGCGTCGAATTCCCGCGCTACTTCACCTTGTTGCTCGAGTACTGCGTCAGCCAAGAGCGCCTCGTAGGTTTCACGCAAGCGGGGGCGGCGGGCGGGAGCGGCGGCCGCGATGGCACCGTGCGCAGCCACGACTGCGAGGTCGGCCTCGGCTCGGCGCCGGACTTCGCGCGGAAACACGACCGCGGCGGCCGGTGCGCCACCGATGACCGAGGCGAACGTACCTTCCAGTGCCAGAGCGGTCAGGTTTGGATTCAAGGTCTTGGAGAACACCACGTAGGCGCCGCCATGGTAGCGGCCGATGACCACGAATAGAATCGGGCCGCGGAACTGCACGACCGCGCGGCCGATCTCGGCGCCGAACTCGAGCTGCAACTTGCGCAAGGACTCCGGACTGCCGTCGAACCCGGACAGGTTGGCCAGGACCACGACCGGCCGCACGCCGCTGGCCGCATGCAGGGCGCGGGCAACCTTCTTGGAACTGTTGGGAAATAGCGTGCCACCAGTCCACGTGTCGGGGCCGTCCATCGGGATTCGGCCGCGGCGGGGCTGTGGGCGGCTCTCGAAGCCGATCACGCAGGTCGGCATGCCGCCCAAGTGCGCGTCCCAAACTACCGCGGTCTCGGCGTGGCGCATCAGGCGGAAGCGCTCCAACCGACCGCCGTCCTGATCGACGACCGCGGCCATGACTTCCCGCACGGCAAAAGGCTTCTTGCGCCCGGGGTTGGTGCGGTCGTCGAAGATCTCGCCGATGGTCTGGAACGTCTCGCCGTGGCAGGCGCGGTACGGAGCGTGGAGGATGGACCGGTCCTCAGGATCCAGCGACGGCAGCGTGCGCGGCCCCGATTCGCCAGGGCGGCAGTAGGCAAAGCGGTAGTGCTCGAACAGGATGGCGTACGCCTCGCCCAAATCCTGCGCAAAATACTGGGCTTGGCCGTTGGGTCCCATGATGCGGTCGACGCCGCCGATGCCGCGCTCGTCCTCGGCGGCGACGCTGCCGGAGTATTCGAGCGCCTTCTTGCCGGTGAGCACCATGGCGCCTTCAGGGGTCATGATCAAGATGCCGCGCGTGTGCATGAGCATGGTCGCTTCGGCATTCCAATACGACTGCGCGCCGACGTTGACACCGGTGACGAGGATGTTGATTTCACCGCCGCTTTCGGTGAACTCGATGACCCGCCGCAGCACGCGCGCCGTCCAGTCCAGGTTTTCCGTGCCGCTGTCCATGGCGATGCGGGCGCCCGACGAGACGGGCAGCCATTCCACTGGAAGTCCCCGATCTTGGGCGAGATCGAGGGCACCGATGATGCGACGGCATTCCGGCTCGGCCACCGCGCCCATGGCCAGCGACGGGTCCGAGGCGATCCAGACACGTTCCATGCCATCGGGATACTTGGCGGTGAAGTGGACGATGACGCCGACCACCACGCCGGCCGTGTTCTGGCCGTACGCGCGCTGCACCGGCACCAGGTGCAGATCAGTGGCGGCTTGCAGATCGTATTCGGCGAAGCGGCCGCTGCGCATGTCCGGGTGCGGCGCGACTCCGCCGGGAATTCGTCCCTCGATCATGCGCACGATCTCATACGGATAGACGCATCCCAAGCGCCGAGCCTGCACCACCTTCATCTCGTACGGTGTCATCGCGTGCACGGGCAGCGCGGTTTGCGGCCGTTCCGCCACCTGCAGCCGATGGCGACCCGGCTTGGCGACGACGAACACCGCCGGCCGCACGCCGTGTACCGGGTCGGGCACGCGCCCGCACACGACGACCTTCTCCAGGCCGAGACTGCGTGCCGGCGCTTCGAGGCGCTGGGCGACTCTCGCCACGTCGCGCGCGTCGAGGCGAAACACCGGACGCACGTAGAACGTCATGCGATTCCAGTGAAAACGCTTGCGTGGGTCACGGCGCGACTGGGCTTCGCGTAGAATTCGCAGCCCCTCGAACCAGGCTTGCTCGAAGTCCCACAGGTGCGAGTCGCGGCCGTGCGCGGGCGGCTGCTCGGGGGCGTCGCGCACTTCTGCGTACACGAAGATGCGCTCGTCGTCGCGGTTGCTCCGGGCACGGCCACGGAAGGCCACGATCTGTTCGGGCGCCTCCAGCCGCTCGAGATCGAAGTCGCGCAGGCGCCAAAGCTCGATGCGTCGGGCTGTTTCCGGATGGATGTCGCGCAAGACGGTGGCCTCCGCCAACGCCGCCACGCCGTTTGCGCCGACCTCGGGCAGCCACGTGCGACAGCGGATGGCGCCCGGCTGGGGCCTGGCAGCGTCACTCGCGCCGGCCGGATGCCAGGACACGGTCAGGCGGTGCAGGGTTTCCGGCGTCCACACCAAGGTTTGCATTGCCGCTGCCAACTCGGGCTCGTCGGCGCTGCCGTACAGCACCACCTCGACGATGGCGGCGCCGTCGGCCGCACGAGTCGCCGCGGCCTGGACCGCGTGGGCCAGCGTGGCCGAAAGCGCGCTGCCTTGGCCGACCACAGCGACCAAGGTCACCTCCGCGCCTTCCAGCGT
Source organism: uncultured Enterobacteriaceae bacterium (assembly GCA_964356325.1). GTDB lineage: Bacteria > Myxococcota_A > UBA9042 > UBA9042 > UBA9042 > CAYHHL01. The sequence continues at coordinate 7,911 of CAYHHL010000124.1, read as the reverse complement.
CACCGTGGCGTCGATCCTCACCAGGCCCACGGGGGCGCCAACTGGCTGCGGCAGGGCAGTCATCCGACAGTCGCCGCCGACATACAACCGCCGCACCAGCGCTTCGAGCAGGCCCGCCGCGGCCAGCCGGTCTGGCGCAACTTGCTGGACAAGCATGGGAAACAACGGATGGAGTGACCGAACCAAGAGGCCAATCGCCGCGCTGGCTTCGACATCGCCCGGCGGCGTCGTGTCCAGGATCTGCGCGGTGTGCGCCACCAACGCTTCGACGACCGCGCGCCGCTCGACATAGCGCGACTGCTCGAACAGCACGTAGGCAGCCTGACGGGCATTGTCAGCCACGAAGGCGAACTCCGGCCGCGCCACCTGGGCCACGCGGTCGAGCACCTCGCGCAGACTCTCCGCAACGAAGCCCGGCCGCGTCAGCTCAGGCGGCGGCACCCCTGCTTCACACATCCCCATGATCACACGCAGGATTGACGAACACAGCCGGTGCCGCAGCGCCGCGTGGTGGTGCGCCACCGCCAGACGCCACAAGGCCTCGCGCAGGCCGTCGCAGGCCTCGAGGCTGTGCACACCGTAGGCCTGCAGCGCGCGCAGGAGCAAAGGGCGGAACTCGGGCTGGGCCGCGGACTCGCCCTCATGGTGGCGGCGGCAGAATTCGTAGAAGGCGAGTTCCGCGCTCACCGCCGCCGCTTCGTCGCCCAGCGGTAGCAGGTTGCGGTTGAACAACGATTCACTGGCGGCAAAGTCGGCCAGCAGCACTGCCACCGGAGCCCAGCGTTCCGGGTGCTGCAGCCGCGAGAAGTCGAACTCCTGGCGCAGCAACGGCTCCAGCAAGTGCGCGAAACGAGAAGGTACTTCGAAGCCGTGCAGCAGCGCCCGCAGCGAACCGATCAGGTCATCGAGCACCGCGCTTGCCGCCTCCGGTTCCAGGCGATCCAGCCGCTCCGGCCGCAGCGTGCCGGCAACCAGCAGCAGGTCGAGCGGGCGTGGCTGCGGCGCGCGCACCTCGACCAGCGTCGCGGCGCCCTCGGTACGGGGGGCGGTCTCGATCTCGGCCGGCTCGAGCAGCAGTAACGCTTGCCCGGCAGCCACCTGCTGATTCACCCGGCACAGCACGGTGCGAACGACGCCGGCTTCCTCCGCGTGCAACGGCATCTCCAGCTTCATCGCCTCCAGCGTGCACAGCCGGTCGCCGACGGCAATCGAATCACCTTCCTTGACCGCGACTTGCACGACCATGGCCGGTGAGGGTGCCCGCACCACGCCGCCGCTCGCCCTCTCGATGGTGTGCAACGTGCCGTCCACGTCGACGGTGATGCCGGTGCGGCCCCAGGCGAACAGGACATCGTGACGGTTGCCGTTGACGTGCAACTGCGCGGAGTGGTCGCCGGTCGGCTCGAAGGTGACGGCGTGATGAGAGTCGTCGTCGCCGACCAGGAATCGGTCCGGACCGACGCCGTGGACCACCAGGACGTGCCGCCGGCCGCGCAGGCGCAATTCGACGCGCGCTCCCTCCGGCGGGGGCAGGTGTTGCGGAATTCCGCTCTGGACCTCGGCAAAGAAACGCTGGACCTCCGCGTGCCGTTGCTGCTTCCAGGCCACGATGGCCGCCGTTTGCAGCGCCTCGGCCACACGCGTCGGTGCGGCCAGGGCGCCTGCAGCCATCGCGCGGTCGAGCCAGCCGGTGTCCGCCGTGCCGTCGAGGAAGGCAGGATGCGCCAGCAACTCCAGGAGGAATGCCTTGTTCACGGCGCCGTCCTCGACCACTACCTGCAGTTCGCGCAGGGCCCGGGACAGGCGCGCGACGGCCTGCCTGCGGGTGGGCGCCCACGCGATGATCTTGGCGATCATCGAGTCGAATTCAGGGGCAATCGTCATGCCTTCGGTCACGCCGCTGTCGACGCGGATGCCCGGGCCAGCCGGCATGCGCAAGACGCGGACTACACCGGGGCTGGGGGCGAAACCGCGCTCCGGGTTCTCCGCGTTGAGGCGGACCTCGATGGCGTGGCCGTGGCTGGCGGGTATGTCGTTGCCCGGTTGGCGCCAGGAAAGTCCGCGGGCGATGTCGATCTGGGCGTGGACAAGATCCACACCGGCCACCATCTCAGTCACCGTGTGCTCAACCTGTAATCGTGAATTTACTTCGAGAAAGCACACTTGGTTGGTGGCCGGCTGGTACAGGAACTCGGCGGTCGCCACGCCCCGGTAGCCGGCCGCGCTACACAGGCGAACCGAGGCCGTCATCAGCGTTTCGGCGATGTCGGCGGGCAGGATCGGTGAAGGCGCCTCCTCGATGACCTTCTGGTTGCGCCGCTGGATCGAGCAATCGCGTACGCCCACGGCCGTCGCTTGGCCATCGACGCCGCCCACCAACTGGACTTCGATGTGGCGCGCTCCGGTCACGCAGCCTTCGAGGAAGACGCCGCCTTGGCCGAACACCTTGCGGACCTCCTCGCGCACCGCTGCCACCGCGTTTGCCACGGAGTCCGGGTCATCGACGCGTCGGATGCCCCGCCCGCCCCCGCCGCCCGAAGCTTTGACCATGAGCGGAAAACCCACGCGGTTCGCCGCCTTCAAGGTCGCGGCAGCGTCCTCGCCAGCCGAGATCTCGTGCCACGGTCCCATCGGCACGCCGCTTGCGGTGGCCAGGTGCTTGGACGCGATCTTGTCGCCGAGCAGGCGCATGGCGGCCGCCGAGGGCCCGAGGAAGATGATGCCGGCGGCTTCGAGCTTCTCGACGAAATCAGGGTCTTCGGAGACGAAGCCCCAGCCGGGCCAGACCGCGTCGCAGGAGTGGGCGCGCAAGAGGTCCAGGACGTGGTCATGGTGGCAGTAGGCGCTGACCATGCCGCTCGCGACGGGCGCCGGACGCAAAGCGGGACCCAAGCGGACGCTGTCGTCGGCCATGCGCACGAACGGCGAACCCACGTCCGGGTCGGTATAGAAGGCCACGACTTGCAGGGCGGTGCCGCGTTCGTGGTTGTAGTCGCGCACCGCCCGCACGAATCGCACGGCGGGTTCGCCCCGGTTCAGCAGGGCGATGCGGCGCAGGTCTCGGGTCGCTGGGACGCTTGTCATCGTACGGCTCCAGCGGCGTGTTCCAGCACCACGACCGCGGTGGCGAAACCGCCGTCGTGGCTGAGCGAGACATGGCAGGCAAAGGCCTCGCCACTGCGCTGCATGGCCTCGGCGACTGCGCCATGCAATGCCAAGGCCGGTCGGCCTTGCGCGTCGGAGACGACCTCGATGTCGCGCAGATCGAGCAAACCCAACAGAGGCGACCGGCCGTGGCGGCTGGCGGACCACGCCTTGACGAATGCCTCCTTGGCTGCGAAGCGGGCGGCGAGGTGGCGAGCTGGTTTGCCACCGGGCCGGTGCTCGGCCGCTTCGAACTCGCCGGCAGTGAACGTGCGCTCGGAAAAAACTGATGCAGTGTCAGACAGCTGGTTGGCAAACGCGGTGACGTCGACCAGATCGATTCCCACGCCGGCGATCACGACGCTGCCTCGACGCCTGCTGCCGCTGCCGGGACCAACCCGGTGCCGTCGTAGAGACCGTCGGCCCCCAGGCGCCGTTGCGGGTCGAGCAGCAGGCCCGCCTCCGCTTCGGCCTGGGCGTCGGTCCCGTCCGCGGCGGCGAAACGCCTTTGGCTGCGCTTGTCGAACGCCGTGCGCTCGCCCAACAGGATGGCGGCGCCTTCCCGGGTCTGTTGCCCGAGGCGGCGGTCGCGGGCCTGCCGGTACGCCTCCCGATCGGCCGCCGGCACCGCGGCATGGAACGCGTCGGCGTGCAGCACGAGGCCGATGGCGCCCACATGGCCAAAGCCCAGACTGGTCAGCAAGCCGGCTCGCATCGGCAGGGCCGGTCCAGGCCGCAGCGTGGCGTCCGTGAACCCCAAGTGGGCATACCGGCGCATCGATTCGTCGACGCATTGCAGGTTGCGGTTGCCGGGCACGACACCCGCGGCCAGCGCCTGGCACAGGCCGATGACCTGCCAGGCCGAGGCGCCACCCTTGGCGTGCCCAGTCAGTGACTTCTGCGACACGACGAACAGCGGGTTGCCCGGCGTCCGCCCGAGCGCAGTCTGGATGCGGTGGTGCAGCTGGTTCTCGTTCGGGTCGTTGGCGCCCGTCGAGGTGTCGTGCTTGTAGACCAACGCAATATCATCGGCTTGCAGACCGAAGTCGGTCAGCGCCCGTCCCAGCGGCGAGTCGGCGCCGCCCATCGCGCTGGCCAGTGCCCCCAGGCCGGGGGCCGGAATGGACTTGTGGATGCCGTCACCGTGCGAGCCGACGTGCGCCAGGACGCCGAGCACCGGCAGACCCATCGCCAGAGCGACGTCGCCGCGTGCGACCAGGACCGTGCCGCCGCCCTGGGCCTCGACGAAGCCGCGCCGGCGCAGGTCGTTGGGGCGCGACATCTCCCCCGGCAGCAGGCCCATCGCCTGCATCTCGTCGCTCGAGGCCGTGGCGTTCATGTCGAAGAAGCCGACTGCGCCCTCCGGTCCGTAGTCGTCGTAGCCGCCAGCCACCACGAAGTCCGCTTTGTCGCGGAGGATCTTGTCCATCGCCTCTTCGAGTGACACCGCTGCCGTGGCACAGGCGCCAACCGGATGCACCATCGGCCCGTACGAACCGACGTAGGCCTGCACCACGTAGCCCGCCATGACGTTGATGAGCGTTTCCTGCAGCACGTCGTTTTGCCGTTCGGCATCGAGCAAGTGGTCCAGGTACAGCCGATGCAGCGACCGCATGCCGCCGATGCCGCCGCCTTGCGTGTTGCCGACCCGCGCCGGATGCACGTGGCGCAGCAGTTCCTCGGGTTCGAGGCCAGCGGACAGGAACGCGTCGACGGTGGCGACGAGATTGAACAGGGTGACGCGGTCCAAGTGGTCGACCATGTCCTTGGGAATGCCATACCGGGTAAAATCAGTGCCCTGGGGGACGAGCCCGGCCACGGTGCGCGGCAGGCGCACTTCCCGCGGCACGCGCACCTCGGCGCCAGCGAGGCGGGTCACCCGCCACCGGTCCGCGGCCTGGTCGTAGGCGATGCGGGTGTGGGCCGGGGCGGCGGCGACGAACGTGCGCGCCTCGGCCTCGGTCGGCACGGCGAATTCCAGGTCGCGTTCCAGATAGACGGTGGCCAGCACGGGCAGGCGGGTCGGATCGAAGCCGGCGGTGGCAGGATCGACTTCTCGAACGCCAACCCGGGTTTGCAGGGCGGCGCGGTAACGGCTTGCCACGTCGGCCTCGTCGACTTCCTCACCAGATTGCACGTCGATCCAGGCGCCGCCTCGGCCACCGCGCTCGAAGCGCACGAGGCCCGTGGACCAAGCCAGGTCCAGCACGCCAGCCGCGGACAATTCGCCATCGACTTCCAACTCATGGCGCGTGCGGGCGCTGCCACAGGGGCCGATTTCGCCAGCGCCGACCAGGACGACCATGCGCTCCAGCGGGACGCTGCCGGCGGGCCAGTTCGGATCGGCCAGGAGTTCCCGGTCTGGCGCGCCATTCTGCTGTCCTGGCAGGCACTTCTGTGGCACAGCGAGGGGGCGCGGCCAGGTGTCCAGGGCCCGCACTTGCGCACGCGCGGCGGTCCCGGTACCCAGGCACGCGGCTTCAGCCCGGACCAATGCCGTGGTGCGGCGGGCGTAGGCCATCTCGGCGTCCAAGCGGGCGCGGATGCCCGCGACCACCGCGCGCACGTCGTGCAGTCGGGCAAAGCCGCCGGTCAGGTCGGCTTCGAGCGGAGCGGCGCTGGCCTGGGACCGGGCCTCGGGCGTACACAGTGCGGCCAGCAGCCAGCCCATCTCGGCACTGGAAAACGTGCGCACGCCGGTTTCGGCCTCCAAGCGGGCCGCGACCGGATCGTTGGCGTCCATCAGGCCCGTGCCGCGCACCCAGCCAATGCGGGCGGCACACAGCCGCACCGCGCGGCCCCAGGCGTCGTGTTCGCTGTGCCACTTCGCCAGCATGACTTCGAGGCCGGCCTTGGTCTCGGCGTAGGCGCCGTCGCCGCCGAAGCTGCCGTGGTTGGGCGACAAGGGCAGCAGCACATGGCATGGCGTACCCGCCTGTCCACGCTGCAGGTGACGCCTTGCGATGCCGGCGACTAGACGCTCGACACCGAGCAGCATCGCCCGCAGCGACGCCTCCGCCCGGGCACCCAGTGAATCCAAGGTGCCGAGATCCTTCAGGGCGGCAAACGGCACCACCAGGTCCGGCACCCATGCCCGCTTCAGAGTGCGCACGCCGGCGCCGGCCTGCTCCGTGACCTCGCTGAACAGCCACTCGACCAGCGCATCGATATCCTGAAAGGACGCCTGATTGAACGGCACCACATGCAATTCGGCCCCGGGCGCGGCCTCGCGCTGGTACAACGCCTGACACCAGCGTAAACGCTTTGAATCGTAGGAGGATGTTGTCATGACCACGCGAGCCCCGGCGCGCAGGAGGTGGCGCACGAGTTCGGCGGCAATCGAGCCCGGACTGGCGCCGGTGACCAACGCGGTGCGGCCGGCGAGGTCCAGGGCGGTGGTGGCCGTTTGCCGCAGCACCGCGCGAAACCCGTCGTTCCACTGCCCTCCGGCGCCGAGCTGCAGCAGGGGCAGACCGCCCTCTGGAAGCAGCGCCTCGGCCAGGTGATCGAGAGAAACACACGTTGGATCAGGTACTTCACTGTAGGCTATCGCACCGTCTGCTGCGATGGCCAGATGCGGACGCGTAGGCCGGATCGCCACGGCGGCCGAGACTGGTGCTGCCGCAATCGCCAGCAGTGCTTCGTGCAGCGCGTGGTGCCCTGCCGCCGCCGCCTGGATGGCGTACCAGCGCGCGGAATCGGCGACCCGCGCGTCTCGACCGTGGCCGGCCAGGCGCACGGCCTCGGCTGCTACCTTCGCGTCGCTCCAATGGCCGTTGCTCGCCTCGAAGAACAGGCGGGCGACATCCCGTTGCGCCCATGCCCAGGCCGAAGTCAACGCAACGTGTTTGCGGGCCTCGAAGGCGGGCGCGACGAGCACAGCGTAGGCCGCGCCCAACTCCCGATCGAGCACGGCAAGGCTGGCCGACGCGGCGTCCACGGCGACGGGGCCGGCATCGTTTGCGGCGTCCAATCGGTGGCCGAGGTGGCTGGCCAGATCGCGTGCGGTCTTCATCAGGATGCCGTCGAGACCAGCCAGCCGCGCCTCCAGTTCGTGCACGACCGCGGCATCGACCGCCCCACCGGCCGCCTGCGCGTCGCCACGGCGCTGCAGAGCCAGCCCGCGATTCTGGGCCCAGGCCGCGACCACGCTGTCGATCAACGCAAGACCTGCGGCGCGCGTCGCCGGGGACGCATCCAGGCCATCGCCCAACCGGCCTCCGCGCCCGGAGTCGCCGTCTCGCACGGCAAGCACCAGTGCGCACAGGAAGCTGGCCGCATGCCCCGCGCCAAGTCCCCAGTTTTCCTGCAGATATTCATTGACTTCTTTGCGACCCAAGCCGGCCCGACCGAGCACCCGACGCAGGGTGTCGTCCTGCGTCGCGCGCAAGTAGCGCCCGGGCGCCCGCCACATGCCAGCCCGCTTGGCGACCTCGACGGCCAGCGCGGCTATCGGCTTCTCGTGCGCGCCGTCCAGCGTGCCCATGTCGAATTCGGCGCCGAGGTCGAGCAAGACCTGGTTGCGCCGCGACGACACGCCGTCGAACAGTTCGTCGATGGTTTCCGTGTCGCGGATCTGCTCCGGCCGCACCCGCGCCTGCACGGCCAGGAGCACGCGCAGGGCTTCGGCCACCGTTTGCTGCTGATCGATCACAGGAGAACTGTTTGTGATTGCGTGTACTTGTTGGACTTGAGTAGGACCCGAACCCGAACCCGGAGCCGGAGCCGGAGCCGTTTTCGAGGGGCGAGGAGCGGATAGCTCCGATT